>NZ_JBGFGP010000162.1:0-96899 GCF_041224545.1 Sedimentitalea sp. XS_ASV28 | reverse complement strand
GACTTGGCGATATCGATCCCGAGTGTTGTAATCTCCATGTGGATGGCTCCCATTCCTTTGTTGGTCCTTTGACAGCACCAGCATGGCACATTGCGATGCCGTCGGGGGAGCCATCCACACCATCATTTCCAGATCCTGCCTGTTGCGCCAAGGGCCCTGGCGATGAACCAACTCGGTTTTGTAGAGACCGTTAATCGTCTCGGCGAGGGCATTGTCGTAGGAATCCCCGACACTGCCGACCGATGGTTCAATACCAGCTTCGGCCAGCCGCTCGGTATACCTGATGGATAGGTATTGCTATCCGCGGTCCGAGTGATGGCTCAAGCTCTTGTTTCCAAGAGGCTTTCTCTGCCAAAGCGCTTGCTCGAGCGCATCGAGTACGAACTGGGTTGTCATCGAGTTGGATACACGCCAACCCACAATCCGCCGCGCGAAAACGTCGATCACGAAAGCGACGTAGACGGTGCCCGACCAGGTCGGCACATATGTGAAATCTGACACCCAGAGCCGGTTTGGCCGATCGGCATGGACCGCGCGGTTGACCTTGTCGTCTGGGCAGGGCCTCGCGGTGTCGGGATTTGTCGTGACGGTCTTCTTGCCGCGCACGACACCCTGCAGCCCCATCTCACGCATCAATCTCTCCACGGTGCAGCGCGCGGCGGCCAAGTTGCCGCGCTTCAGGACATGCCAGATCTTCCGAGCGCCGTAGAATTTGCGGTTCTCAGACCAGATCTTGTGGATCTCGTTCTTCAACTCCAGGTCCCGCCGCGCCCGCCTGGATGCGAGGGAGGGTTCCCGGGCAATTGCCTTCTGTGCGTGATAGGTGGAAGGGGCGATCGGCAGCACGCGGCAGATCGGCTCGACCCTGAACTCCTCCCGGAATTCGTCAATGAAGGCAGTCATTTGCGAAACTGGCGGTGGAGCTCCGCCTGGGCAAAATAAGCGCTCGCCTTCTTCAGGATCTCGTTCGCCTGAGCGGACCCGTCTCGCCAATCGCGCACCCGTCGCGGGCGAGATCATCAGCCGACGCGCCGCCTCCCGGCCACTCAGGCCATCCTCGATACAGCGTTGAAAGCGTCGGCGAATATCAAGCGAAAGCGGTGCAGGCATGGTGCGATCCTCCTGAAAAGGATGAATCACAATCAGGCCCCCATGGAAAGCCCCCGATGCAACGTAAATGCAGAACGCTCTAAAGAGTAAGGCTTGCCCATGATCCACCTCCAGAAAGAAGTGAATCAAACAAATGGCCTCCTGTGAATCCCCTTATCGATTCAGATCAAACGCATAGCGCTTTAAGATCCAGTATAACGACCTTTTGATTGTTCTCAGCGAGTTGCACAAGTTCGGCGCGTCATATAAAATCGGTTTACTATCCGAACCGAGGCTGGTTGGCATTCACCTGAAAGCTCGTTCGGAAAATCAGGCCTATGACGTTGACGTCGTTCCGGGTGCGTTCCCGACGGGGCGGCCTGCGGCGCGGTTCCTCAGGAGTTCCATGACGGCGGGGCGCACGCTTTGCTCGCCGTTTTCACGCGCTACGGTGATGACGTCGCGCACCTCTTCGAGGTTGGAGCGGCGCAAGAGGCTCTTGACGGGGCCGATGGAGGCCGGGCGCATCGAGAGGGACCGGATGCCGATGGCGGCGAGGCATAGCGCCTCGATCGGCCGGCCAGCGTCTTCGCCGCAGAAACTCAGCCGGGTGCCGGTTCGGGCACAGCGTTCAACGATCCGCTCGATCAGACTCAGGAAGCTGACATTCAGGGTATCGTAACGCCGTCGCACACGCTCGTTCTCGCGGTCGGCGGCAAAGAAGAACTGCTTGAGATCATTGCCTCCGATGGAGAGGAATTCGACCTCTTCGAAAAACGCCTCGGGCGCAAACACCATCGAGGGCGTTTCGAGCATTGCCCCGACCTCGAGCGTCTCGGGCAGCACATGTCCCAGCCGCTCTTCCCGCGCGATGGTCTTGTCGACCTCGGCCCGCGCCGCGCGGTATTCCTCGAACTGCGCGATGAAGGGAAACATGATCGACAGCGGACGGCCATTGGCCCCCCGGATCAGCGCCTGCAACTGCATTCGCATGACGCCCGGCTTGTCCAGCCCGACGCGGATCGCACGCCAGCCCAGGGCCGGGTTGGGTTCGTCATTCGGCTTCATGTAGGGCAGAACTTTGTCCGATCCGATGTCCAGCGTCCGGAACACCACCCGTTTTCCATGTGCCGAATCCAACACCCGCGAATACAGCTCGGCCAGCTCGGTCCGCTTGGGCATCTGGTTGCGGATCAGGAATTGCAGTTCGGTCCGGAACAGCCCGACCCCTTCGGCGCCGGACCCTTCGAGCGACGGCAGGTCGGCCATCAGGCCCGCGTTCATGAGCATTTCAATCGTCTCGCCACACTCGGTCGTCGCGGGCTTGTTGCGAATCGAAGCATAGCGTTCCTGGGCATCCGCCTGCATCGCGATCTTGTCACGAAACGCGGTGACGACATTGTCGTCCGGGCGCAGATGGGCCACGCCCTGATCGCTGTCCACCATGATATGGTCGCCGTTCAGCGCCTCGGTGGTGATCCGCCCGGCATGGACCAGCAAGGGGATCGCGAGCGCCCGCGCGACGATGGCCGCATGGCTGCCCACGGCACCCTCTTCAAGCACGATGCCGCGCAGGCTGCGTCCGTATTCGAGAAGTTCCGCCGGCCCGACATTGCGCGCGACCAGGATCGGATCGGGCGGCATTTCCGCGCCGGTCTCGCGCCCCTGCCCCGTCAGGATGCGCAGCAGGCGATTTGACAGGTCGTCAAGATCGCTCAACCGTTCGCGCAGGTAGGAATCGGTCACCTGCGACATGCGCACACGGGCCTGCGATTGCTCTTTCTCGACAGCCGCTTCGGCCGAGAGCCCGCGGCTGATGTCCTCTTCCATACGCCGCATCCATCCCTTGGAATTGGCGAACATGCGATAGGTTTCGAGAACTTGCAGCTGTTCGCTGTCGCCCGTGCGGGACATTTCGAGCATCTCATCGACGCCGACGCGCAGCTGTTCGATCGCCTCGTGCAGGCGTTCCAGTTCGCGGTGCGGATCATCGGCAATCGGATTGGCAACCACCACGCGGGGTTCGTGCAGCCAGACATGGCCCTCTGCTGCGCCTTCCTGACCGGTGGTTCCGCGAAACAGCACCGGCTGCTGATGGCGCGCGGACAGGGCCGCGCCCTCGCCGACAAAGGCGCCCAGTTCGGTCATCTCGGCAATCACCATTGCGACGACTTCGAGCCCGTAGACCTCGTCGGCGGTGTATACCCGCGCATCGCGGGATTGCACGACCAGCACACCCAGCTTTTCGCCCAACCGCTGGATCGGGACACCAAGGAACGAGGAATACCGCTCTTCGCCGGTTTCCGCCATGTAGCGGAACCCCTTTTCGGCGGGCGCGTTCGGTGTGTTGACAATGGTCCCGGTGCGCGCCACCCGACCGACCAGACCCTCGCCCAGGCGCATCCGCGTCTGGTGGACCGCTTCCGCCTCGAGACCTTCGGTCGCGCAAAGCTCCAGCGTTTCTTCATCGCGGAACAGATAGACCGAGCACACCTCGGTGCCCATGCTGTCGGCAATCAGATGGGTGATCTTGTCCAGCCGTGCCTGGCCGGCCACGTTGTTGGCCATAGCATTGCGCAGCCGGCCGAGCAGTTTGCGACTTTCAGTTTCGGTCCGTTCCACCATGCGCCCGGTTCAGTTCCTCTCAAGCAGATAGCCCAAGCGGATCGTGCTCAGGCCGCCTTGTCCAGTTCAAAGGCATCATGCAGGGCTTGAACGGCAAGTTCCATGTATTTCCGGTCGATCAGAACCGAAATTTTTATCTCGGAGGTTGTGATGACCTTGATGTTGATCCCCTCGGTGGACAACACGCGGAACATCTTGGCGGCAACGCCCGTGTGGCTGCGCATACCGATTCCCACCACGGACACCTTGGCCACGTCCTTGTCGACCAGCAATTCCGCGAAATTCAGCGCGCCCGCCTTGCGGGCCTCATCCATCGCCTGTTCCGCGCGGGCCACCTGATTGATCGGACAGGAGAATGTCATGTCCGTGCGGCCTTCTTCCGAGATGTTCTGAACGATCATGTCCACGTTCACGCCGGCCTCGGACAGGGCGGTAAAGATCGTCGATGCAATGCCGGGACGGTCTGCGACAGACAACAGCGTCATCTTGGCTTCGTCACGGGAATAGGCCACGCCGGCCACAACCTTGGATTCCATGATATCCTCCTCATCGCAGACCAGCGTTCCCGCCGTGTCGGATTGTTCCTCAAAGCTGCTCAGCACCCGCAGCCTGACATTATAGCGCATGGCGAGTTCGACCGAACGGGTCTGCAACACCTTGGCGCCGAGACTGGCAAGCTCCAGCATTTCCTCAAAGGCGATCTTGTCCAGCTTGCGCGCCTTGTCGGTAATCCGCGGATCGGTCGTATAGACGCCGTCGACATCGGTATAGATATCACAACGCTCGGCACCGAACGCAGCGGCAAAGGCAACTGCGGTGGTGTCCGATCCCCCCCGGCCCAGCGTGGTGATGCGTCCGTCCGGGCCGATCCCCTGAAACCCCGCAACCACCGCCACGCGCATGCCCTCGGAAAACTTGGCATTGATATTGTCGGTCGGGATCTCCTTGATCCGCGCGCTGGCGTGGGCATCCGTGGTCCGCAAGGGTACCTGCCAGCCCTGCCAGCTGCGCGCGGGCACATCCATTTCCTGCAGGGTCAGCGCCATCAGCCCGGCGGTCACATTCTCGCCCGACGAGACCACGGCATCATATTCACGTGCGTCAAACAGCGGCGAGGTTTCCTCGACCCAGCCCACCAGTTCGTTGGTCTTGCCGGACATCGCAGAAACGATGACGATCACATCATACCCCTTGGCCACCTCGACACCCACGCGTTTCGCCGCGCGCCGGATGCGGTCGAGATTGGCAACCGAGGTTCCGCCGAATTTCATCACAAGTACGGGCATGATGGGCCTTTCCGTGCACCTTAGCCGTCAGTTCGCCCGCCTATATGATAGGGGTTTGCCAAGGGCAAGTGTACAAACCGCCTATCCGGCGCGTCGAAATCGGCCTGCTCGGGCTAGTTGGTCTTGCGATTCGGGGTGAACGGCAAGGGCGCCACCGGGACACCGTCTTCCAGCAGCTTGCGTGCCTCGTCCATACGGGCTTCACCGTATATGGATCGCGCGGGCGCGGTGCCTTCGTACATCGCACGGGCCTCGGCGGCAAAGTTCATCCCGACATAATCCGAGTTTTCCTCGACCTTCCGCCGCAATTCGGCAAGCGCCTGTTCCGCCGGGCTGGCCGGGGCCGAAAGCGCACGGCGCCCATCGGATTTGCGCGCGCTCTGCACGCTCGGGGCCATGATGGCCTTTTCAACGTCCGAACTGCCACATACCACGCAGGAAACCATTCCTGCCTGCATGAGCTTGTCAAAGGCGCTGGCCGACTGGAACCAGCTGTCAAAACTGTGGCCTTCCGCGCATTTCAGAGCGTACTGGATCATTCGGTACCTCGTCACGATCTCAGGCATTAAATATCCGCAACAGCAGCGATTTCAAGCCGCAGGCGGTTTATCCGAGAGATCGAGGATCGAAATCCCGCAGAATACGCGCAAGCTCCGGCTCCATGACCAAGCGCGCGGCCTTCTTGCGAGAGCACCATTTGCGACGACGCTGGTTTACCTCGGGAAAGTCATCCGACACCCCCCTGACCCGAACCGGGTACACCATCGCAAGGCATGCAACCACGTCGCCCGTATCCATCAGCTTGCCGTACGAAAACATGCCCACACAGCGCTCATGGATGTCCCCGCGAACGCCGGCCTCTTCCCACGCTTCCTGCGCCGCGCATTCCGCAGGGGTCATGCCATCCATCGGCCAGCCCTTTGGCACGATCCAGCGCCTCGATCGCCGCGTCGTGATCATCAGCACCTCGACCCGGTTTTCGATGACGCGGTAACACAACGCCGCGAACTGGTTGCGCGCATCGCTCTTGCGGATGGAATCACATTGCGGGGGCAGTTGCTTGATAAACATGGTGTTCACCTGGCCTCTCTCCCCGCGTTGGCGCTGCACGGGTGCGAAGCGATGTCTCTGACCATCCATCCTAGACCGCGAATGTGAAACCTGTGTGACCCGGCGCCGTCACGCTCCCGAATTGTTACAAAAAACAGTCAAAATTCATATTCCGTAACTTTTTCTTGCGAAGAATCACCAGACCGCATATACCGACCATGCGGTCGGCAATGTTTTCATTGATCCGACCCACCGAGGAGACGCAGGACCGGGCGATACCGGCAACCCGACGAATATGCTAAGCTCGACTCAGGCGGCCAGCACACCGCGCGCGAAATGAGGTATGAAGATGTATGCACAGATGGTGAAATCGACCGGTAGCGGGGTCAAGTCACTGGACGAGATGGACCCGCAGGAGCGCGCCTTTCAGGAGCGCATCAACGCCGGTGAAAAGATCGAACCCAAAGACTGGATGCCCGCCGGCTATCGCAAGAACCTGATCCGCCAGATCGGACAGCACGCCCATTCCGAGATCGTCGGCCAATTGCCCGAAGGCAACTGGATCACCCGCGCGCCGACGCTGGAACGCAAGGCGATCCTGCTGGCCAAGGTTCAGGACGAGGCCGGGCACGGGCTCTATCTCTACTGCGCCGCCGAAACGCTCGGCGTCACCCGCGACGAGCTGACCGAGATGTTGCTCGACGGTCGCATGAAATACAGCTCCATCTTCAACTATCCCACCCTCACATGGGCCGATATGGGCGCGGTCGGCTGGCTGGTCGACGGTGCGGCGATCATGAATCAGGTGCCGCTGCAACGCACCTCGTTCGGCCCGTATTCCCGCGCGATGATCCGCATCTGCAAGGAAGAGTCGTTTCACCAGCGTCAGGGCTATGACATCATGATGAAGATGGCCAATGGCACGCCTGCGCAGAAAAAGATGGCGCAGGATGCGCTCAACCGCTTCTGGTACCCGTCGCTGATGATGTTTGGTCCCAGTGACAAGGACAGCGTGCATTCCGCGCAGTCCATGGCGTGGAAGATCAAGATGAACACGAATGACGAACTGCGTCAGAAGTTCGTCGACCAGACCGTTCCGCAGGCCGAATTCCTCGGGCTGACGGTGCCGGACGACACGCTGACATGGAACGAGGAAAAGGGCGGGTACGATTTTGCCGAACCCGACTGGTCCGAGTTCTTTGACGTGCTCAAGGGCAACGGCCCCTGCAACACCGAACGCCTCGCCGCGCGCAACAACGCCTGGGACGAGGGAAAATGGGTACGTGACGGGCTGCTGGCCCATGCCGAGAAACGCGCAAGCAGAAAGGTCGCCGCAGAATGAGCTCTCCGAACTCCGCATATCCCGACACCCCGGACAGTGAAACGCCCCCGCGCCGCCACGAATGGCCGCTTTGGGAGATCTTCATCCGCGGTCAGCACGGGATGAGCCACCGCCATGTCGGCAGCCTGCACGCGCCGGACGCCGAAATGGCCATCATGAACGCCCGCGATGTCTATACCCGTCGCAACGAAGGCGTCAGCATCTGGGCCGTCGAAGCGCGGCACATCGCGGCATCGTCGCCGTCGGAAAAGGGCCCGCTTTACGAACCGTCGGAATCCAAGGTCTACCGGCACCCGACCTTTTACGACATCCCCGAAGACGTGGGGGCGATGTGATGTCCAATCCCGCCTTCTTCGAATTTCTCTGCCGAATGGGGGACAACACCCTCGTGCTGGGTCACCGGGTCAGCGAGTGGTGCGGCCATGCGCCGGTGCTGGAAGAGGATATCGCGCTGGCCAACACCGCGCTCGACCTGATCGGACAGACCCAGATGTGGCTTGGCCTCGCCGGTGAAATCGAGGGCAAGGGGCGCAGCGCAGACGATCTCGCCATGCTGCGCGATGCCTGGGATTTCCGCAATGTCCTGCTGGCAGAGCAACCGAATGGCGATTTCGGCCAGACCATGATGCGCCAGTTCCTGTTTGATGCCTGGCACATAGCGATGCTCGACGCCCTGCAACAGTCCAGCGAAGCGCGCGTCGCCGAGATTGCCGCCAAATCCGTCAAGGAGGCCGCCTATCATGTCGAGCGTTCGGGCGACACGGTGATCCGGCTCGGAGACGGCACGTCCGAGAGCCATCGTCGCATGCAGGCGGCGCTTGACCTGCTCTGGCCCTATGTCGGCGAGTTCTTTGTCGCGGATGAGGTTGACAACGCCATGGCCGAGGCCGGGATCGCCCCCGATCCGGCGTCGCTGCGCGCCGCGTTCGACCGGCGCGTTGCCGATGTGATGTCCGAAGCGACGCTCACCATTCCCGAGAGCGATTTTGCCCACAAGGGCGGCAAGAGCGGCTTTCGCCATTCCGAGCATCTTGGCCACCTGCTGACCCAGATGCAGTGGCTGCAACGCGCCTATCCCGGCGCAAGCTGGTGACATGAAACCCGCCGTTGACCAAGTCTGGGACTGGCTCGACCAAGTGCCCGATCCCGAGATCCCGGTGATCTCGGTCGTGGATCTGGGCATTGTGCGAGAAGTCCGCTGGGACGATGACGCATTGGAAATCGCCGTGACGCCAACCTATTCCGGCTGTCCCGCGACCAGCGTGATATCGATGGATATCGAGACCGCGATGCGCGACCGGGGCCTGACGGACATCCGCATCAAGACCCGGATCAGCCCGCCGTGGACAACCGACTGGCTCTCGGACAAGGGGCGCGCGAAACTGGTGGAATACGGGATCGCACCGCCCCGCCCCGCCGGCGGCCCCGACGCCTGCCCGCGCTGCAAAAGCAGCAATGTCGAACGGATCAGCCAGTTCGGTTCGACCCCCTGCAAGGCCCAGTGGCGCTGCCGGGACTGCATGGAACCTTTTGACTATTTCAAGTGCATCTGAGGAGATCACCCATGGCGCGTTTTCACCCGCTTACCGTCACCGATGTGCGCAAGACGATCCGTGATGCGGTCGTGGTCTCGCTGCAACCCGCCGATGGCGGCGATTTCGACTTTACCCAGGGCCAGTACCTGACCTTCCGGCGCGAATTCGACGGCACCGAACTGCGCCGTTCCTACTCGATCTGCGCGGCCAGGTCGGACGGACTCTTGCAGGTCGGCATCAAGAAGGTCGACGGCGGCGCGTTCTCGACCTGGGCCAACGAAGACCTGCAACCCGGCGACACGCTCGAAGCGATGGAGCCGATGGGCAGTTTCTTTACCCCGCTGGACCCCGCACAGGCCCGGAACTACCTCGGTTTTGCCGGTGGCTCGGGCATTACGCCGGTGCTGTCGATTCTCAAGACGACGCTCAGGGCGGAGCCGCGCAGCACGTTCACGCTGGTCTATGCCAACCGCAGCGTGAACACGATCATGTTTCGCGAAGAGCTCGAGGATCTCAAGAACGAATATATGGGCCGGCTGACCGTCATCCATGTGCTTGAGTCCGACGCGCAGGATATCGACCTGTTCACCGGGCGCGTCGATGCCGAGAAATGTGCCGCGCTGTTCCGGCACTGGATCGACATCACCTCGATCGACACCGCGTTCATCTGCGGCCCCGAACCGATGATGCTGGGCATCGCGTCGGCGCTGCGCGAGCACGGGCTCGACGATGCGCAGATCAAGTTCGAACTCTTCGCCAGTGCCCAGCCCGGACGCCTGAAACGCAAGGCCACCGCCACAGGTGACGCCGGCAGCGCCAAGACCACCGAGGCCAGTGTGACGCTGGACGGATCGGCGCGCAGCTTTACCATGGACAAGGACCAGACCGTGCTGGACGCGGCGCTGGAAAATGCGATCGACGCGCCATATGCCTGCAAGGCCGGGGTGTGCTCGACCTGCCGCTGCAAGGTGCTTGAAGGCGAGGTCGAGATGGTCGCGAACCACGCCCTGGAAGATTACGAAGTGCAGCGCGGCTACGTGCTGTCCTGCCAGTCGTTTCCGGTCACCGACCGGGTTGTCGTCGATTTCGATCAGTGAGGAAACCGCCATGGCCGAAGACATGAGCATCGAAAGCTATCTGTCCCAGGGCGGCAAGCTGAGCAATCCGACCAACGTGCCCCCGCGCTACCGCGCCGAATTGATGAAGATGATGGCGACCTTCGTCGACAGCGAACTGGCCGGTGCCGCCGGATTTGCCGATGTCATCAACGCCGGACCCGGCATCAAGGAACGCATCGCAGCCGCCAAGATCGTTCTGGAAAAGACCGACAATGCCGACGCGGTTCTCCGGTTGCTGGGGGAATTCGGCGCGGATACCGCGCGCTATGCCACAAGCCATCCCTGGACCTCGCGCCTGCCCCGCGACAGCGAGATCGGCAGTCGGCGCAGCGAACATGACATGCGCCTGTCGGTCCTGAACTACCCGCTTGACGGCTGGGTTGATGCGGTCACCATGAACCTCTGCATGGGGCTTGCGGTCGGTCAGCAGCTTGGCGAACTGCAACAGGTCTCGTATCAGCCCCTCGCAGACGCCATTCGCCGGGTTGCCCCGATTGAAACACGCCATGTCGAACTGGCCGAGGAAGGGCTCGCCCGGCTTGTCGAGCAAGGGCAGAGCGACGCCATCGCAACCTCGGTCGCCTATTGGCGTCCCCGCGTGGAGCCGATGTTCGGGGATGTCCCGCAGGAGCGGTTCGAGCAATTGCGCAACTGGGGCCTGCGTCACCGCAGCAACGGTGAACTCGGCGCATCCTGGAACGCGCAGCTTGACAAAAGCCTGGACCGGCTCGGCCTCGCCGTCTGAGGCGAGCGCACCGACCGGTGACACGCGATGCGTCCGACGTTCGGCAATCCGCAGGCCGGATGCAGAATCCCGTTCAAACCCGCCACGAAATGGCATAATGCGGTCGCATGTTAGATCATGACGACGAAATCCATCCGCTTTTCTCCGGCGCTCCTGCCAACACCGCGTTCAAAAAGCTGCGCAAGCGCATCGTTCGCCAGACCCGCGAAGCGATTGATGCTTATGGCATGATCGATAACCGGGAGGGCGATCCGCAAGCGCCCCGTCCCCGCTGGCTGGTGTGCCTGTCCGGTGGGAAAGACAGCTATACCTTGCTGGCCGTGCTGCACGAGTTGCAATGGCGCGGCCTGCTGCCGGTCGACATCCTGGCCTGCAATCTTGATCAGGGGCAACCCGGCTTTCCCGCTACGGTATTGCCCGAATTTCTGGAACGCATGGGTGTGCCGCACCGCATCGAATACCAGGACACCTATTCCATCGTGGTCGACAAGGTGCCCGCCGGGCGCACGTTCTGCGCGCTCTGCTCGCGCCTGCGGCGCGGCAATCTCTATCGCATTGCGCGCGAAGAAGGATGTTCCGCAGTCGTGCTGGGGCATCATCGCGACGACATTCTCGAAACCTTTTTCATGAACCTGTTTCACGGCGGTCGCCTGGCCACGATGCCACCCAAGCTGCTCAACGAAGAGGGCGATCTCTTCGTGCTCCGCCCTCTCGCCTATGTCGCCGAGGCCGATTGCGAGAAATTCGCTGCCGCCATGCAGTATCCGATCATCCCCTGCGATCTCTGCGGCAGTCAGGACGGGTTGCAACGCCAGCAGGTCAAACAGATTCTCGATGGCTGGGAAGCCAATAGTCCGGGGCGTCGCCAGGTGATGTTTCGCGCGCTGATGAATGCGCGTCCATCCCATCTCCTCGATCCGAAACTGTTTGATTTCGCCGGACTTTTACGCGATCCGGACAAGAATAGCGAAAATCCGCAGGAAATTCCGCTGCTGCGTTAACCGCAAGGTCAGAGACCGGAACCTAGTTTGCACTGAGCCAGCGCTGCCAGTTTGCGAAAGGTAAAGTCATGACCAATCCACTGCCCGGACTGCTGACCCGGTTGCAGGACCGGATCGCACCGATCCTGACCGGTCCGCCGATCCTGGCATTCTTGCCGGCGATCACGCTCGCGGCGTTCTGGTTTGGCGGCGAACTGGCGCTGCTCCTCGTCTCGCTCGGCTTTCCGCTGCTGATTGCCTCGACCGGGGCGTTCATCGGCCCCCGGTCCGGGCGGGCGCGTGTGCCGCGCGACAGCGTCACCGGGCTGATGCTGCGCGACGGGTTCGATGCGACGCTCGAGCATGTCTACAAGGCCGCCGCGACGCCCGGTCTGCGCTCGGCCTGTTTCGTGCTGGAACTCGACGATCATGGCAAGACGGTCGACCGGCACGGCCAGGCGGCAGCCGACCTGCTCCTGCAACGCAGCGGCACGCGGCTGCTGTCGACGCTGCGCGAGGGCGACACCGTGGCGCGCATGGGAGATTCGCGCTTCGCGGTCTGTCTGATGCCGGTGCGCCAACTCGATCTCGAACTCTGCATCCAGATCTCGGGCCGGCTGCAATCCGCGCTGGAAGAACCGGTTTCGGTCGACGGGCTGTCGGTATACCTGTCCTGTTCGATCGGTTTTTGTCTGCGCAGCCGCGCGCCGGGCGACACCGCGCAGGAGTGGTTGACCGCCGCATCGGACGCGCTCGCGGAGGCAAAGCAGATTTCGTCCTCTTCCATCCGCGCCTATTCTGCCGAGACCCGCAAGAAATCGAACCTGCGTTCGGAATTGCGCGATGCCGCTGCCAGCGCGCTCGAAAACGGCAGGATCCAACCGTGGTTTCAGCCGCAGATTTCCACCGATACCGGCAGGGTGACGGGCTTTGAGGCGCTCGCCCGCTGGACACACCAGACCCATGGGCTGATCGCCCCGGACACGTTCCTGCCAATCCTGGAAGAGGCCGGGCTGATGCAACGGCTTGGTCAGGTCATGCTTTATCAATCCCTGACGGCGCTCAAGGCCTGGGACAAGGCCGGGCTTCAGGTTCCCTGCGTGGCGGTGAACTTCGCCACTGACGAGCTTCGCAATCCGCGACTTGTCGATAGCATACGCTGGGAACTCGACCGGTTCGATCTGGCGCCCGAGCGGCTGTCGGTCGAGATCCTGGAAACCGTGGTTTCCGATTGCCCGGACGATACCGTTACCCGCAACATAGCAGGTCTGGCCAGTCTGGGGTGTCGTATCGATCTGGATGACTTTGGCACCGGTCAGGCTTCGATCGCGGCCATCCGTCGCTTTGCCGTCTCGCGCATCAAGATCGACCGCTCATTTGTCACCAAGGCCGACCGCGACCCGGACCAGCAGCGCCTCGTCGGCGCGATCCTGTCGATGGCCGAGCGACTGGACATGGAGACGCTTGCGGAAGGCGTGGAAACCGTCGGCGAACACGCCCTGCTCGCCCAGCTCGGATGCGATCACGTGCAGGGTTTTGGCATCGCCCGCCCCATGCCTTTTGAACAGACGCTCGAATGGGCCGCCAGCCACACGGCCAAATTGCGCGAAGCGCCCAGAATCGGGCGCGACATCGGCTAGTTTGCCGCGCGACAGGACCTGCAAGGGGGGAAAACCGGGCGAATCCGCTTGACCTTCCCGGCGCTACTCTGTTGAACCCACCCTGTCATAGACTGTACAAGGTGGCTGTCCCCGATGGACGATCAGAACAAGAATCTCATTCTCGCAACCGCGCTCAGTTTCGTGGTGATCCTCGTGTGGTTCGTTCTGTTCCCGCCCCCTGAACCCGAGCCTGCCCCGGAACCCGATGCAATGGCTCAGGACATCGAGGGCGAAGCTCTGGCCGCCGCCCCGACCACTGCGGATGTCGCCGCCTCGCCCGCCGCCCAGACGCAGGTGCGTGAAGAAGCGCTCGCCGAGGCCCCCCGGATCAAGATCGACACACCGCGCCTGACCGGCAGCATATCGCTTCTCGGTGGCCGTATCGACGACCTCTCGCTCAAGGATTATCGCGTCACGCGTGATCCTGACTCGCCGATCGTCAAGCTGCTGTCGCCTGTCGGCACCCCGTCTGCCTATTACGCCCTCTACGGCTGGGCGCCCGGAGCCGGGCTGACGCTGGACGACGTTCCCGGTGCCAACACGGAATGGACGGTCGAATCCGGCGATACGCTGGCAGTCGGTTCGCCGGTGACGCTCGCATGGGAAAACGGCAACGGCCTGACCTTCCGCCGCGAATTGTCGGTTGACGACGAGTACATGTTCACTGTCAGCCAGTCGGTCGAAAACGGCTCGGGCGGCACGGTCAGCCTCGCCCCCTATGGGATTCTTGCCCGGCACGGCGAACCCGCGGACCTTAAGAATTTCTTCATCCTACACGAAGGCGTCGTTTCGATGGCCGACGGCACGCTGGAGGAAATCGACTATGACGACATGTCCCCGGCCGCCGAAGCGGCAGAAACCGCCATCACAGAAAATGGCTGGATCGGCTTTACCGACCACTTCTGGATGTCGACGCTCATTCCCGAACCGGGCACGCCTTTCAAGGTCAGCGCACTGCACGACACATCGCGCGACATCTACCAGACCACCGCCAAGCTCTCGACGCAAACCGTGGCCGATGGCCAGACGGTGGATGTGACCACACAGCTCTTTGCCGGAGCCAAGGAATGGAACGTCCTGCGCAACTACGAAAAGGGCGGCATCCAGAACTTCATCGACAGCATCGACTGGGGCTGGTTCTTTTTCCTGACCAAACCGATCTTCTGGCTGCTGCACAATATCAACCTGCTGATCGGCAACATGGGTTGGTCGATCATCGGCCTCACCCTGATCATCAAGGCGGTTCTGTTCCCGCTGGCCTACAAGTCCTACGTCTCGATGGCCAAGATGAAGGAACTGCAACCGCAGATGGAAAAGCTGAAGGAATCTGCCGGTGATGACCGCCAAAAGCTGCAGCAGGGCATGATGGAACTTTACAAGAAGGAAAAGGTGAACCCAGCCGCCGGCTGCCTGCCCATCCTCTTGCAGATCCCGATCTTCTTTTCGCTCTACAAGGTGATCTTCGTCACCATCGAACTGCGTCAGGCCCCCTGGTTCGGTCCGTTCCAGGATCTTTCGGCACCCGATCCGACATCGATCATGAACCTGTTTGGCCTGTTGCCGATTGCCGGACCCGAGCCGGGAACGCTGATGGCGACGATCTTTATCGGCATCCTGCCCCTGCTGCTTGGCATTTCCATGTGGCTGCAACAAAAGCTGAATCCGGCGCCCACCGACCCGACACAGCAGATGATCTTTGCGTGGATGCCCTGGGTCTTCATGTTCATGCTCGGCAGCTTTGCCAGCGGCCTCGTGGTCTACTGGATTGCGAACAATACCATCACCTTCACGCAGCAATACCTGATCATGCGCAGCCAGGGCTACAAGCCGGACGTGTTCGGCAATATCAAGGCGGGCTTCAGCCGGAAGGCCAAGTCGGAAAAGGAATGATCGGCGCGGGCCACAGCCTGCTGAAGATGCCGGTCCTGCGCGTCCCGGACCGCAAAGCGGCGATGCCGGGGCCGCGCACAGCGCAGGCGCGCAACAACACAAGGCGGCTCCCCCGATGCAGATGACATTTCCCCTGGCGGAGGCACCAGATGCAGCGACCGCCGAAGCCGGGCGGTTGCTCTTTGCGCGAGAGTCAGAGTTCGTCAAGGGTGTCGTCGCCATGTCGGGCCTGCCGCCGGCCGACCGGGTCGAAGTCTGTTTCGCCGGGCGTTCGAATGTCGGGAAATCGACCCTGATCAACGCACTGACCGGCACCAGGGCGCTGGCGCGCGCATCGAACACGCCGGGCCGCACGCAAGAGATCAATTTCTTTTCCCAAGGTCCCGATCTCTATCTCGTCGATCTGCCGGGCTATGGTTTTGCCAACGCACCGGTGCCGGTGGTGGAAAAATGGCAAAGGCTGCTCAAACAATACCTGTCGGGCCGCCAGACCCTGCGCCGCGCCTTCGTGCTGATCGACTCGCGGCACGGGGTCAAACCGGTGGACGCGGAGATCATGGCGCTTCTGGATGGTGCGGCGGTGACGTTTCAATGCGTTCTGACCAAGACCGACAAGGTCAAGGCCGCGGATCGTGCGCGCGTGCTCGGCCAGGTCCGGGGCGCGCTGGCGAAACATCCCGCCGCCTTTCCGGAAATCGTCCTGACCTCGTCGGAAAAGGGCGACGGGATCGAAACCCTTCGCGCCATCATCGCTGGCCTGATCTGAGCCCTTGCAGCCGGGCGGCAAACCATGACATCCCTTTAGCGATCGGACGAGCAATATGAAGACACGGCAAATGAACCGCGACTGGATTTCCACGGCGTCGACGCTGTCGAGCGCCCTGCCCTATCTGCAACGCTATACGGACGCCATCATTGTCATCAAGCTGGGCGGTCACGCCATGGGCAGCGATGAGGCGATGGACAGCTTTGCGCGCGACATCGTGCTGATGCAGCAGGTCGGCGTGAACCCCGTCATCGTGCATGGCGGCGGGCCGATGATCAACGCGCTGCTCGACAAGCTCGAAATCAAATCCGAGTTCGTCAACGGCAAGCGCGTCACCGACACCGCCACCGTCGAGGTGGTCGAGATGGTGCTGTCCGGGCTGGTCAACAAGCGGATCGTTCAGGCGATCAACCGGCAGGGCGGCCGCGCGGTCGGGATCTCCGGCAAGGACGCAAACCTGATGATCTGCGAGCAGACCGACCCGTCACTCGGGTTTGTCGGAACGCCGTCGAAGATGGACGTCAAGATTCTGCACACGCTGTTCGAACGCGACATGATCCCGGTGATCGCGCCGCTCGGCGCGGGTGCGGATGGCGAGACCTTCAACGTCAATGGCGACACCGCCGCGGGCGCCATTGCCGGCGCACTCAAGGCGGACCGCCTGTTGCTGCTGACCGATGTGTCGGGGGTCAAGAATGCCGATGGCGAGGTCGTGACAGAACTCAGGACCGAGCAGATTCGCGAGATGACCCGCGATGGCGTGATCGCCGGCGGGATGATCCCCAAAACCGAAACGGCGCTGGATGCGATCGAACGCGGTGTTCGGGCTGCGGTCATTCTGGATGGACGGGCGCCGAACGCCTGCCTGCTGGAACTGTTCACCGAACATGGCGCCGGTTCCATCATTCGACCGGGCTGAAGCCATGCACGGCCCCGACGCAACGGCATCGGATCAGGCCACAGTGCTGGAGCGGTTGGGCCATGACCTGATCGAATTCGGCCTCCTGCTTATGGGGGCCGCCCATCCGTCGCGGGTATCGCTGCAGGATCTGTCAGACGGGACCTTGATCCTGCTGGGATGCGGGCCGGATTTCTGGCAGGCATTCACCGCGTCCCCCGAGGCGAAGGACGGTCGCGCCGATCCCGTTGATCGCTGGTCCCTGCGCGTCGTGACGCGGCTGGCCGACCGTTACGGGGCGGTGGCATATTTTCCATTCGGCGGTCCGCCCTATGCGCCCTTCATCAATTGGGCGACACGGTCTGGCCGTTCGCATTCCAGCCCGACCGGGATGCTGGTTCACGATACGGTTGGCCTGATGATCTCGTTTCGCGGCGCGCTGCATTTTCCGACCGAACTGCCCCTGCCCGACTGCGCGGATGAAACGCCCTGCAATACGTGCAGCGCCCGTCCCTGCACCACAGCCTGCCCGGTTGGCGCGCTGAGCGACACACACCCCTATGATCTTGCCACCTGTCATGCTTATCTCGACACGGTGGCCGGTCAGGACTGCATGCAGAATGGCTGTGCCGCCAGACGCGCCTGCCCGATCAGCGCCGGGGCCAACCGCCTTCCGGCCCAATCCGCCCTACACATGAAAGCGTTCCATCCGAAATGACCCGTACCCTGATCCTGATGCGCCACGCCAAGTCCAGTTGGGACGATTACAAGCTGGCAGATCATGACCGCCCGCTGAACAAGCGGGGCCGCCGCTCGGCAAAGGCGCTTGGCGAATGGCTGGCCCGCAAGCCCTGGCAACCCGATCAGGCGCTGGTCTCGAACGCGAGAAGGACGCAAGAGACCTTTGCCGGTTTGGGCCTGTCGCTGACGGCCGATTTCACCCGCACCCTCTACCATGCGGATGCCACCGAAATGCAGCTGGTCCTTGAAACCGGCACCGGCGAAACCGTGCTGATGATCGGGCACAATCCCGGCATCAGCCTGTTTGCGCAGGACATGGCCGCAACCGCGCCCGAACACCCGAAATTTTCCGATTTCCCGACCGGCGCGACCGTGGTGATGGAGTTCGATATCCAAAGCTGGGACGATGTCGAGCGCGGCACAGGCAAGGTTCTGGATTTTGTGATTCCACGCGAATTGATGGCCTGACCGAAACGCACCACCCACAAGCTACAAAGGGCGGAACAGAACCTGCTCCGCCCCCCGTTCGAACCTCCGTTCGGGTTCTCTCAGTGTCCCAGGATCTGGCTCAGGAACAACTGGGTGCGCTCGCTCTGCGGATTGTTGAAGAACTCTTCCGGCTCGTTCTGTTCAACGATCTGTCCCGCGTCCATGAAAATGACGCGGTTCGCCACCTGGCGCGCAAAGCCCATCTCGTGGGTGACGCAGAGCATCGTCATGCCCTCTTCGGCCAGTTCGATCATGGTGTCCAGAACCTCCTTGATCATCTCGGGATCGAGCGCCGATGTCGGTTCGTCAAACAGCATGACCCGCGGCTTCATGCACAGCGACCGCGCAATGGCCACGCGCTGCTGCTGGCCACCGGACAATTGCCCCGGATACTTGTCTGCCTGATCAGGGATCTTCACCTTTTCAAGGAAATGCATCGCCGTTTCCTGCGCTTCCTTCTGGGGAATCTTGCGAACCCAGATCGGCGCCAACGTGCAGTTTTCAAGGATCGTCAGATGCGGAAACAGGTTGAAGTGCTGAAAGCACATGCCGACCTCGGAGCGGATCTTGTCGATATTCTTGAGATCGGATGACAACTCGGTCCCGTCGACGACGATCTTGCCCTTCTGATGCTCTTCCAGCGCATTGATACAGCGGATCAGGGTGGATTTACCCGACCCGGACGGCCCACATATAACGATGCGCTCGCCCCGGTAGACGGTCAGGTCAATATCGCGCAGCACATGGAATGTTCCGTACCACTTGTTCATGTTCGTGATGCTGATCGCGACTTCGTCGGATACTTGCAAACGTGCGGATTCGGCCATTTTTCAAGCCCTCTCTTTATCGGTGATCTGTCTCGAGGCGGCGTTCAAGCCACTGCGAGTACTGTGAAATGCTGTAACAAACGACGAAGAACAGAACTGCGGCGAACAAGAACAACTCCCAGTACACGCCGTTCCATTCCGTCGATGCCAGGATTGGCCCCCGGATCATGCCGACGATGTCGAACATCGAGATAACCGACACCAGCGTGGTGTCCTTGAACAGGCCCACCGCGACGTTGACGATGCCGGGGATCGAGATCTTGAGCGCCTGCGGCAGGATGATCAGCCGCATCGCCTGGGCATAGTCCAGTCCCAGGCTGTCCGCCGCCTCTTTCTGCCCCTTGGGCAACGCCGCAAGGCCGCCCCGGATCACCTCTGCGATATAGGCCGCAGAGAACATGGTGATCATGATGACGACACGCAGGAACAGGTCCACGGTGGCATCGGGCGGGAACAGGTAGGCCAGCATCACGCTTGCAACGAAGAGCAGGGTGATAAGCGGCACGCCCCGGATGAACTCGATGAAGATCACACAGATGCCCTTGACGATCGGCAGGCCGGACTGTCGCCCGAGCGCAAGCGCGATGCCCAGCGGCACCGAAAGCGACACACAGGTCACGCCAAGCATCATGTTGAGCATAAAGCCCCCCAGGTCACGACTGGCCACCGCCGGCAGCATCGCATTGTCCGAAGCGCCCTCGGGGATAAGCATTCCACCGAGCCACCAGACGACGAATGCAACCGCGATACCGCCGAAAAAGCCGGCCGCAAAGCTGCGGCTGACCCATTTCGAATAGGCCAGATAGCCGAACAAGCAACCAGCCAGAGCCAACAGCGGCGACAGGATCGTGCCACCCCAGATCAGCCAGAACGCGATGAACGGGTAAAGCCCCGTGAACACCAGCATCTTGCGCGGCAGATCGGGAAACAGCACCGGCGCCGCGGCCACCAGCATCAGGAAGAATGCCAGGATCGGACGCCAGTAGAATTCGGGCGGGTATTTGAAGCCGAACATCAACTGGTTCCAGCGCTCTCTGAGCACCGAGAAACAGGCGGCAGACCGGCCATCGAGCACCTCGCGACACTCCGACAGCGAGTTGGTATTCCACACACCGCCCAGTATCCAGGGAAGTGTCGAGCTCAGAACCACGTAGATCACGTAGAGCGAGACAACCGTCAGCAGCGCGTTCCCCCAGGTCGGAAACAGGTTTTCCTGCAACCAGCGGACCGGACCGGAGGCGCTTGTCGGCGGTGGCGAAGCGGGAATGGGTTGTTCCCGCACAAAGGCAACAGCAGGTTTGTTGTTCTGATCAGCCATCGCTCACCGCTCCTTCAGCCTGGTTGTGCTGTTGTAGATATTCATCACCAGCGAGATGCAGAGAGAAATCACCAGATAGAACAGCATCAGCAGCACGACACATTCGATGGCGCGGCCGGTCTGGTTCATCGTGATCCCGCCCAGCGTCGCGGTGATGTCCGCGTATCCCACCAGGATCGCCAGCGACGAGTTCTTGGTGATATTGAGATATTGCGAGATCAGTGGCGGAATGATCACCCTCAGTGCCTGCGGCAGTACGACGAGGTTCATGATGCGCCCCGGCCGCAGGCCAAGCGCGGCGGCGGCTTCGGTCTGTCCCTTGCTCACCGCCTGGATACCCGCGCGCACGTTCTCGGCGATAAAGGCACCGGTGTAGACCGAAAGCGCGAGCCACAGCGCGATCAGCGGAGCGCCAACCTTGATACCGCCCTGAAAGTTGAACCCCTTGAGTTCCGGGTACTCCAGTCCGATGGGCGCACCCATGACGAAGAACGCGAGCAACGTAGGAACAAAGAAGATCGCGATCGAAGGCCACGTCGTCGGCAGCAGGCGACCGGTGTCATACAGCAGCCTGGTCGCATATCGGCGATAGGCAAAGACGCCGATGACCGAAAGGACGAAAACCGCGACCACCACCATCGACCCCGGCCCCCAGACCGGCGCGGGGATATAGACACCACGATTGGTCACGGCCACCGCATCAAGAATCATCGACGCGCTGGCATTCTCGCCACGGAAATCGCGCGGACCGGGCATCGACACCGTCATGATGCCATAGATGATGAGGATCCAGATCAGCACCGGGATATTCCGGAAGATCTCGACATAGAACGACATGAGCTTGCGCACCAGCCAGTTCTGCGACAGGCGCAGCACACCCGCGAAAACTCCGAGGATGGTCGCCGTGGCGCAGGCCAGGAACGAGACCAGAAGCGTGTTGAGGATACCCACCAGCGCGGCGCGCAGGTTGGTATCCTGGTTGTTGTAGGGGATCAGCGTCTGGTTGATATCATAGCCCGCAGGCGTGCTGAGAAAGCCGAACGAGATGTCCAGCCCGGCCTCGCGCAGGTTCTTGGCAAGGTTCGAGCCAAGATAGGCGATGGAGGCGACGAGCAGGATTACCGCAATGGCCTGAAAGGTGGCCGAGCGATACCGCGTGTCGTTGAGCAGCATCGACAGGCGAAACTGCTCGGTCGGAGGATCCGAGATTGTCGTCATGAATTGTATCCCTGTTTTCCTTGATCTGTTCATTCGGCGCGGTTGCTCCGCGCTCGCCCGCGATCAAGGATTGTTCCGGATAAAAAACGGGGCGCAGGATGTCCTGCGCCCCGTTTCCGTGTGTCTTAGCGGAATGGCGGTGCGTATAGCAGGCCACCATCCGTCCATTGCGCGTTCAGGCCGCGCGCCAGACCGATCGGCGTGGTTTCACCGATGTTCTTGGCAAAGATCTCCCCATAGTTGCCGCCGGCGGTGATCGCCTTTTGGGCCCAATCTGCATCCAGACCGAGCATCTCGCCAAGAGTGCCTTCTGTGCCCAGCAGCCGGTTGATTTCGGGATTTTCGGTACCGGCGGCAAGCTCGCCGACATTGGCCGAGGTCACGTTCAGTTCTTCTGCCGCGATCAGAGCGTTGAGCGTCCAGCGCACCACGTCGGCCCACTCGTTGTCGCCATGCCGCACCAGCGGCGCCAGCGGCTCTTTCGAGATGATTTCGGGCAGAATCACATGTGCGCTCGGATCCTCGAAGGTCGCACGCGTCGAGGCCAGACCGGACGCGTCGGTGGTGTATGCGTCGCAGGCACCGGCCAGGTACTGTTGCTGGCCTTCAGCGTTGGTCTCGATCGGAACCGGCTCGTAGCTGATGTTGTTGGAGCGGAAGAAATCCGCGAGGTTCAGTTCGGTCGTGGTGCCGGTCTGGATACAGACAGTCGCGCCGTCGAGTTCCTTGGCAGAGCTCACGCCCAGTTCCTTGGGAACCAGGAAGCCCTGGCCGTCGTAATAGTTCACGCCGACGAATTCGAACTTGAGGTCAACGTCCCGCGAAAAAGTCCAGGTGGTGTTTCGGGCCAGCAAGTCGATCTCGCCCGAGGCCAGCGCGGTAAAGCGCGTCTTGCCGGTCGTGGGAACGAATTCGACGGCAGTACCATCGCCCAGAACCGCCGCAGCCACCGCGCGGCAGACATCGACGTCAAAGCCTTTCCATTCGCCATTTGCGTCCGGCGCCGCAAAGCCGACCAGACCGGTGGTCACACCGCAGTTCAGCTTGCCACGTGCCTTGACGTCATCCAACGTACCCGCCGAAGCGACTCCCGCAGCGACGCCGGCGACCGATAGTGCGCCAAGTAGTACGGATTTTTTCATGATTACCTCTTCCTGATTTTCCGCCCGAATCCTGAGCGGTTTGCCCGGTATATGTCATACCGATGGATACACCGAAGAAAGGGCTGCCCCCTTCAGTGAGGCCAAGTTTGGGCGCATTCATCCTCAAACGTCAAGTCTCGGGACCAACAATTCAATCTGCACAGCCCTGGCGGCCTTCAGAGCATCGGTGTCTGACACAGATCCATGAACCGCCTCGCGTGCAGGAAGGCATCGCGCCTGACGTCAGCCTGATGCCGCGCCTCGTCGTCCACGCCCCACTGCTCCTCCTGCCAGGTCTCGTCCAGCCGCGACAATTGCCAGATCTCCTCTGCCCCGCGCCAGCGTTCGGCGGCGGCAAACCCCAGGACGAGCGAGCCGGACAGGCTGACGAGATCGTGAAAGGCCGCCAGTTCGAAATCGGTCATTTCGTGCACCCGGTCGCGCAGCCTTGCGAGTGCGTCCGCCGCCTGGGGCTGATGGATCACGCCACTGCACGGGATCAGGCGCGCACCAAACGTGTCATGCGCCCAATCCAGCACCGGATCCCAGTGCTCGGACTGGCGCGCAACCAGTTCGGCCGGGGCCTCTGCCCGATAACACAAGAGATCCGTGTCTCCGTAAGCGGCGAGCATATCGGCCACCTCGGCATGCTGATGGCGGACCTTGTCGATGGCGGCATTGGCCGAGCGCGTGACCGGCATGCTCAGCGGGTCGATCTCATCCTGTTGCGCGTCCCATTCGGCGGCCACCGCATCGGCCATCGCCCGCGTCGGCAACAGCAGTGCTGCCTTGGCCGGAGTCTTGATCCGGCGCTGGTCGAGTTCGATCGCAAACCCCTCGGCGGCTTCGGCGACCGCTGTCGTCGTCCAGAAACGCTTTTGCCTGCTTGCGCTCATGTCGTCACTTTCCAGATACTGTCCATTGCACAGGTCAGATCATCGAATGTGTGAACAATATGATCCGCAAGCTGCAACTGTTGCACCCCGTGATACCCCCAGCTGACTCCGATCGCCGGGATTCGCGCGGCGCGGGCCATTTCCATGTCATAACTGGTGTCGCCGATCATGATCGTGTCGCGCGCTTCGGCTCCGATCTCGGCCATCGCCGCCAGGATCATCGACGGGTGCGGTTTGGAGGGATGATCATCGGCATTCTGTTTCGTCACGAACGCCCGCTCCAGATCATGCGCCTCGAGCAATGCCGAAAGCCCCCGCCTGGACTTGCCGGTGGCAATTCCCAGAACCAGATCGGTCCGCGTGGCCAATCGGGCGATCATGTCCCGGGCACCGGGAAACAACGGTGATCCGGCCGCAGCCCCATGAGCGACGCGATGGGCATGATAGGCTTGCTTGTAACTGTCCACCAGCCGCGCCTGCATCGCGGGCGACGCCGTGGGGGCTAGCCGCAGAATGGTGCGATCCAGCGACAGGCCCACCGTCGACAGGATATCGCCGCGCGCAGGCACCGGCAGGCCAGCCGCGACAAAGGCCGCACCCATCGCTGCGACAATCGCGCCCTGGCTGTCCACCAGCGTCCCGTCGACGTCGAAAATCACCAGCCGCAACGGATCGCTCAAAACAGTTCCTCGAAGGGATCGTCCGCCGCCAGATCCTCGGTCCAGCCAAGGATGTCCCAGCTGTCTTTCATATGCGCGGGCAGCGGTGCGGTAAGGGTCACGACCTTGCGACTGACCGGATGCTCGAACGAAAGCCGGCGGGCATGCAGGTGCAGCTTCTTGCTGATGATGCCGCCCAGTTGCGCGCCCCAGCCATCGCCCATGTTCTCCTGACCCGAGCCACCGTATTTGCCATCCCCGATGATCGGATGGCCGATTTCCGACATATGCGCGCGCAACTGATGCGTGCGCCCGGTGATCGGCTCCATCGCCACCCACGAGGCGCGCCCGGCGACCCGGTAGAGCGTGGCATAGACCGTATGCGCGCGCTTGGCACCCGGTGTGTCGTTGATCTCGTCCGGATGAACCGCGATCATCTTTTCGCCCTCGCCGCCGCGACCGTGACCCGGTGCCTTGACAAGACCCGTCTTGATTTCGCCCAGGTAAGGCGTCGGCACTCCGGCGACCAGCGCCCAGTAGATCTTGCGCGTGTTGCGATGCCGAAACGCCGCTGTCAGCCCCTTGGCCGCCTGCCGCGTGCGCGCCAGCAGCAACACACCCGACGTGTCCTTGTCGAGCCGATGCACGAGGCGCGGATCTTCCTCGGCGTCAAAACGCAGGGCAGCCGCCATGCCGTCCACATGCCGCGTCTGCCCGCTCCCGCCCTGCACCGGCAGCCCCGCGGGCTTGTTCAGCGCCAGAACGTCATCATCGCGGTAGATCACGCAGTCCTGTATCATCCGGGCATCCGCATCGGAAATCCGCGTGGGCCTGGGCGCGGGACGGTGTTCGCTGTCAGGCAGTGGCGGAATTCGGACAACCTGCCCTGCCATGACGCGGCTTGATGCCTTGACCCGCCCGCCATCGACGCGCAACTCGCCCTTGCGACACATCTTTTCAATGCGCCCCTGGCTCACATGCGGAAACAACCGGCGCAGCCAGCGATCGATACGCTGATCGGCATCGGCCTCTTCCACGGTAATAGTCTGAACCCCGCTCATGCGAATACTCCGCGTGCCAGCATCAGGCCAAGCGCCAGTGCCCCGACAGAAAGCCCGACCGACAATAGAACATACAGCGCCGCCTGCCCGACATCCCCGCGCTCGATCAGGATCATGGTTTCCAGCGAAAAGGCGGAAAACGTCGTGAATCCGCCCAGCAGACCGGTCATCACCAGCGGGCTGAGATGGCCCAGCCCCCGTTGCGCGGCGGCAACCACGAAAACCCCCATCAGGAAAGAACCGATGACATTCACCGTGATGATCGCGACGGGAAAGTCACCGGGGCCGAACAGCCGCACGATGCCCAGCCCCGCAAGGTAGCGCAGCGCAGCGCCGATTGCCCCGCCCAGGGCAACAAGAGTAACCGTAGATATCATGGCGCGGATGTCGCGCGGTGCGCCGCGAGAGTCAAGCAAAGCGTCACTACCTGCCGCCGACGAAGGGCACCGGTAGCGCAGCGCCGGCCGGATCAGGTGCCGCGCTGCGTTCGCAGCTTGGCAAAGTAATCCAGCCGCTTCTTCAGTTCCCGTTCAAAGCCGCGTTCGACCGGCTGGTACAGGACCGGGCGCTTGACCCCGTCGGGAAAATAGTTCTGGCCCGAAAATGCGTCTTCGGCATCGTGGTCATAGGCATAGCCCGCACCGTAACCCTGATCTTTCATCAGCGAGGTCGGGGCATTCAGGATATGCTTGGGCGGCGGCTCGCTGCCGGTTTTCCTGGCCAGAGCCATCGCCGCCTTGTATCCGACATAGGCACCGTTCGATTTTGGCGCCAGCGCGAGATACACAACCGCCTGTGCCAATGCCAACTCGCCTTCCGGGCTGCCCAGACGCTCATAGACTTCCCAGGCATGCAGGCAGATCGATTGCGCCTGCGGATCGGCAAGACCGATATCCTCGACCGCCATACGGGTGATGCGCCTCGCCAGGTAACGCGGGTCTTCCCCCCCCGTCAGCATCCGGGCCAGCCAGTACAGCGCCGCATCCGGATCGGACCCCCGCACCGATTTGTGCAATGCAGAGATCAGGTTGTAATGTTCATCTCCGGACTTGTCATACTTGCTGGCCCGTCGCATCAGGCGCGACGCCAGCGCCTCGGTGTCCAGCGACGCGTCGGATTTCCATGCCGTCACCTGTTCGATCAGGTTGAGCAGCGCGCGACCGTCTCCATCGGCCATCTCGTGCAGCGCATCGCGCGCGCCTGGCGTCAATGGCAGGGCACGGCCCAGTTCCTTTTCCGCCCGTTGGGTCAACCGCTCCAGATCTGCGAGCGACAGCCGCTCCAGCACCAGCACCTGCGCCCGGCTGAGCAACGCGGCGTTCAATTCGAAAGACGGGTTTTCGGTCGTGGCCCCGACCAGAAGGATCGTGCCATCCTCCATATGCGGCAGGAACCCGTCTTGCTGGGCCTTGTTGAACCGGTGAATCTCGTCCACGAAGAGCAGGGTGCCCTGCCCGTTCTGATGCCGGATTTTCGCGGCCTCGAACACCTTGCGCAGTTCCGGCACCCCGGTGAAAATGGCGCTGATCTGCACGAAATGCAGTTCGCTCTCATCCGCCAGCAACCTTGCGATCGTTGTTTTCCCCACGCCGGGCGGACCCCAGAGGATCAGGCTTCCCAGGCTGCCCGCCGCCAGCATGGCGCCAAGCGGCGCATCCGGGCCAAGCACCTGTTCCTGGCCGATCACCTCGGCCAGCGTGGCGGGGCGCAACCGGTCCGCCAACGGTCGATTGCGCGCCACCGGCGGCGCGGGTTGATCGGAATCGAACAGGTCCGCCACGGCTAGAGCCGGAACCGCAGGCTAAGCCGTTGCCCCCGCCGCATCAGGTCAAGCCGAACGCTGCGCCCCGGACGGGTCAACGCGGTTTCGACATCACCGCTCGCCGCGATCTCGTCTCCGTTGATCTCGCGGATCACATCGCCGATCTGAAGCCCGACACGCGACCCGAGCGGCCCCGGATCGGTGACCAGCACACCCTCGGTATTCAATGGCAACCCGAAACGCGCGATCACCGCCGGATTGGCCCGCGCGACCGTGAGTTCCGGCAGAACAGTGCGCTTGCCGAGCGTCACCTCCTCTGACGGTGGATCATCGGGGGCGGCGAGCATCGCAACCGTGCTCTGGCGCTCCTCGCTCTCGCGCATCCAGGTGACATCGGCGGTTTCGCCCATCCCCGCGACAGTCATGCGAAACAGCATTTCCTGTGGTGAGTTCACCGGCTGCCCGCCTACATGGGTGATGACATCGCCGACCGTCATCCCGGCGCGGGCAAAGGGGCTGGCCGGATGAAGGTCCGAAATCACAATCCCGTCGGGCACCGCCAGCCCCAAGGACTCCGCCAGATCGGAATTGACGGTCTGACCGGACATCCCCGCCCAGGGACGCTCGAACCGTTCGTTACCCAGCCTGGCCTGATGCACGAATTCCGCCACGAGATTGGCCGGGATCGCAAAACCGATACCGTTTGAGCCGCCAGAGCGGCTGAGGATCGAGGTGTTGATGCCAATAAGGCTGCCATTCACATCGATCAACGCCCCGCCCGAATTACCCGGATTGACCGCGGCGTCGGTCTGGATGAAGTATCCCCGCGCCTGCCCGGTTGCCGCACCCGAACGCGCCAGCCCTGATACGATCCCGCTGGTGACGGTCTGGCCGATCCCGAACGGATTGCCGATCGCCATCGCCAGTTCGCCGACCTCGACCTGATCGGAATCGCGCAGCGACAGGAATGGCAGGTCCTCGGCCTCTTCGAGTTTCAGGATCGCAACATCGGCCTCTTCATCGCCCAGCAGCACCCGCGCTTCGTATTCCCGCCGATCCGCAAGCACGACACGGATCTCCGTGGCCATGCCCACCACGTGATAGTTGGACACGACGATCCCGTCCTCTGAGAGGATGACGCCCGAACCCAGCGAATTCTGCACCCGCGGCTGCGGGTTGCCAAAGCCGTGAAAGAAATCCTTGAAAAACGGATCGTTCATGAACGGCGTCGACCGCGCGGCAACGACGCGGCGCGCATAGATATTGACCACCGCAGGCGCAGCCCGCTTGACCAGCGGCACAAAACTCAGGGAAACCTCGACCTGGCTTTGCGGAATGCGGGTCTCCGCAATCGCGACGGGCGCGGTGAGAATGGCGAGGGCAAGAATGCCGAGGCGGATCATGGGCGGCTCCGATCTGTTACATGCCCCGGATATGCGACCCGAACCGCGGGATTGCAAGCGCCGCAGCCGACACGCGCACGCACGCATCTGCGAGCGGCCTCTGCCACGACCCGGCGTTTCCGGCCCCGAAAGTAAAGAACCCCGCCTCTTGCAAGGCGGGGTTCCTGAATTCTGTCGGACGGGTCCGGATTATTCTTCCGCAGCCTCGGCGGCAGCTTCGCGGGCCTTGTCGGCGGCACCCTTGGCGTCGCGGTCGCGATCGACGAATTCGATGATCGCCATCGGTGCCATGTCGCCATAGCGGAAGCCGGCCTTGAGAACGCGCACGTAACCGCCCTGGCGATCCTTGTAGCGCGGGCCGAGAACGTCGAACAGTTTCGCGACGTCTTTCTCTTCCTTGAGCTTGCTTGCAGCCTGACGGCGGGCGTGAATGTCGCCGCGCTTGGCCAGCGTGATCATCTTTTCGATGATCGGGCGCAGTTCCTTGGCCTTGGGCAGGGTCGTTTTGATCTGTTCGTGCTCGATGAGCGAGCCGGCCATGTTCGAGAACAGCGCCTTGCGGTGTTCATGTGTCCGGTTCAGGCGGCGATAACCACGTGCGTGACGCATTTCAGTATTCCTTTCAAAGGTTTATGCTTTGTACGGCCCCTGATGCGTGTCAGGGGCTCTGTTGGGGCGGTATTGCCCTGATTTCCCCGCAAGCGCGGGCATTGTCCTCGGGACGCGTCTAGAACGCGTCTTCGAATTTCTTGGCCAGATCCTCGATGTTGTCGGGCGGCCAGTCCTCGACGTCCATACCCAGATGCAGCCCCATGCCCGAGAGCACTTCCTTGATCTCGTTCAGCGACTTGCGGCCGAAGTTCGGGGTGCGCAGCATCTCGGCTTCGGTTTTCTGGATCAGATCGCCGATATAGACGATGTTGTCGTTCTTCAGGCAGTTCGCAGAGCGCACAGACAATTCGAGTTCGTCCACTTTCTTGAGCAGAAGCGGGTTGAATTCGAGACCATCATCATCGTCCTGGCGGCCAGCGGACTCGGGCTCGTCAAAGTTGACGAAGATCGACAGCTGATCCTGAAGGATACGCGCGGCGAAGGCAACGGCATCATCGGGGGTCAGCGAGCCGTCGGTTTCGATCTTCATGGTCAGCTTGTCATAGTCCAGAACCTGACCTTCGCGGGTCGGCTGCACGTCATAGCTGACCTTCTTGACGGGCGAATAGATCGCGTCGATCGGGATCAGACCGATGGGTGCGTCCTCGGGCTTGTTCTTCTCCGCCGAGACATACCCCTTGCCGGTGTTGACGGTGAGTTCCATGAACAGATCGGCGCCGTCATCGAGGTGGCAGATCACGTGATCACGGTTCAGCACTTCGATACCGGCAGATTCCGAGATGTCGCCAGCGGTGACAACCGCGGGGCCCTTGGCCTGGATCGACAGGCGCTTGGGGCCTTCGACTTCCATGCGCAGGCTGACGCCCTTGAGATTCAGGATGATGTCGGTCACGTCCTCGCGGACACCGGCAACGCTCGAGAATTCATGCAGAACGTTGTCGATCTGAACGCTGGTGATCGCTGCGCCCTGCAGGCTGCTCATCAGGATACGGCGAAGGGCATTGCCCAGGGTCAGACCGAAACCGCGTTCCAGCGGCTCGGCGACGACGGTCGCCTGACGCGCGGGATCATTACCCGGCTTCACCTCCAGCTGGGTCGGTTTGATCAACTCTGCCCAATTCTTGTGGATCATGTGTCCCTCCATTCCTGCCTGTATCCCATGTCCAAATAGATACGGGCGCCCGAGGTTTAAAAATGACGAACTGGGGCCGTGCAATAACGCACTGCCCCAGCCAGATCGTGGGTAATCAGACGCGGCGACGCTTTGGCGGACGGCAGCCGTTATGCGCCATCGGGGTCACGTCGCGAATCGAAGTGATGTTGAAACCGACAGCGGCCAGCGCGCGCAGGGCGCTCTCGCGGCCGGAACCCGGGCCCTGCACTTCTACTTCCAGCGTCTTGACGCCGTGGTCCTGCGCCTTGCGCCCGGCGTCTTCGGCAGCCATCTGCGCGGCATAGGGGGTCGACTTGCGCGAGCCCTTGAAGCCCATTGTGCCAGCCGACGACCAGCTGATGGCATTGCCCTGAACGTCGGAGATCAGGATCTTGGTGTTGTTGAAGCTGCTGTTCACATGCGCCACACCGGCGGCGATGTTCTTGCGCTCTTTGCGCTTCATGCGTGTCTTGTCACGTGCCATTGATCAGAGCCCCTTACTTCTTCTTGCCTGCGATGGCCTTTGCGGGGCCCTTGCGCGTGCGAGCGTTGGTGTGGGTCCGCTGACCGCGCACCGGCAGGTTGCGACGATGACGCAGACCGCGATAGCAGCCGAGGTCCATCAGGCGCTTGATGTTCATCTGCGTTTCACGGCGCAGGTCGCCTTCGACGGTCAGGTTGGCATCGATATATTCGCGGATCTGCAGGATCTCGCTATCGGTCAGTTCGTTGACGCGACGGGCCTGGTCGATGCCCACGCCTTCGCAGATCGACTTGGCGGTGGTGTTGCCAATTCCGGTGATGTAGGTGAGGGCGATCGGAACCCGCTTGGCAGTCGGGATATTTACGCCGGCAATACGTGCCACGTGTCACTTTCCTTTTCGTTGCGGGTCCGTAACGCCAGACCCTTTTTTCACAACGTCTGACCGTGGCAGTGTCGCCAGTGGGTCCGACATTTTCGAGGTGGTCATGCGGCAGGTGCGAATCCTGCACGCGCGAATGATTCCCTTGCGGGATGGGCGTGGTTAGGGCGTTTCCGAACGAGCGTCAACCCCCGCGACAACAATCCGTCAACACGCCGCCGGATGTTGCACTCCCGACCGAGCATCAGGCATCGAGAACCGATGCGATGGAGGTTTGCACCTCGGCGATCTCACCGAGGCCGTTCACCTTCGTCAGCTTGTCCTTGGCATAATAATAGCCAATCAGCGGCGAGGTCTTCTTGTAGTATTCCATCAGGCGCGTGCGCAGCGACTCTTCGTTGTCGTCGGCGCGGCGTCTGAAATCGGATGCACCGCAATGGCTGCATTTGCCGTCCGCCGGAATCGGTTTGGTGATGTCGTTATAGACCTCGCCACAAGCGCCACAGGTCGAGCGCGCGGTGATACGGGCCACAAGCGCCTCGTCATCGACCTCCATCTCGATCACGGCATTCAGCCCCTGACCGGTTTCGGACAGCAACGTCCCGAGCGCGTCAGCCTGCGCCAGCGTGCGCGGGAAGCCATCAAAGATGAAACCGCTCCCCTTGCTGGTTTCGAGCTTTTCACGGATCAGGCCGATCACGATCTCGTCGGTGACCAACTCGCCACGGGCCATCACCTCGGCAACCCGGTTGCCCATTTCGGTGCCGCTGTCCTTGGCTTCGCGAAGCATGTCGCCGGTGCTGAGCTGCACCATGCCGCGGGCTTCGACCAGGTGACGGGCCTGTGTACCCTTGCCCGCGCCCGGCGGTCCCAACAATATGATATTCATCGACGCGCAGGTCCCCGCTTGCCCCGTTTCTTGCCACCGCTGCGTCCGCGCAGCTGCGACTTCTCGATCAGGCCTTCATACTGATGCGCCAGAAGATGGCTCTGGGCCTGCTGGATCGTGTCCATGGTTACGCTGACGACGATCAGCAAAGAAGTCCCACCAAAGTAGAACGGAATGGCGAACTGCGCCCTCAGGATTTCCGGAAGCAGACACACCGCCGCGAGATAGGCAGACCCCAGGACCAGAATCCGGTTCACGACATATTCGAGATATTCCGCCGTTTTCTTGCCGGGGCGGATACCCGGCACAAAGCCGTTCTGGTTCTTGAGATTGTCGGCCACGTCATCCGGTTTGAACGAAACGTTGAACGTATAGAAATAGGCAAAGAACACGATCATCGAAACGAAGAACAGCAAATAGAGTGGCTGGCCCGGACCGAAATTCGCAAGCAGCCAGGACATCACCGGCCCGCTGGCCGAGCCCTGCGAGAAGGTTGAGATCGTCACCGGCAGCAGCAGCAGCGAGCTGGCAAAGATCGCGGGTATCACGCCGGCCGGGTTGACCTTGACCGGCAGGTGCGACGAACCGCCGTCATAGACCTTCATGCCGACCTGGCGGCGCGGGTACTGGATATGGATCTTGCGCAGCGCGCGCTCCATGAACACCACAAAGGTGATGACGGCCATCACCATCACGATCACGCCGACGATCACCGCCGGGCTGACCGCACCGGACCGCCCGCTTGCGAGAAACTGCGCAATGGCGGCGGGAATCTCCGCGACGATGCCCACAAAGATGATGAGACTGATGCCGTTGCCGATCCCGCGCGCGGTGATCTGCTCGCCCAGCCACATCAAGAACATCGTGCCCCCGACCAGGGTGATCATGGTGGACAGGCGGAAGAACATCCCCGGATCATGCGCGAGATCGCCGGACTCAAGCGACACGGCCAGACCATAGGCCTGCACCGTGGCCAGCAGCACCGTGCCATAGCGGGTATACTGGTTGATCTTCTTGCGCCCCTGCTCGCCCTCTTTCTTGAGCTGCTCGAGCTGCGGCACCATTGCGGTCATCAGCTGAACGATGATCGAGGCGCTGATATAGGGCATGATACCCAGAGCAAAGATACCCATTCGGCCCAGCGCACCGCCGGTGAACATCGACACCATGCCGCCAATGCCCTGCCCGGCCTGCTCCATGAACTCGCGCAGCGCGATGCCGTCGATCCCCGGCACCGGGATGAAGGTGCCAAGACGATAGACGATCAATAGACCGAGGGTGAACAGGATGCGGTTGCGAAGATCCGTTGCCTTGCCGAGCGCGGACCAACTCGTGTTTGCCGCCATTTGCTCTGCTGCTGATACCATGAATGGGGTCTCTTTTATGACAACGCCGCCCTGGGCCGTTCTCCGGCTCGGGCGGCGTCATGGAAAACTGAGGGATATGTAAGCGGCATAAGCGCCGCTCACAACCCGTTATTCTGCTGCAGTCGCTTTCGTGACCGTCAGAGAGCCGCCCGCTTTTTCGACCGCTTCGACGGCCGACCTGCTGGCACCGGTGACTTCCAGCGTCACCTTGGCGGTGATATCGCCTTTGGCCAGAACCCGGATACCATCCAGCTTGCGGCGCACCAGACCGCTGGCAACCAGCGCGTCCTCGGTGATGGCGCTGCCCGCATCCAGCTTCTTGGCGTCGATGAATTTCTGGATCAGGCCCAGGTTCACGACGGCAAAGGATTTGCGGTTCGGCTTGTTGAAGCCACGCTTGGGCAGGCGCTGATAGAGCGGCATCTGACCGCCTTCGTACCCGTTGATCGCAACACCCGAACGGGATTTCTGACCCTTGATACCACGGCCACCGGTCTTGCCGGTGCCCGAACCCGGACCACGGCCGATGCGCTTGCGCTTCTTGGTTGCGCCTTCGTTGTCGCGCAGTTCATGCAATTTCATGTCGCTTCTCCTTTTGCCGGAAATGACCCCCAGCGACGGGAGTGGTCAAACGCGGCGTTCATGTCTGAGTCGTGCGGACCGAACTGTCCACCGGGGGCGTATAGGCGAGGAGCGCAGATCGATCAAGACGCGAAGTGACGCAATCTTGCACGCTGTCATGTGGGTTTCGTCGCCCCGATGCCGCCCGCGCCCCGGATGAACCACCGTTCAGAGCGGCACGATCTTGTTCGCTTCCGCCTCTGCCAGATGAACGAAATCCGAGCGGCTCAGGCCGAGATCCCTCAATTCCCGGTCATCCAGCCGGCGCAATTCGGAATAGGCGCGGTCAAACGCCGCGCGCCGGGCACGGGCGGTCCTGATCGCGGAAATCAGGCCGCGAATACGGCCTTTCAGGCCAAAGCCGCCGGTGGTGGAAGCCTGTACATATGCCATGTTGGTGGTCCTTCTTGGTTGCGGCAGCCAAAGCCTGCGCCCACTGCCGTCTCATCAGATCAACGGCACCTAAGCGGCGGCGGTCGCAATAACCATGTCCGGAACGGTCTTGCCGCCATGCAGCGAGCGCATGGCCCGGCCACACCTGCGTCCGGCACGACCGCAGGTCCGAGAATGGGTCTGGACGCCCGTTCAGAGCGCGCCTACGGTCGCCGCCACACAGGGGACAGATCGATATGGCAACCGGCAGCAACATCCGCACCTATTTCAACGGGACATGGCATGACGGCGACGTGCCGATCATGCGCGCCGCCGATCATGGCTCCTGGCTGGGCAGCAGCGTGTTTGATGGTGCCCGCATGGTAAATGGTCTGACACCGGACCTGCATGCGCATTGCGACCGTGTGAACCGGTCGGCGCGCGCCCTGATGCTGACCCCGACGGTCAGCACCGAAGAGATGGTCGAGATCACCCGCGAAGGTCTCGCCGCCTATCCCGCCGACGCGGCCGTCTATATCCGTCCGATGTATTGGGGCATCGACGGCGATGTGACCGCGATCGTGCCGCAGGCGGACAAGACCGGTTTTGCCATCTGCCTTGAAGAAATCCCCCTCGCCCCGCCAAGCGCGACCGCGACCCTGACCCGCACCCGGTTTCGCCGACCGGTGCTCGATGACGCGGTGGTCAACGCCAAGGCAGGATGCCTCTATCCCAACAATGCCCGGATGCTTGTCGAAGCGCGCAGCAAGGGGTTTTCGAATGCGCTGGTCGCCGACGCGATGGGCAACGTGGCGGAAACCGCAACCGCCAACATCTTCATGGTCCGCGACGGTGAGGTCTTTACGCCGGTTCCCAACGGCACGTTCCTTGCCGGGATCACCCGCGCCCGCCACATCAGTCACCTCAGGGCCGACGGGGTGCCGATCCACGAGACCGTCCTGACCTTTGACGACTTCAATCAGGCGGACGAGGTCTTCATGACCGGCAACATGTCCAAGATCACGCCGGTCACTGCGCTTGACGACATCCAGTATCAGGCCAGCCCCGTATCCAAGCGCCTGCGCGAGATGTACTGGGACTGGGCGGCGTCCGGGCATGGCTGACAAGCTGCGCCAGTTGTCTGGGGCGACGCTCTGCGGCACGGCACGCTCCGGGTCTATTCCCGGCCGTCATCTGCCACTGCTGGTCCATGATGTTTGATGTTACTGCAAGGTTGCCAGCCTGCCGTGTGCGCGGCATGATCGCGGCCAAGGGAGAATGATGCGATGCGCAAGTTTCTGGTGGTTCTGGATGACAGCCGCGAATGTCTGAACGCGATGCGTTTCGCAGCGATGCGCGCGTCGCATACCGGCGGCGGTGTGGCGATCCTGTCGGTGATCCCGCCTGACGAGTTCAACCACTGGATCGGCGTGGGAGAAGTGATGCGCGAAGAGGCGCGCGAGCGTATCCATGCCCATTTCGAGGTGTTCGCCAAATGGATGCGCGACCGGCAGGGCATCGACCCCGAGCTAGTGATCCGCGAAGGCGAAGCGGTGGCCGAAATCATGGCCCAGGTCAAGGAAGATCCCGAGATCGGCGTGCTGGTCCTGGGGGCGGGCACCGACAAGAAGGGACCCGGCCCGCTGGTGTCGCAAATGACCCGCTCAGCCGGGTCGTTGCCCATCCCCATTACCATCGTGCCCGGAGATCTGACCAAGGAAAAGCTCGAGGCGATCACCTGAGGCGCGCCGCATCCGGCGGTGCAAACAATTGATTTAGAATCGTTCCAAACCTTGACTTGCCGCCGCCCGGGGCGCATATCCAGAACACGCAACCGGAGCCACGCCATGTTCATCCAGACCGAATCCACCCCGAACCCCGCCACGTTGAAATTCCTGCCGGGTCAGACCGTCCTGGACGCTGGAACGGCTGATTTTCCGTCTGCTGAAAGTGCCGGGAAATCCCCGCTCGCACAGCGCATTTTTGCGGTGCAGGGTGTGACCGGCGTATTCTTTGGCAATGACTTCGTGACCGTCACCAAGGAGGACGGCGTCGAGTGGGATCACGTGAAGCCGGCGATTCTTGGCGCGGTGATGGAGCATTTCCAGTCCGGCCAGCCGGTGATCGACGATGGTGGACAGGCGGCCTCGGGCCATGCCGAACACAGCGGCGAAGACGCCGAGATCGTCAACCAGATCAAGGATCTGCTGGACAGTCGGGTGCGTCCGGCGGTTGCGCAGGATGGCGGCGACATCACCTTTCACGGCTTTGATCGCGGCGTTGTCTATCTGCACATGCAAGGGGCCTGCGCCGGATGCCCGTCCTCGACACTGACCCTGAAGATGGGCATCGAGAACCTGTTGCGCCACTATATCCCCGAAGTGACCGAGGTCCGTCCGGTTGCCGTCTGACCGGACATTTCTGGCATTCGATACGTCGGCCGCGCATTGCGCGGCCGCATTGCTGTCGGGCGGGCGGATCACCGTGACCCGGCTGGAGCCGATGCAGCGCGGACAGGCGGAACGGCTGATGCCGCTGCTGCACGAGGTGCTGGCGGATGGCGGTGTCAGCTGGGCCGATCTGACCGCCATCGGCGTCGGCGTCGGTCCCGGTAATTTCACCGGCATTCGTATCGCGGTCTCTGCCGCGCGCGGGCTTGCGCTCGGACTTGGCATTCCGGCGGTCGGTGTAAACGGCTGTCAGGCACGCGGATGGCTGGCACCGAACAGCGTCGTGGCGATCCCCGCGCCGCGCGATCAGGTCTATCTCTGCAATCCCACCGATTCCTGTTCGGTGCCGCGCCTCATGCCACGCACCGAGGCGGAAAGGATTGCGGGCAAAGCCCTTGATGCCCAAAGCAGTCCCAAGAGGCTCGCCGAAGCCATCGCGTGGATCACCGCTGCCAATTGGCAAACCACGATCGCGCCCCCTGCCCCGCTTTACGCCCGCGCGGCGGACGCGGCTCCGTCCAGCGACGTGCCGCCGGTGTTGCTGGATTGATCTCTCCCGGCGACATGGCCGCAACACACGCCGCCGCGTTCACACAGGCCCGCCCGTGGAGCGCGGAGGAATTCGCTGCCCTGCTTGAGCAGCGCTTCTGCCATGTGGAAGGTGACCGCGACTGTTTCGCCCTGTTTCGTGTCATCGCGGACGAGGCGGAGTTGCTGACCATTGCGACCCATCCCGAGGCGCGCCGGCAGGGGCGTGCAAGGGCCTGCATGTCGCGCTGGCACGAGCGGGCGCAGGAGCTTGGCGCGACATATGCCGTTCTTGAGGTTGCAGCCGACAATGCACCCGCGTGCGCGCTCTATGAGGGCTGCGGCTATGTCCAGAGCGGGCGGCGCACGGGTTACTACCCGCGTCCTGACGCCGGGGCATGTGACGCGCTGCTGATGACATGCAACCTGTCCCAAGGTTAAGCCGCCCAATCCGCCGGCGGACTCAGGAAAACGGTTGACCCGGTGTCACGCCTGCGGCCTAATTTGTGACAGGCACTCTACGACACAAGAACCTGGGCCGGCAGGGTTTGATCTGATGGCCTCAAAATTTAAAAACCGGGAGATCCCACATGACCCTTATGAAATCCCTGATGGGGGCCGCTGCCACGCTCGCCCTGACCGCAGGCGCGGCACTGGCCGAGCCGGCGCTGATTTTCGACCTGGGCGGCAAGTTCGACAAATCCTTCAACGAAGCGGCGTTCAACGGCGCCACCCGCTGGGCCGAGGAAACCGGTGAATCCTTTCTTGAAATCGAACTTCAGTCCGACGCCCAGCGTGAGCAGGCGCTGCGCCGCTTCGCCGAGGCCGGTGCCAACCCGGTCATCACGATGGGATTTGCCATGGCCGATCCGCTGAGCACCGTGGCCCCCGATTATCCGGACACGAAATTTGTCGTGGTCGATGTGAGCTGGCTTGACGTCGAAAACCTGCGCCAGGTCAGCTTTGCCGAACACGAGGGGTCCTACCTTGTCGGGATGATGGCGGCGATGGCAAGCAAGACCGGCACCATCGGTTATATCGGCGGGATGGATGTGCCGCTGATCCGCCATTTCGGATGCGGCTATGCGCAGGGTGCCAAGGCGGTGAATCCGGACATCAAGATCGTGGCCAACATGACCGGTACCACCCCGGCGGCGTGGAATGACCCGGTCAAGGGCAGCGAACTGACCAAGGCGCAGATCAGCCAGGGAGCCGACGTGATCTATGCCGCCGCGGGCGGCACCGGTGTCGGCGTGCTGCAAACCGCAGCCGACGAAGGCGTGCTGTCGATCGGTGTGGACAGCAACCAGAACCATCTGCACCCGGGCAAGGTGCTGACCTCGATGCTCAAGCGGGTTGACGTCGCCGTCTATGAGGCGATGAAGGCCGGTGAAAACGTCGAAACCGGCGTGTTCACCATGGGACTGGCCGAAAACGGTGTCGGATACGCGCTGGATGAAAACAACGCCGAACTGGTCACCGACGAGATGAAAGCCGCCGTTGACGACGCGCGGCAGAAAATCATCGACGGCGAGATCAACGTGGTCAGTTATTACGAAAACGACAGCTGCCCCGCCCTGAGCTTCTGAGCATGGCGGCGCATCGCGAACCGGGGCGGCAGGGCACTGCCGCCCCTGCTCCGGCAATTGAACTGCGCGGAATTTCCAAGGCGTTTGGGCCCGTACAGGCCAACAAGGACATTTCCATTCGCGTGATGCCAGGCACGATCCACGGTATCATCGGCGAGAACGGCGCGGGAAAATCCACGCTGATGAGCATTCTCTACGGCTTTTACAAGGCCGACAAAGGCGAGATCTTCATATCCGGCAAGCAGACGCAGATCCCCGACAGCCAGGCGGCCATCGCCGCAGGGATCGGCATGGTATTCCAGCATTTCAAACTGGTGCAGAACTTTACGGTGCTGGAGAACATCGTGCTGGGGGCCGAGGACGGCGTCATGCTGACTCCGTCATTGGCCAAGGCGCGCAAGGTGCTGGTCGAACTTGAACAGGAATACGGGCTCAACGTGGATCCGGATGCGCGCATCGAGGATATCGGCGTGGGCAAGCAGCAGCGTGTCGAGATCCTCAAGGCGCTGTATCGGCAGGCCGAAATCCTGATCCTGGATGAGCCGACGGGCGTTCTGACGCCCGCCGAAGCCGATCAGCTGTTCCGCATCCTTCATCGGCTGCGTGACGAGGGCAAGACGATCATCCTGATCACCCACAAGCTGCGCGAGATCATGAACGCAACCGATACCGTCAGCGTGATGCGGCGCGGCGAAATGACCGCCACCGTCCGCACATCGGAAACCAGCCCGGAGCAGCTCGCGGAACTGATGGTCGGGCGCAAGGTCCTGTTGCGTGTCGACAAGGCACCGGCAAAGCCCGGCGCGCCGGTCCTGGAAATCGAGAAGCTCAGCGTGGTCGATGACAAGGGCGTGGAACGGCTCAAGGGGATCGACCTGACCGTGCGCGCCGGAGAGATCCTCGGCATTGCGGGCGTTGCGGGCAACGGTCAGTCCGAATTGCTGGAAGTGCTGGGCGGAATGCGAGAGGGGCGCGGAACCGTCCGCGTCAGCAGCGCGCCCCTGTCGCTGTCTGGTCAGGGCTGTGACGGACAGGCCCGCCGCCAGCGACACATCGCGCATGTGCCCGAGGACCGGCAGCGCGAAGGGCTCATCATGGAGTTTTATGCCTGGGAGAATGTCGCTTTCGGCTATCACCGAGACGACATCTATCGCAACGGCATGTTGATGGACAACGCCGCGCTGCACCGCGACACAGAGGGCAAGATGGAGCGCTTTGACGTGCGCCCCCCAGATCCATGGCTTGCGGCCAAGAATTTCAGCGGCGGCAACCAGCAAAAGATCGTCGTGGCCCGCGAGATCGAGCGCAACCCCGATCTTTTGCTGATCGGTCAACCGACGCGGGGCGTCGATATCGGCGCGATCGAATTCATCCACAAACAGATCGTGGCGCTGCGCGATCAGGGCAAGGCCATCCTGCTGGTGTCGGTGGAACTGGAAGAGATCTTCTCGCTTTCGGACCGGATCGCGGTGATGTTTGACGGTCACATCATGGGCGAGCGCCTGCCGGGTGAAACCGATGAAAAGGAGCTTGGCCTGTTGATGGCCGGCGTATCCGGGGAGGCGGCGTGACATGGAGGTGATGCCAAGATGGGCCGATGTGGTCCTGATCCCACTGATCTCGCTGGCGCTGGCGGCGATCCTGTCGGCGCTGGTGATCGTCGGCATCGGAGAGGACCCGGTCGCCGCCGTCACCCTGATGATCAAGGGCGCGCTGGGGTCAACCTATGGCTGGGGCTATACGCTCTACTACGCCACCAATTTCATGTTCACGGGGCTGGCCGTGTCGGTCGCCTTTCACGCAAGGCTGTTCAACATCGGCGGCGAAGGCCAGGCGATGCTGGGCGGGTTGGGCGTGGCGCTCGCATGTCTCTACGTTCCCTGGCCCCATTGGACGCTGGCGCTGATCTTCGCGTCGCTGGCCGCCGCGCTCTTTGGCGCAGCCTGGGCCGCGATCCCGGCCTATCTTCAGGCACGTCGGGGCAGCCATATCGTGATCACGACGATCATGTTCAACTTTATCGCCGCCGCGGTGCTCAATTACATGCTGGTGATGGTCCTGCGCCCCAAGGGCGCGATGGACCCGGCCACCGCGCGCTTTCCCGAAGCGGTGCATCTTCCGTCCTTTCAGGACATGTTCTCGACGGCGGACAGCGCCCTGTTTCGCGGCGCACCTGCGAATATCACGTTCTTTGTCGCGCTGGCGGCCTGCGTCGTGGTGTGGCTGCTGATCTGGCGAACACGGCTGGGTTATGAAATCCGCGCTTATGGACATTCCGAGACCGGCGCGCGCTATGCCGGAATTTCACCGTTTCGCATCACCATGATCGCCATGCTGATCTCGGGGGCGCTGGCGGGCCTTATGGCCATAAACAACGTGATGGGCGAGGCCGAGCGGCTGGTCCTGAACGCGACCGAGGGTGCCGGGTTCATCGGTATTGCCGTCGCCTTGATGGGGCGCAGCCATCCGTTTGGCGTGTTCCTCGCGGCGATCCTCTTCGGGTTTCTCTATCAGGGCGGTGCGGAACTGGCCCTGTGGACTGACATACCACGCGAACTGATCGTGGTCATTCAGGCGCTGGTGATCCTGTTTACCGGGGCGCTGGACAATATGGTGCGCATGCCGCTTGAACGTCTGTTTCTTCGTTTGCGCGGGGGGAATGGCTGATGGATTTTCTGACGATCATCCAGATTCTCGACAGCACCGTCCGCCTGGGCACGCCCCTGTTGCTGGCGTGCCTCGCCGGTCTGTTTTCGGAACGTGCCGGCGTCTTTGACATCGGCCTCGAAGGCAAGATGCTGGCGGCAGCGTTCTTTTCGGCGGCGGTTGCGGCAGTGTCGGGGTCGGTCTGGCTGGGGCTTGCTGCCGGCATTGCGGCATCTCTGGCGCTGGCGGCGCTGCACGGGCTCGCGTCGATCACCTTTCGCGGCAACCAGCTTATCTCGGGCGTCGCGATCAATTTCCTTGCGGCGGGGTTGACGGTGCTGATTGCGCAGGACTGGTTCGGTCAGGGCGGCCGGACCCCGTCCCTGATGGGAGGAGCACGTTTCGAGCCGATCACGCTGCCCTTTGCCGATCGCGTCGCGGCGGTGCCCATCCTGGGACCGATCTATTCCGAATTGCTGTCGGGCCACTCGATTCTCGTCTATCTTGCCTTTCTCGCCGTCCCCGCGACCTGGTGGGTGCTGTACCGCACGCGGTTCGGCCTGCGCCTGCGGGCTGTCGGAGAAAACCCCGCCGCCGTGGACACGGCCGGGGTCTCGGTCGTCGGGCTGCGCTATGCGGCCGTTGCCATCTGCGGCGTCCTTTGCGGGATCGCGGGGGCCTATCTTGCCACTGCGCTGCAGGCCGGCTTTGTCAAGGATATGACAGCCGGGCGCGGGTTCATCGCACTCGCGGCGCTGATCTTTGCCAAATGGCGACCGTGGCATGCGATGTGGGCCTGCCTGCTGTTCGGATTCCTTCAGGCCATCGCGCTGCGCTATCAGAATATCGATCTGGGCGGTCTGGTGATTCCGGTACAGGTGATGGATGCCCTGCCCTATATCCTGACGGTCGTCATACTCGCCGGTTTCGTCGGCAAGGCGATCCCACCAAGGGCGGGGGGTGAACCCTATGTCAAGGAAAGATAGGTCAGGACCGCGGGCTATTAATTTCTCGTGCTGCAAAGCAGCATGGCGGTTGCATTTTCACGACGGACAGAGCTAACACATATCATGCAGGTATATCTCCCCATCGCCGAAGTTTCCGTGAACATCTTTCTGGTGCTCGGTCTTGGTGGGCTGGTCGGCATTCTCTCGGGCATGTTCGGCGTGGGCGGCGGTTTCATCCTGACCCCGCTTCTGTTCTTTATCGGGATCCCTCCTGCGGTGGCGGTCGCCACCGGCGCCAATCAGATCGTCGCCTCCTCGATTTCCGGCGTGCTGGCGCATTTCCGGCGGCGCACCGTCGACCTCAAGATGGGCACCGTCCTGCTTGCGGGCGGCCTGCTTGGGGCCGGTCTGGGGATCGGGGTCTTCAACTATCTCAAGAGCATCGGTCAGGTCGATCTGCTGGTAAACCTCTGCTATGTGGTTTTCCTTGGCATCATCGGGGCGCTGATGTTCATCGAGAGCCTGAACGCCATTCGCAAGAGCCGCAAGGCGGGCGGCAAGCCACCCTTTGTCCGCCGCCAGAGAACCTGGGTTCACGCCTTGCCGTTCAAGATGCGGTTTCGCACCTCGGGGCTCTATATTTCCGTCATCCCGCCACTCGGTGTGGGGCTCGCCGTGGGTGTGCTCGCCGCGATCATGGGGGTCGGCGGCGGCTTTATCATGGTGCCTGCGATGATCTATATCCTCGGCATGCCGACCAAGGTGGTTGTCGGAACCTCGCTGTTCCAGATCATCTTCGTCACCGCCTTTACCACCATGCTGCACGCCACCACCAACTATACGGTGGATGTGATGCTGGCGCTGCTGCTGCTGATCGGCGGCGTCATCGGGGCGCAGCTCGGTACCCAGATCGGCCTGCGGATGAAGGCCGAGCAGTTGCGCATCCTGCTGGCGCTCATGGTGCTGGCGGTCTGCGGAAAACTGGCGCTCGAACTTTTGCTGCAACCGGGCGAACTCTATTCCCTCGCACCGGTCGGCGGAGACTGATCATGCGGTTCCTGTGGTCCATCCTGTTCATTCTGATACCGCTGGCCAGCCTGGCGGAAGAGGTCGTGCTGGGTCTCAGCCAGGACAAGGTTGCCATCACCACCAGCTTTGACGGGTCCGAAATCCTGCTCTTTGGCGCCGTCAAACGGGAAACACCCATTCTCGAAGGTTCGCCGCTTGAGGTGGTCATCACCATCACCGGCCCCTCCGAGCCGGTCACCGTGCGCCGCAAGTCGCGAAGGTTCGGCATCTGGGTCAACACCGATGCGGTCGAGGTGGATCGCGCGCCAAGCTTTTACGCCGTCGCCACCACCGCGCCTTTCTCGCAAGTGCTGAGCGAAACCGAAGACTTGCGCCACAAGGTTTCCATCGATCGCGCCATCCGGTCGGTCGGCGCCCCCGACAATATCGCCAACTCCGCGCTGTTCACCGATGCGGTGATCCGTATCCGCCGTGAAGCGGATCTCTATCAGACGCTTGAAAACGGCGTTGCGCTGGACCAGCAGACCCTGTTCAGAACCGCAATCGACATGCCCTCGAACCTGACAGAGGGCGATTATGTCACCCGCATCTTTCTGACCCGTGACGGACAGGTGGTATCGAGCTACGAGACCACCATCGCGGTTCAGAAGGTGGGATTGGAACGCTGGCTGTTCGTCCTCTCGCGACAACAGCCTTTCTGGTATGGCCTGCTGTCGCTGGCAATTGCCATCGCCGCTGGCTGGGGTGCATCCACCGCATTCCGCCTGCTGCGCGGCTAGAGTTAAACGACGCCCTCCCGGCACCGGTGATTGCGATGGGCTTCATGTCTCTTCCACCTGCAGGGTCAGCGGAGCGACAGGCGCGCCGCGCAGGTCATCCACGCGGAGCGCATGGGTGGGCTTGGACAGGCGGTTGCGCACAACCCAGATCAACCGTTCCTGCGCCCGCGTGATCGCCACATAGGCAAGCCGTTTCCACAGCGGTTGTCCGGCTTCGATCCGCCCCATGCGGGCCGCAACGAACAGGTCGGGCGCAAACACCTGCACCGTGTCCCACTGCGAGCCTTGCGCCTTGTGGATGGTAACGGCCGCGCCGTGCAGAAACGCCGCCCCCATGCCGGCGGCAAAGGGAATGAACGGCTCTTCCTCGTCCGGTTTCTCGATCTTGACGATCGACGCGGCGCTCACCTGTGGATCCTCGGCCCCCATCACATGCAGGCGCGAGAAACCGGGTTTCTTGCCCGGTCCCAGATAGACGACCTGCGCCCCCTTGATCAGCCCGCGCGCTTCGAGGTCGAGCCGGCGCTTGCGATGCTTGGATGGAAGCTCGATCCCGTCGCAAATCAGCGGCTCGCCTTCCAGAAGCGCATCTTCGGGTGCGCCGTGGACGGTGCGAAATGCGTTGATGAGCCGGATCCGCGTTGCATTGCGCCAGACAAGGACCGGACTTCGGGCCATCAGATCGACCTCGACCCGCTGTCCCCAGACCACGCGCTCATCGCGGCGAGCCGTGTCCTCGACCATCGTCTCGAAACCCTGGAAGTCGAGCTGCGGATCGGCAAGCGCATGCGCAAGGTCGAGTATCGGGTTATCCGCATCCTGTCGATGAACGCGATGCAGGCTCAGCTTGCGCGTGTCGGGCAACCCGTCAAATACCATGCCGCCGGACTGGTTGACCGGAGCCAACTGCGCCGGGTCGCCGAACAACACAAGCGTTGGAAAGATATCCTTGAGGTCCTCGAATTGCCGGTCGTCCAGCATCGACGATTCGTCGACAAATCCGATATCGAGCGGATCCTCGCGCCGTTTCCACCCGGTGATGAAATCCGAACCGCGCAGCCCCGCCGCCGCCAAAGCCCCCGGAATCGACTTGTTGCCGGCATAGAACGCTGCCGCGCGATCCAGCGCCAGGTCGGTCAGCCCCTCGATCTCGGGGCGTTCACCGTCGTTGGCCAACCATTCGGCGATACGCTCGTACTCGGGATCATAGACCGGTGAATACAGGATACGGTGGATGGTCGTTGCCGGCACGCCCCGCAACCGCAGGACGCTCGCCGCCTTGTTGGTGGGGGCCAGAATGGCGAGTGTTCGCCTGCTCTTGCTACGCCGGCTCTCGTAATCGCCGGACACCACCTCGACCCCGGCACGTTCCAGTTCCTTGTAAAGTTCCGCCAGAAGCAGTGTCTTGCCCGATCCCGCCTTGCCCACAAGCGCCATCACACCGACGCCATCGTCGCGCGGTGGCATCGTCGTGCCGTTGTCGATATCGATGCCCGCCCCGCGCAGCAGTTCGGCAACGCGGTCGTGGGCCAGGGCCTGATCGTCAGAATAGGTGAAGTTCGATGCTGTCATGATCGCGACACTACAGGCGCGACAATGGCTTCACCAGTGAGCGATTTCGATTTGGCTCAGGCAGAGAGCGCCAGTTGCCGCTGCTGCGCCGGTCTGAACGCCCGGTTGAACCAAAGGCGTGACAATTCCTCGGAAATTCCTGATTTGCGGGCGATCTGCGCCTTGGCCGTGTCTGAAAATTCCCAGAGGCCGACGCTGATCCGGTTCCGGCCTTCCCCGGTGCTGCCCAGTACTTCGGGCGACGAGCCGATCAGGCGATAGATGCGCACCATGCGCGCATCGAACACTCCGACAAAGTGCCTGATGCCAAAGCCGTTCATGATCTCGCCTCCGCCGAGCATCAGCGCGGCGGCAACGTTGCTGCCCGCGCTGCGCGACAGGCAAAACCGTGTGCATTCCCAGATCATCGGGCTGGAAATCGTGTTGGCGCCGACAAGGTCGCCGAATACATCGTTGACCATGACCGGACCGGTCGTCGGCAGAAACCGCATCGATCCGCCGTGGCAGCCATCAGGTTGCTCCCAGATGACATAGAGCGGATTCAGCCGGTCGTAACTGTCCGTTTCATAGCCGTTTTCATCAACGTCTACGTCCCAGCCGAGGCGCGTTTTGAACTGGTCCGCGCGATCGCGAAACATTGTCCGGCGCAACTTTGGATAGTTGTGAAGGTCATTTGCATAGATGTAGCGCAGCATGATCGTGTCCCCTTGTCGTCCTGCGTCTTCAGCCTTACGACAACATTGGTTAACGTCAGGTCATCGCGGAGTTCCTTCCGTTCAGACCACGATCAGGCCACGGCTCATGGCACGGGCAACCGCATGAGTGGTGTTGAGCGCGCCGAGCTTGAAACGGGCACTTTCAATGTAGACGCGCAACGTGTGTTCAGAGATCGAGAGCGTCTCTGCCGTCTGCGCCCTGCTGTATCCCATTGCCAGCAATGTCATCGCATCCACTTCGCGCGGGGACAGCGCTCTGGAGCTTTCCGGTTGCCGGTCGGGTTCGAATTCCAATGCCTTCCTGTTGAAGAAATGAGCGATCAGGATCAGGTCGCGGCTGTTCTCCTCTGTAAATTTCTCCCAGGTCGCGTCATCGCAGCTGTGACTGACCGAAAACAGTGCGAATTGCCCGTTCGGGCCGCGGATGGGGATCGAGAACCCCTGGTTGCCCACGCCGTATTCCTGAGCTTCGATCATGAATTGACGGGCGGCCTTGCTCGACCAGTCGAGCCTTTTCCAATCGACCGGGTGAAACCGCTGGAAACATCCGACGACGACCGGATCTACGCGCTGGTAGTTCTGCGCGATCCATCGCGCCCTCCACTCGTCCGAATATGTTCCGCAGCCGTATTGATCCCCCGCGCCGTCGACCCAGTGATACACCATGTGATCGACAAGAAACGCGTCGCGCAAGGCTTCGATTATTCCCTGAAGTTCTTCAAGCTCGCTGGTGGCGTCCAATTCCTCCAGCACCTGATCCAGATTGACTCGGTTCACCATTTAGTACCGAACGCGCCTCTTCTTTTCGGGACGAAATCTCGGCAGCGGCAATAAGCGTGGTGTCATCCAATTGCTCCGCAAGCGCTCCCAGACCATTGGCCGAAGCAAATGATTTGAGGTCTGCCAATACGTCCAGTATCCAGTCGTTGTGCGTCATCAGGGTCGCTCCGCAGTGGTTAACGAACAATTAACACAAGACTACCATTTGCACGTTTGTTAGGAAATTCGCCGCTTTCGACCCCCCAAAAATAGCGAGGGCGATTTTTCCAAGGGCCTGTTTTCAAATACCCGGATTCAGAATGCAAAACACCCGCGTCACCAAAGGGCGATTCGCGGGTGTTACTGTTCTCGAATTGAAGACGCCGAGTTTTACTTGCCCGCGTCCAGAACTTCCTCAAGCGTGCGCAGGCCCGTCACCGGTGACTGAACCAGCACGGACATGTTGCCCGGCTTGTGCTCGTTGCGCATCATCTTCATATGCGCCTTGGGCAGGTCGTTCCAGTCGAACACTTCGGACATGCACGGGTCCAGCCGTCGTTCGAGCATCAGCTTGTTCGCCGCACTTGCCTGCTTGAGATGGGCAAAATGGCTGCCCTGGATGCGCTTTTGGTGCATCCACAGATAGCGCACGTCGAATGTCAGGTTGAAACCCGTCGTCCCGGCGCAGATCACGACCATTCCGCCCTTCTTGCAGACAAAGGTCGATACCGGGAACGTCGCCTCGCCGGGGTGTTCGAAAACGATATCGACGTTGTTGCCCTTGCCGGTGATCTCCCAGATCGCAGCCCCGAATTTGCGGGCCTCCTTGAACCACTCCGCGTATTCGGGCGTGTTGACCGTCGGCAATTGCCCCCAGCACTTGAAGTCCTTGCGGTTGATGACGCCCTTTGCACCCAGGCCCATCACGAAATCGCGCTTGTCCTCGTCGGAGATCACGCCGATCGCGTTTGCGCCGGCGGTGTTGATCAACTGGATCGCATATGAACCGAGCCCCCCGGAGGCGCCCCAAACCAGAACATTCTGGCCCGGCTTCAATTCATGCGGATGGTGACCGAACAACATCCGGTAGGCGGTGGCGAGCGTCAGCGTGTAACACGCGGCCTCTTCCCAGGTCAGATGCTTGGGGCGCGGCATCAGCTGCTGCGCCTGCACACGCGTGAACTGGCTGAACGAGCCGTCGGGCGTCTCGTAACCCCAGATGCGCTGGCTGGGCGAATACATCGGATCGCCGCCATTGCACTCTTCGTCGTCGCCATCATCCTGGTTGCAGTGGATCACCACCTCATCGCCGACTTTCCAGCGCTTGACCTTGTCACCTACCGCCCAGACGATACCCGACGCGTCGGAGCCGGCGATGTGATAGGGCTGCTTGTGGCCGTCAAACGGACTGATCGGTTTGCCAAGCGCCGCCCAGACGCCATTGTAGTTCACACCGGCAGCCATCACCAGAACGAGGACATCCTGACTGTCAAGTTCGGGTACATCCAGCACCTCTTGCAACATGGCGCTATCGGGTTCGCCATGACGTTCCTTGCGGATGGCCCATGCATACATCTTCTTGGGCACATATCCCATGGGCGGGATTTCACCGACCTCATAAAGATCCTTTTCAGGCGCCTCGTAGGGGGCAATGTCGCTGTTGGTGTCCAGAGCCATGCTGGCCTCCTGTCTTATTGTTTGCCGCAATGCAGAATCATGTATGTCAGAACGGAATAGAAAGCACTACGAAATATTGCAACAACAATTAGACCTTTTTTGTAACTTTATGACCCCGCAGTTGCAGCATCTCCCTTTGCTACCGCAGAAACCGGTGCGTCCTTTTCCATGAGATGGCGGATGGAGTTGGCGTAATACCTGACCAACGCCATCTGATCCGGTTCCACATGATAACGATCCCCCTCAAGCCGAAGGATCTTGCGCTCGACCAGATTGCGCAAGCCGACCTCGGCACCGTAATCGCGACTGTCGCGGGGCAGATGAACATGCGCGTCGGGATAGTTTCTCAGGATTGATCCAAACGCAACTTCCACATCCGCCCGCGTCATCGGCCCGCGCTCCAACATCAACCATGCGACAACCGGCACCGGCAACATCGGTACGATCGCGCCGATCTTGGCGATGAGCTGACGCGCGAGGGGGACCGTCAGATCGCCGGTGACCTCGTTGCGCAAAGATCTGAGTGACAGCGGTTTGCCAAAACTGACGGCTGCATAGCCAAAGCGATGATAGCGCCCCGTCATGCGCAGCCACAATTGCTTGAATGATTTACCCGCAACCACACCGATTCTGGCATTAAAGCGCCTCTTGGGATCATTTGCCGCCGCGATCAGGATGCGGTCTTCGAGGACTCGGTCATAGTTGAGCGCAACCGGCACGAACACCACATCCCGCCCCTCCGGATCGAAATCATCGACAATGTATTTCAGCAAACCCAATTTGGGCGGCATCAGCGCGCCCGACAGACTCAGCCCGCCCTCGGGAAACATCGCCTGCGTGACACCGGCATCGGTCGCGAGCCGGACATAGCGTGCGAGAACCTTGCGATAGAGCTCGTTCCGCGATTTCCGCCGAATGAAATATGCGCCCATGGCACGGATAAGCCCGCTCAGGGGCCAGACCTGCGCCCACTCGCCCACCGCATAGGACAACGCCGACCGCTCAGCCGCCAGATAGGTGACAAGCACGTAATCCATATTGCTGCGATGGTTCATGACAAAAACCACCGTTGCGTCGGGGTCGATCCGCTTGAGACCGGCCTCGTCATGATACCCCAACCGGACACGGTACAGCGCGTTCGACAGCCACCGCGCGGCGCGAATCGCAAATCCGAAATAGGCGGATGCCGAAAACGAAGGCACGATTTCGCGCGCATACCGGCTGGCCTCTTGAAAGGCGACGCTCTCGGGAATGCCCTGCGCCCTGGCATGGTCTGCGACCGCCTGGCTGACTTGCGGATCATAGATCAACCGCTGGATCATGTCATGACGCCGGGCCAGCTTGAACGGCTGGATCGGACGCTCCAACCGTTCGTTCAGGCGTGCAACCACGCGCTCGAGCCTGCGCCGGAAAAACCAGCGCACGGAGGGAAGCATCACCTTGTCCAACGCTGCGACCGCCGCAAAACCTAGGATCAGGAGCAGCAGCCAGAGCGGAAGTTCAACGCGAGTAGTCATGACCGATCCTTGCAAGCCGCAGCCGTGAGGTAAATATATCTTTCATGACCAACAAGCACCTATCCGATCAGACGACAACAACACCCGGCTTCCATCCGCACGGCCGCAAGCTGGCCGCAGAGGCGTCGGGACGGCGCCGCTGAACGCGATCTGCGACATGGCGCGCGCACGGGACCTTTCTGCGGTCCGGCTTGACGTCATCGACGTCAACGAGAGGGCTTTGTGGAAATCGACACGCAGGACATCGGGTTCCTGGGCCACATGATGAATTTTCGCTCGAGCACCCGAATGCAGCGCCCCACGGCGGATTGAACGCACGTGCCGCAACGCAGCGAATTGACAACGGTCGAAAATTTCTGTTTAGAAATCGAATACGCAAGAAAATTGCGCCGCGAAACATCGAGGTCCGACATGACGCAAAAAGACCGCCCCTGGCTCATCCGCACATATGCCGGCCACTCCACGGCACAGGCCAGCAACGCCCTGTATCGCAGCAACCTCGCCAAAGGTCAGACCGGACTCTCTGTGGCCTTCGATCTGCCAACCCAGACAGGATATGACAGCGACCATACGCTTGCACGTGGCGAAGTCGGAAAAGTCGGCGTGCCGGTCTGCCACCTTGGCGACATGCGCGCACTCTTCGACCAGATCCCTCTGGAGCAGATGAACACCTCGATGACGATCAACGCCACGGCCCCGTGGCTGCTGGCACTATATATTGCCGTCGCCGAAGAGCAGGGCGCGGATATCAGCAAGTTGCAAGGCACGGTCCAGAATGACCTGATCAAGGAGTATCTGAGCCGGGGCACGTATGTCTGTCCGCCCAAACCATCGCTCAAGATGATCGCCGACGTGGCGGAATATTGCTATGCGAACGTTCCGAAATGGAACCCGATGAACGTCTGTTCCTATCACCTGCAAGAGGCCGGCGCGACGCCCGAGCAGGAACTGGCCTTTGCGCTGGCCACCGCCATAGCGGTGCTGGACGAACTGCGGCCGAGAGTCCCGGAAGCTGATTTTCCGGCACTGGTCGGACGAATCTCGTTTTTTGTGAACGCCGGCATCCGCTTTGTCACCGAAATGTGCAAGATGCGGGCCTTTGTCGATCTTTGGGACGAAATCTGCGAAGAACGCTACGGTGTGACCGACGCCAAAATGCGACGGTTCCGCTATGGTGTTCAGGTGAATTCGCTCGGCCTGACCGAACAGCAACCGGAGAACAATGTCTATCGCATCCTGATCGAGATGCTGGCCGTGACACTGTCCAAAAATGCACGGGCACGCGCCGTGCAACTGCCCGCCTGGAACGAGGCGCTCGGCCTTCCCCGTCCGTGGGATCAACAGTGGTCGATGCGGATGCAACAAATTCTCGCCTTCGAGACCGACCTGCTGGAATATGGCGACCTCTTTGATCAGAATCCGGTCGTCGAGGCCAAGGTCGAAGAGCTCAAGACCGGTGCCCGGGCAGAACTCGCCAACCTCGACAGCATGGGGGGTGCGATTTCCTCGATCGAATACATGAAATCCCGGCTCGTCGACTCCAATGCCGAGCGTCTGAACCGGATCGAAGCAGGAGAAACCACGGTTGTCGGCGTGAACAAGTTCACCACCACCGAACCCTCGCCCCTGATGAGCGAAGACGGCGGCATCATGATCGTCGATCCGGCAGTCGAACAGGACCAGATCAGCCGGCTTGCCGCATGGCGGGCCGGACGGGATGAAGCCGAGGTCGCTGCTGCACTGACCGCCCTGAGAGAGGCGGCAGCCAGCGGCGCAAACGTGATGGAATCCTCGATCGCCGCCGCCAGGGCCGGTGCCACGACAGGTGAATGGGCCGAACAGATGCGCCAGGTCTTTGGCACCTATCGCGGCCCGACCGGTGTTTCGGGTTCGCCGTCGAACAAGACCGAAGGACTTGACGAAATTCGCGAGGCGGTGAACGCGGTCAGCGACAAGCTGGGCCGTCGCCTCAAATTCCTTGTCGGCAAACCCGGTCTGGACGGTCACTCCAATGGCGCCGAACAGATCGCGTTTCGTGCCCGCGATTGCGGCATGGATATTTCCTACGATGGCATTCGTCTGACCCCGGAGGAAATCGTCGCCTCGGTCAAGGACAGCAACGCCCATGTTGTCGGTTTGTCGATTCTGTCCGGAAGCCATATCCCGCTGGTCGAGGAGGTAATGAACAGAATGCAGGCCGCCGGTCTGTCACACATTCCCGTGATCGTGGGCGGAATCATACCCGACGAAGATTCGCAACGCTTGCAACAGATGGGAGTTTCCAAGGTATACACGCCAAAGGATTTCGAGTTGAACACAATCATGACGGATATTGTGACGCTCGTTGACCCTGCGGAAATGGCTGCGGAATAGAATAAATTTGTTATTTCTTAAAATAAATTTGTTCTGGTTTAAAAATTGACGCTGAAATGCGTCGCCAAGAGCTTTAGTGTTGCAGGCTGTGACGCAAATACGCGTCACATTTGGTTAATGGGAGAAACTTATGACGATTGACCTTACCTCGATGTCGCGAAAAGAACTGAAGAAACTGAGCAAGGACGTCGAGAAAGCGATTACCAGCGCCGAGAAACGCGAGCGCAAAGAAGCCTTGGAAGCCGCAGAAAGAGCCGCTGCCGAATACGGCTTTGCACTGAGCGAATTGTCGGGTGACCAAGTCACGCGAAAGTCGGCCAAAGGCTCGAAAGCTGCTGCGAAATACCGCAATCCCGATGATCCGGCGCAAACCTGGTCCGGCAGAGGCCGCAAGCCACAATGGATTCACGATGCCCTGGCAAACGGCAAGGACATCGCGGAACTGGAAATCTAAGTCAGGCAAACCCCGACATGACAATTCATATTGGCGCAAAACCCGGGCAAATCGCGGATACCGTTTTGCTCCCGGGCGATCCCTATCGCGCAAAATGGGCCGCAGAAACCTTTCTGAACGACGTGGAACTCGTGAACGAAGTGCGTGGCATGTTGGGGTTTACCGGCCTTTGGAACGGTAAACGTGTTACCATCCAGGGAAGCGGCATGGGAATGCCATCGCTCTCGATCTACGCGAACGAATTGATTCGCGATTATGATGCCAAGACGCTGATCCGCATCGGGTCCTGTGGCGGAATGCAGGAACAGGTCGCCGTGCGGGACATCATCCTGGCGATGACCGCAAGTACGCTGACCACACCGTCGCGCGGCATCTTCAAGGAATTGTCCTATGCCCCCTGCGCAGACTGGTCGCTGCTGCGGGCTGCCGTCGGCGCCGCCGAGCGGCGGGATACCAGAATTCATGTGGGCGGAATCTATTCGTCCGATGTGTTCTATGACGAACGGCCCGACCTGAACGAACAGATGGTGCGCCACGGGATCCTGGGCGTCGAAATGGAAGCGGCGGAACTCTATACACTCGCCGCGCGTTACGGTCGTCGCGCGCTCGCCGTGCTGACGGTGTCAGATCATCTGCTTACCGGTGAGGCGCTCCCTTCCGATCAGCGCGAGACCAGCTTTGGCGACATGGTGGAAATCGCGCTCGAAGCGGCGTTTTCCTGAGCCCTGACACCGCCGGCCACGACAGGCTCAGCGACCGTGGCTTCTGTCATAATCGTTGATCCCGGGACTGTTCCAACCTGCCAGATCACCATCCAGCGGTTCGAAAATCTCGACCAGCAGCGGATGGCACACCGCCGTGTCACTGGAGTGTTCGGCACTGCAATCGCCGCCCGGACAGGCACTCAGCCCACCCAGGAGGTCGATTTCCGCAAAGAGCTCCAGATAGTCGCCCGGCCGCACCGGGCTGGCCTTCATGAAATACTGCCCGGTATCGCGGGTAAAGCCGGTGCACATGAACACGTTCAGTACATCGTGCACATGGGGCTCGGCCTCGTCAAGTGTCAGGCCCCTGTGGTCCGCCAGCGCGCGCACCAGGTTGGAGTGGCAGCAATGATGATATTGCCCGCCCGCCAACAGATTACCGGTATACGGATCGCACCGGGTTCCGATCACGTCATGGACTGAACCGCCAAAGCTGTCCTTGCCATACCAGTCCAGCGTATCGGCCACGATCGTAGCCATCGGGCGCAGATAGGGAAAGCTGCTCCACAACCGCTGCCCGGTGCTTACGTGGGTGCCATGCAGAGCGCGCGTCTTGCCGGAATAGAATCGTTCATCAATATTTGCCGCGTTCCACAGGTTGAGATCGCCAACCTGCGGACCCTCGACAGAGCTGATCCGAAAAAAATGTCCCGCAGGAACCTCAAAACAAGCAGCCTCTCGCGGCGGCGCCAAAATCTCGCCGATTTTGCGCGCGTTGTTGCGCACGGTCGCATAGCGGGCAAGATCAGGTGCCGGCAGCGTGTCTGGAGGGTAGCAGATTACCGGGGCGACGGCGCGGCGCGCCTCGGCATCGGCAGGAGGATCGAATGGCATCTGGCGCACTCCTTGGGCCTTTCCCATGACAGTGCGCCAGAATGCCGGACAGGGAAAGCCCCTGCCCCCTCCTCCCGGTCGGAGATCAGATCACCACGACATCCAGTGGCGGAAAGCCGTTGAAACCGATCGACGCATAGGTCGACGTGTACGCCCCGCAACTGCGGATGATAAACCGGTCACCCGCGCGCAGACCCAACGGCAGCGCAACCGGGCGTTTTTCATAAAGCACGTCGGCGCTGTCGCAGGAGGGTCCGGCGAGAATGCAGGGACCGGTTTCTTCGTGGTCGCGATCGGTGATGAACTGATAGCGGATCGACTCGTCCATGGTCTCGGCCAGCCCCGAGAACTTACCGATATCGAGATACACCCAGCGGAACATGTCATCGTCCGATTTCCTGGACACCAGCAACACCTCGGCGGCGATCATGCCCGCCTCGGCAACCATGCCGCGGCCCGGTTCCGCCATGATCTGCGGAACGTCGCCAAAGCGGTCCGCGATCAGGTCGATCACCTTGGCGGCATAGGGTGTTGGCGCCTCGATTTCCTCGTCGTAATGGGCCGGGAAACCGCCGCCGATGTTCAGCAGGCTCAGGTCGTGGCCCGCCGCCTTTGCTTCGGCCCAGATCTGGGCGACCTGATCCAGCGTCGCCGTCCACATCTCGGCACGTCGGGTCTGGCTGCCCACGTGGAACGAGAAACCGACAGGCGACAAGCCCAGTTCAAGTGCCATATCCAGCAGCTTGATTGCCTTGTCGCGCGCACAGCCGAATTTGCGGGACAGCGGCCAGTCGGCCTCGGACGCATCCACGATCAAACGGATGTAGACCCGGCTTCCCGGTGCGAATTCGGCGATCTTTTCCAGCTCTTCCTCGGCATCGGCCGCGAAGAGGGTCACACCGACATGGTGTGCAAATGCGATATCGGAGGCACGTTTGACGGTATTTCCAAATGAGATGTGATCCGGATCCGCCCCGAGGCTGAGGCACAATTCGATTTCCGCGCGGGATGCCGCGTCAAATCCCGATCCGAGTTCCACCAGCGTCTCGATGATTTCGCGCTGCGGGTTGGCCTTGACCGCATAGTGAATATGCGCACGCCCCAGCCCCGCCTTGAGCGCGTGATACTGACGCGCAACAGCTTGGAGATCCAGAACCAGGGTGGGACGATCAAACCGGACTGTCTTGAGGAAAGACTCGATACGGTTTTCGGGAAAAACTGCGGGCGCAATACGAGAGGCAGCCGACATGTCGGTTACGATAGCGTTCATGGTCATCTCCAACAGACCCGGCCATATATGACCGCTCACTTCCATTCAGAGACGTTACCGTCGCTACGTAACCATGGGGGATGAGCCCTTGGGACAGAGGCGCGTGCGTTGGCGTCTTGAAGCCGCATATCGTGCCAAACGCGATTCCGATCAAGAGGAAAAATGCTCGGATCCGAATTTTCTTTTTCGGCCTGAGGAACTGACGCGGATCAGCTTGACGCGCGCGCCATGCACACGCGGGGCGCACGATCGGTTCCGGTACGCATGTGGCCTCCGCAGGCGAGACAGCGATAATAATCCGCAGCCACGGACCGATCAGCCCGCCACCGGCACTGCCGCGTCACGGTCGAGCTGCGCCAGCGCCATGTGAAATAGGCTGCGACACCGATCAGCAGGAAAACCAGCAGGATCAGCATCGCGCCGCCCTGCCGGTCAATCTGCGGAACCGGTGATTGTGCTCACGCCGCAGGCGCATATTCAAAATACTCGACCCGACCGGTTTCTTCGTCCATGAGTGCGGGTTCAGGGAAATAATATGCAAAAGCCTGTTCCAGGATTTCGAGAGCTTCGCGCGCCGTGGGATTCGGTGTTTTCTTGGGCGTATTCATGGATTTCTCCGAGAGTTTCATGCCCTCCCTGACCGCAACCTAGTACCGATGACCGTGATTTGCATCCGACGTTTTTACAATTCCGTCATGCACGACCCGACGTCACGACGCTCGGCCCGGACAGCAGCGGAAAACACCCGGTACACATCTGATTGCCGACACTGGCCAGTCACGAAAAGCGGCGCCGGATTGGAGATGCGACAGATCGCCAATCGGCCTTCCAACAGGCCGCAGGCCTGCCCACCAGGTGGTGCGCGACCCACCGGCTGCTTCGTCAAAGCCGCCAGAGAACGCGATGCAGCAAGACCCGTTTCCGGTGCTTACGCCGCGTTCGCCAGCCGGGTGAACGATCAGACCGAACGCTCGATCATCATGTGCTTGATCTCGGCAATCGCCTTGGCCGGGTTCAGGCCCTTGGGGCAGGTCTTGGCGCAGTTCATGATCGTGTGGCAGCGATAGAGCTTGTACGGGTCTTCAAGCTCGTCCAACCGTTCGCCCGTTGCCTCGTCACGGCTGTCGATGATCCAGCGATAGGCGTGCAGCAGCGCCGCAGGGCCAAGGTAACGATCGCCGTTCCACCAGTAGGACGGGCAGGATGTGGAACATGACGCGCACATCACGCATTCATAGAGACCGTCCAGTTTCTTGCGATCCTCGATGGACTGCTTCCATTCCTTGGCCGGGCGGTTGGTCTTGGTTTCGAGCCACGGCATGATGCTCGCATGCTGGGCGTAGAAATGGGTGAGGTCGGGGATCAGGTCCTTGACCACCGGCATGTGCGGCAGCGGATAGATGCGCACGTCACCCTTGATCTCATCCAACCCGTAGATGCAGGCGAGCGTGTTGATACCGTCGATGTTCATCGCACATGATCCGCAAATCCCCTCGCGGCAGGAGCGGCGGAATGTCAGTGTCGGATCCACCTCGTTCTTGATCTTGATCAGCGCGTCCAGAACCATCGGGCCGCATTTGTCCATATCAAGGAAATAGGTGTCCACGCGCGGGTTCTGCCCGTCATCCGGGGTCCAGCGATAGATCTGGAACTTGCGCACATTCGTGGCGCCCTCGGGCTTTGGCCAGGTCTTGCCGGTGGTGATTCGGCTGTTCTTGGGGAGCGTCAGTTGGACCATTGCAAATACCTCACTGGTCGGAAAGTTGGGTGTGGCGGTTCGGACCACGTGTATGTGGGTGCGGGCCGGTGCATCAGTTTCGCACCTCCCATCGTGTGAACAGGACGTCAAGCAAGCGGGGCCGTGCGCCCCCCCTGCCATCACCGGTACTGCGCAGGATATCTCGAAGCTCGAGCCCCGCCCCGGCAAGTTCGGACATCACCCGGCTGGGCGGGGCGATGTCCTCAAACCGATTGGTCAGCGACAGTTCCAGAATCACAAAGTCGCAGCGCAGCAGCGTCTGGGCCGCGCCCTGCAAGACCTCGAGTTCGAAGCCCTCGGTGTCGATCTTGAGGCCGACCCGTCCGGGATAATTCGCCATGATGTGATCCAGCGGCACCACCGGAACCGTGCATATGTCATAGCCTGTGACACCTTTTGCCATCGGACCCGCAATCGGCTTGAACCCTGCCCTGGCGGGGTTTCTGCCCTTGCGCATGACGGGGATCCGCAGGTCCATCCGGCCTGAAACCGCGCCGACGGCGCAGGCGTGAAAATCGAAATCTTTGGGCGCGCCATTCGCGATGGTCTCGGCTTCGGCCTCGAGCCGCGGATCGATCAGCACGAATTTCCGGTCGGGAAAGGCGCGGTAAAGCTGCGGCGTACCGGTATGCACCCCGACATCGACAATCACATCGGTTTCGGCTCCAAAGCCATGCAGATAATCCTCCTGCCGCCCCTTGTCGGGGACCGCCACCAGACCGCGTTGCCGCAGCGCCTTGCGGAACATATAATCGCTGATTGCCGTCAAGACGCGAACAGCCCCTGATTTCCAGCGATCAATTCGCTGATCGCCCGCCGCGCAGCGCGGTCGATCTTGAGTTGATTCACAAGACGCTGGAATTCGACACTGCCGGTGTTCATGCGGACCTTTCTGCGTCCGGGTGCCGGGCTCAGCGCCGCGATCTCTGTTGCGGTCAGCCCCGCATGATGCAGGAGTTGTTGGCCCGGACGCTCGGGCGTCGGTTCATCCTCGATACTAAACAACCTTGCGCGGGTCGGACCGACTGCCAGTTCCAGGCGACGCTGCACATCGCTCCAGTCGCTGCATGCTTCGGTCTCGGAAAGGAATTCGGCGAGCGTCCCGGTGTAACCATCGGAACGGATCGCCTGACCATGCACGCTGCGTTTCCATTCAGCCATACCGCGGGTGTAGATTGCGTAATCGGGACGTAGTGGCGCGAACGCACGCTCAAGCGCATCGACGATGGGCTCGAGTTGCGGATAGAGCGATACCGTACCGCCATTTCCCGGCATTGCGCCCAGCAGATTCTCGTGGCTGAGCAGCACCGTGCCCGCGTCCTGCCGCAATATCGCATCGCGCAGAAGGATTGCGCATTCACGTAAGCGCCTCATCCGCTTGTCGGACGGTCGCAGGCTGAACCGCATTGCCGCATTGCCCAGATCGCGCGTCGCCGAACCCTTGACAGGCGTCAGTATCGCGAGCCGCCCGGCCAGTTTGTCACGGTTGCGGCCCAGAAAATTCTGCAACGACGTCGAACCGGTTTTCTGAACACCACAATGGATGATCAGGCGCTTGGCCGTGCTGCTGTCTGGTCCCGTTTCCAAAGCCCTTGCTCCGCCCTAGAACGTCCGGGCTTTGGGCGCGATCTTCTTGAGACTGATGCCACCCTCGGCTTCCGTGGACAGCGGATCGACAACCACGGGACGATAGGACAAGTCCACGTTTCGTCCGTTCACCCGGCTGATCGTGTGAACCCGCCAGTCGTCATCGTTACGATCCGGGAAATCTTCATGCGCGTGCGCTCCCCGGCTCTCGTGACGTGCCTCTGCGCCGGTGATCGTGGCCAGCGCGTTCGGCATCAGGTTGGTCAGTTCCAGCGTCTCCATGAGGTCGCTGTTCCACACAAGGCTGCGATCCGTGACACGCAGGTCCGACATCTTGGCCGCGACCTCGTCCATGCGCTTGACACCTTCGGCGAGTGTCTTGGACGTGCGGAACACGGCGGCATCGGCCTGCATGCATTTCTGCATCTCAAGGCGCAATTCGGCAGTCGGAACCGCACCCTGCGCGTTGCGCAGCGTATCGAACCGATCAAAGGCGGCATCGATCGACGCCTGGTTCAGCGCGGCATTGGCCTTGGACGGATCAACAACCTTGCCGGCACGAATGGCGGCAGCCCGACCGAACACAACCAGGTCGATCAGCGAATTCGAGCCCAGGCGGTTGGCCCCGTGTACCGAGGCGCATCCCGCTTCACCAACCGCCATCAGACCCGGCACCACGGCGTTCTGATCCTCTGCGGTCGGGTTGAGCACTTCACCCCAATAGTTGGTGGGAATGCCGCCCATGTTATAATGCACCGTCGGAATGACCGGGATCGGTTCCTTGGTGACGTCGACCCCGGCAAAAATCCTGGCGCTCTCCGAGATGCCCGGTAGCCGTTCCGCCAGCGCTTCCGGCGGCAGGTGCGACAGGTTCAGGTGTATATGGTCGCCTTCGGCACCAACCCCCCTGCCCTCTCGGATTTCCATGGTCATCGACCGGCTGACATAATCGCGCGGGGCGAGGTCCTTGTATTGCGGGGCATAGCGCTCCATGAACCGCTCGCCTTCCGAGTTGGTCAGGTAGCCGCCCTCACCGCGTGCGCCTTCGGTAATCAGACAGCCGGAACCGTAGATACCGGTGGGGTGGAACTGGACGAATTCCATATCCTGCAAGGGCAGTCCGGCGCGGGCCACCATGCCACCGCCATCGCCGGTGCAGGTATGCGCCGACGTGGCACTGAAATAGGCGCGGCCATAGCCACCCGTGGCCAGAACCACCATCTTGGCGCTGAACACGTGCATCGTCCCGTCGTCGAGTTTCCAGCAGACCACCCCCTGACAGGCACCGTCTTCGGTCATGATCAGGTCGATGGCGAAATACTCGACGTAGAATTCCGCATTGTTCTTGAGGCTCTGTCCGTAAAGCGTATGCAGGATCGCGTGACCGGTCCTGTCCGCGGCGGCGCAGGTCCGTTGCACCGGAGGACCGTCGCCGAACTCGGTCGTGTGCCCCCCAAAGGGCCGCTGGTAAATCTTCCCCTCTTCGGTGCGGCTGAAGGGCACGCCGTAATGCTCAAGCTCATACACCGCCTTGGGGGCCTCGCGCGCCAGGTACTCCATCGCGTCCGTGTCGCCCAGCCAATCCGATCCCTTGACCGTGTCATACATGTGCCACTGCCAGTTGTCGGGGCCCATGTTGGAAAGCGAAGCCGCAATCCCACCCTGCGCAGCAACCGTGTGCGACCGCGTCGGGAAAACCTTGGTTACACAGGCGGTCCGAAGGCCCTGTTCTGCCATGCCCAGGGTCGCGCGAAGGCCCGCGCCCCCTGCTCCGACGACCACGACGTCATATTCATGCGTCTCGTATTCGTATGTTGCAGTCATGTTCGTTTAATCCCTGGCGCGCCTCAGAGCGCGATTTTGACAAGAGCGAAGAGGCCCGCTGCGATAAGTGTGTAGGCAAAGGCACCCACGGCGATATAGGCCAGTTTGGCCGCTGTTCCGCCCATGTAATCCTCGATCGCTTCCTGCGCCTCGTATTTGAGGTGGTTGATCCCCACGATCAGCGTCAGCGCCGTCAGGATGGCCGGGAATGGCCGCCCAAAATAGGCGATCACCTCTTCATGCGTACCACCAAGACCGATACCGAAGGTAAAGATGAACGGCGGCACAAGAACGCAAAGCAGGATGGAACTGACCAGCATCTGCCAGTGATGGTCGGTTCCGTGCCGCGATGATCCCAGTCCTTCGGCGCGTTTGCGGTCGGTAAGATATCTCATGGTCACTCTCCTTACACCGCGATCGCCGTAATGATTGTCAGCACCGTGGCTCCGATGAACATGCCAAGGCCCATGCGCTCGGACACGCCGACTTCCAGCAGATATCCGAAATCCCAGATGACATGACGGAGGCGCCCCAGAACATGATACCAGATCGCCCATGTTGCCAGCAGCATCACGATATCGCCAACGACACTGCGCAACAGGCCGTCAACCACGGCGAACGCGCTCTCGGATGTCGCCGCCGTCAGCAGCCAGAGCACGATCAGAAACGCCGTACCCAGCGATGCGATCCCGGTGATGCGCACCATGATGGATGAGATCGAGGTCATCTGTGGGCGGTAATATTGCCCGATCATAAACGGAGATAGCGGGCGATTGCCCCGATTGACGTCAGCCATGGCGGGTCCTTTGCAGATGCTTTTGCCCGTTTTTAAACCTTTTTTTCCCGCTGTCACCCATACACGGCATGATTAGGCGCGGTTTTTTGGCGCGGTTTTTCAGTTTAGCGCAAACTTGTGATCACGCCTCGCATAGCTGTGATCACATATCTGCGGGGCTCTCGTAAGCTTTAGATCCCCGATCGACTGAGTCGCGGTCAACGGCTATGAACCATCGGCTCTGCGGCACCCTCGTGCGTTGCGGTCTGTCGCGTGACTTCGCGCAACAGTTTCTTGCGTATCCGATCAGGATACTCACGGAAACTCGATGCTGTGATCACAAAAGCGCCTTCGCCCACGATGACGTTCTCAAAGAAATATGCGGTCAGGTCCGGTTCGGAAGCCTCGATCGCAATGGCGTTAACGGTGATCCCGGCGCGCGACAGGTTCTGATGCGTGTCGCGCGGTGGCTGCCCTTCGTTGGACGGGCCATCCCCGGACACGTCGATGAGGAGTCGGCTGCACTGCCGCACCTGTTCGAACGCCGGCAGGACGAATGCCAGAGCGTCGCCGATCGCTGTGGAATAATTACGCCAGATCCGCGGGCTTGCGGCGACAAGGTCGGCAAACTGCTCGACGGCATCAAAGCTGTTCAGCGTTGTCCACGGAATTGCGACCTGCTGTCGGCTTGTGCCGCTCCACTGCACAAGCATCACCTGTGCCCGCCCCCGCACCAGCGCCTCGGCGATGACGCCGTCCCGAAGCGCAAGCGCCAGCCCGTCCATCTGCAAGCGGTATTCTTCATGATCGACAGAGCCGGAGACATCTACAGCCAGGGCCAAGGCCAGATCACAGGCGAATACCCGCCCGACAGACCAGACCGACAGGAGCAGGCACAGAAGAGATATCCGGAACAGGGCGAACATGGGCGAGAGGCTACGAAATCCAACCGCGCCTGCCTATCCGGTAAACGACATGGCATTCGCTGACCGGTGCGAACCTGCTGCTATCCGCACCAGCTCCGCGCTGCGCACCCCGCAGCTCAGACCGGCATCAGCGCCCAGTAGTCGAGATCGAGCAGAACCTCGGGGCGGTACTTGCCATCCTCGCCGCGCAGAACGAAAGGGGTGTGCCCCCTGGTCGCGACCAGCCGCAGGCGAATGGCTCCTACGCCGGGTGCCGGCATTTCGGCTTTCTCGAGCACTTCGGACCAAGCATAAACCGTATCCCCGGAAAGGCAGGGGTTGGCATGGGCACCGGAATTCAGGCCAACGACCATCTGCGCGTTGGCCAGCCCGTTGAAAGACAAGGCGCGCGCCATCGAAATGACATGTCCGCCATAGATCAGGCGGCTGCCATCGGGCCGGGCGTTGACGTCGAAATGCACCTTGGCCGTGTTCTGCCACAGGCGCGTCGCCATCATGTGCTCGGCCTCCTCGATTGTCACCCCGTCCACGTGGTCGATCTGCTCGCCAACCTCATAATCGCCCCAGCGGTGCGGTTCTCCGGCAAGCGAGAAATCGTAGCCGGTGAAATCCAGACCATCGGGAATCACCAGATCATCCGCCGACACCACCTTGGCGAGGTCGGGCACAACCGCTTCGGGCGCGGGCGCATCGACATCGCGTTTGCGCACCATCACCCATCGGACATATTCCAGAACCTCATCGCCATGCTGGTTCATGCCCCGTGTCCGCACATAGACGACGCCGGTCTTGCCATTGCTGTTCTGCTTGACCCCGATCACCTCGGAGACCGATCGCAGGGTATCGCCGGGCCAGACCGGTCGCAGCCAGCGCCCCTCTGCATATCCGAGATTCGCGACGGCATTCAGCGACACGTCGGGCACCGTCTTGCCAAAAACCACATGAAAAGCCACGAGATCATCCAGCGGGCTGCCTGTCAGGCCACAGTTCTGCGCAAACAGGTCGGACGAATGCAGTGCATGCCGTGCGGGATAGAGCATGTGGTACAGCGCACGCTCTCCGGTCGTCACGGTTCGCGGCACCGGATGTTCGAGCACGTCGCCAATTGCGTAATCCTCGAAAAACCGGCCGGAATTGGTCTTGTTGGCCATCTACTGCTCTCCCAGTTTCATGTCGGGGGTGTACTCCGCAGCGACGTCCTTGATCACCGCCTGCCCGCACCGCATGGTGCCGGTCGCCGCATCGAAGGTCTGTGTCGGCGAACCATACAATGTCCAGCCCTTGGCCAGGGCTGCGCTGACCTTGTGACAGAACGCGGATGTGTCCTCTTCCGAGAGGAACCGGTAAATCTTGCTCATCTGATGTGTCCTTATTGCGGGAACGGCCAGTATCCCAACCAGCCGTGAATCATGCCGATCACGCCAAGCAGCACGACCGATATCGCAAAGAACATCGCATCCTTGGCCAATGTTCCCGGTGCCGGTGGCGTCCATTCAGGCTCGGCGCGGTTGATCACGATCACCTCGACCACAGCCCAGGCGAGCAGCCCGCCAAACAGCACGATGGAGGCGAGATCGCCATTTACCAACAGGTGCGCAAATGCCCAGAGCTTGAACCCCGCAAGCATCGGATGGCGCACCTTGTTCAGAATCAGCCCCTTCTGGCCCGCCGGGCTGGCCAGCCAGAAGGCAAAGACCATCAGCGTGTTGTTGATGTGGATCATGAAGCCGGGCGGTGTCCAGACGGCGATATAGGGCGTCGCCCGAAAGCCGATCACCATAAGCACAATCGAGATCAACAGGGCCAGCGCGATGGCCCCCTTGCCCGCATTGCCCATGGCAGCGCGCTGATCAGGCCGGACGCGTTTGAAGAGATGCGCGCCCCACCACAGCGCCAACCCCAAAATCAGAAGACTCCAGCCCATCCCGGACTACCCCGCTTGCAACGCCTCGATCATTTCCGCTTTTGCCAGCAATTCGCGGGCAGTGGCAACGTGAAGATTCTCGACGATCCGGCCATCAACCACGGCGACCCCCTGCCCACTGGCTTCGATTTCCTCGAAGGCAGAGATCTGCCGGCGCGCCAGATCGAGTTCGTCCGCCGATGGCGCAAAGGCGCGATTGGTGACCTCGACCTGCGCCGGATGAATCAGGGACTTGCCGTCAAACCCCATGTCACGCCCCTGTTTACATTCGACCTCGAGCCCGGCATCGTCCTTGAACGCGTTGAATACCCCGTCAATCGCTATCACACCTTCGGCCTTGGCCGCGAGCAGGCACAGGCCAAGCCCGGTCATCAAGGGCTCACGATCCGGGCGGAAACGGGTATTGAGCTCCTTGGCCAGATCGTTGGTTCCCAGCACGAACCCGCCGATCAGCGGATGCGCGGCGATGGCGTGGGCGTTCAGCATCCCCCTGGGCGTTTCCATCATCGCCCAGACGGGAATGTCACCGGTGATCTCGGCGAGCGCGTCCACGTCCTCGGGGCTGCCGACCTTGGGTAGCAGGATCGCGTCGCACTCCATGTCGCGGGCGGCAATCGCGTCATCGCGGCCCCACTCGGTATCCAGACCGTTGATCCTGACAAGCCGCACGCGGTTGCCATATCCGCCAGCGGCGAGCGCCTCTGTCAAAAGAGCGCGCGCATTCGCCTTTTCCGCCGGCGTCACCGCGTCTTCGAGATCGAAAATGATCGCGTCCACCGGAAGCGACTTGGCCTTTTCCAACGCCCGCGCCTTGGATGCGGGAATGTACAAGACCGATCGGTAAGGGCGGGCGCTGGATGGCATGAGTCTCTCCACAAGTCATAATATTGCGCAGAAAGGGGCATTTTTGGTTGGAAAATTCAAGCCAAAAGCGCCGCAATGCAGCATTTTCTGACGACGTGTGAGGCCCGGACAGCCGTCAGAACGGCGAATTAACCACTTTTCAGCAACTCCGTGGGCAGGATCGTCGCTGACAGCAAGCCGCTGTTTGCAAGCGTCCGCGAACGTATCCGGCGCATTGTTTCAGAAAGGTGGACCCATGATGAAGACAGCGTTGAACATGACCGTCGGGTTGGGCTTGATGGTTTTGGCGGCACAACAGGTTTCTGCGCAACAGTCCCGCAACTGTGCACCGCGCGATACCGTGATCGAGCGCCTGACCAGCCGATTTGGCGAAACGCGCCAGAGCATTGGGCTGGGCTCTCAGGGCGCGGTGGTGGAAACTTTCGCCTCGCACGACACCGGCAGTTGGACCATCACCGTGACGATGCCCAACGGTATCACCTGTCTCGTGGCATCCGGCCAGTCGTTCGAAGAACTCGCCGAGGCGTTGCCGTCCGACGGCAGCGACGCCTGAATCCGTCAGGTCTGCGTGTCGAGCAGCAGTTCGAGTTTCCCGTCGTTGATTTCCAATATTCCCCCGGGCCGGTCAGATAGAAAAGCGTCAACAGCGTGTTGACCTGAAGCGACCAGGCGCGCCGATCCGCGCAAGAATCGACGAGCAGCCCGACACCGCCTTTGCGGCGAAGATTGCGTTCTAAAGACCAGCGGGCGATCCGCGCGCGCCGCCGGTCCAAAAAAACCGATGCGCAACGCCCGCTTCGTGTTGCCTCGTAACCCTTTCCGATAATTGGCCTTTACCGTCTCGGATGTTTCGTGGATGACCGCATCGAGTGCCAATGCCGCGTTGCAGAACACTTGCACGAAACCGCATGACGCACTAGGCAACCCGCAATTTTCATCGGATCGGAGAGAAATCCATGGCCAGACCCAAGATCGCGCTCATCGGAGCAGGTCAGATCGGCGGCACGCTCGCCCACCTCGCAGCGCTGAAAGAACTGGGCGATGTCGTCCTGTTCGATATCGCTGAGGGCACACCCGAGGGCAAGGCGCTCGACATCGCCGAATCCGGCCCGTCCGAGGGTTTTGACGCTGCCCTGTCCGGCACACAATCTTATGCCGATATCGCCGGCGCCGATGTCTGCATCGTCACGGCAGGTGTTCCGCGCAAGCCGGGGATGAGCCGCGACGACCTGCTGGGCATCAACCTCAAGGTCATGAAATCGGTCGGCGAAGGCATCCGCGATCATGCGCCCAATGCGTTCGTGATCTGCATCACCAACCCGCTTGATGCGATGGTCTGGGCCCTGCGCGAATTCTCCGGCCTGCCGCATGAGAAGGTCTGCGGAATGGCCGGCGTGCTCGACAGCGCGCGGTTTCGTCACTTCCTTGCGAACGAATTCGGTGTCTCGATGAAAGACGTCACCGCATTTGTTCTTGGCGGACATGGCGACACGATGGTGCCCCTCGCCCGCTATTCGACAGTTGCGGGCATCCCCCTGCCCGATCTGGTTGCGATGGGCTGGACCACTCAGGAAAAGCTTGACGGCATCATTCAACGTACCCGGGACGGCGGTGCCGAGATCGTTGGCCTGTTGAAAACCGGCAGCGCGTTCTACGCCCCTGCAACTTCCGCGATCGAGATGGCCGAAGCCTATCTGAAAGATCAGAAACGCGTTCTGCCCTGCGCGGCCTATGTCGATGGCGCGCTTGGCCTGAAGGGCATGTATGTCGGCGTGCCGACCGTGATCGGAGCCGGCGGCATCGAAAAAGTCATCGACATCAAGATGACCAAGGACGAACAGGCTATGTTCGACAATTCCGTGAATGCGGTGAAGGGTCTGGTCGAGGCCTGCAAAAGCATCGATAGCTCGCTCGCCTGATCGGCTCATCAGCCCACACAATGGACGCCGGACAGCAACAGATGCTGACCGGCGTTTTTTGTTGTCGAACGCCTGGAGCGCGAATTTTGAGTCGATTTATCAATGTAGTTTTAGGTTCAGGGCCTGTTGATTTCGGTACCGATGACATGTCCGTCGATAACGGTGTCGTTCCAATTCCGGTGCCGGCCACCCTGTCGCTTCCGGCCGATGGCGTTGGTCTGACGGGCTGGATTGCACGCCGCTGCAAATCCTGAGGCCACGGCGCGACATTCAGCCGTCGACATTTTACGCACCATCCTCAAACGTCCGGGGATGGACTCCCGAGGGCATTCTCGCCGACGGGGTTTTCATTTTCCAAAACGAATCGCACGATCCCCCTGCATCCAGCGCCACGAAATCTCGCCGCCACGGTTTGTGATCACACACTTCAGACGTGTGATCACAAATGTCGCTTTTTTAGCAAAAACCCAAGCCCGCAGCAAAAAAGCGTTTAACTCCATTGGAACGGGATCGTTATACCCGGGGTAAACGCAGCTAGACGGGACAGTTTTCGATGAACATTCACGAATATCAGGCCAAGGCTTTGCTCCGCAGCTATGGCGCACCGGTCTCTGACGGGCGGGTCGTCTTGCGCGCGGAAGAGGCCAAGACCGCTGCGGGCGAGCTTGATGGACCGATGTGGGTGGTCAAGGCGCAAATACATGCGGGGGGGCGCGGAAAGGGCAGTTTCAAAGAGACCGACGCCGGTGAAAAAGGCGGCGTCCGCCTGACGAAATCCGTCGAAGAGGCCGCCGCGGAAGCCAAGCGGATGCTGGGACGCAAGCTTGTCACGCACCAGACCGGACCCGTGGGCAAACAGGTGAACCGTATCTACATCGAAGACGGAAGCGGTATCGAAACCGAACTCTATCTTGCGCTGCTGGTCGATCGCCAGACCAGCCGTATCAGCTTTGTCTGCTCGACCGAAGGCGGCATGGACATCGAAGAAGTCGCCGCCAACACCCCCGAGAAAATCCTGTCCTTCCCGGTCGATCCCGCGACCGGATACCAGGCCTTTCACGGACGCCGCATCGCCTTCATGCTCGGACTGACCGGGAAACAGGTCAAGCAATGCGTGCGCCTGATGGAAACGCTGTATCGCATGTTCATCGAAAAGGACATGGAAATGCTCGAGATCAACCCGCTGATCGTGACCGATGGTGGCGACCTGAAATGCCTTGATGCCAAGATGGGGTTCGATGGCAACGCTGTGTACCGCCACGCCGACATCGCCGAATTACGCGACACGTCCGAGGAGGACCCGAAGGAACTGGAAGCGTCCAAGTTCGACCTGAATTATATCGCATTGGATGGCGAAATCGGCTGCATGGTCAACGGTGCCGGCCTCGCGATGGCAACGATGGACATCATCAAGCTCTACGGTGCGGAACCGGCAAACTTTCTCGATGTCGGCGGCGGCGCGACCAAGGAAAAGGTCACCGAGGCGTTCAAGATCATTACCTCCGATCCGCAGGTCAAAGGCATCCTCGTCAACATCTTCGGCGGCATCATGCGCTGCGACGTGATCGCGGAGGGCGTCGTCGCCGCAGTGAAAGAGGTCGGCCTTAAGGTGCCTCTCGTTGTGCGGCTGGAAGGCACCAATGTGGAGAAGGGCAAGGAGATCATCAACACGTCCGGCCTCGACGTGATCGCTGCGGACGACCTCAAGGACGGGGCCCAGAAGATCGTGAAGGCCGTGAAGGCCGTGAAGGGCTGAGAGCCAGAATCATGCGATCATTCGTCCTTTTCCTGAAAATTGCGGCGTTGCTAGCATTCTCTGCGTTTCCAGCCAACGCTCAGGGGCTGATTGATCGTTTTCCAGCGCTTTGGTCAGAGTTTTTTCGCGCCTGCGGCGGCGTAATTGAAGCTCCTGAACAGATGGAAGAGAATTTGCCAACTCTCTCTGATCTTCCGCGGAAATCATTCGCAAAATCGACCGACGGAGGTAGTCTTGTTCTCAATCAATCCTCCACTGATTACCGTTCATTCACCTATGTCCATCTTCTCAGCCTGACCAACGGCTACTGGATCGAGTGTGAGATTTCGACTTTGTCGGAAGACGATCTGGATCAATCTTCCGTCGCGTCGACCCTGACCGGCATGCTATCCGCCTCCGGCGAAATGACAGTTTCAGGCGGCCAGATGAGAGACCTGCCGACTTCAAACACAAGTATGGAGCAGTTTGGAGACGGCCCTTGGAACCTGATCGTGGTTGAAGGCGTCTTCCCCGGCCGCTCAATTCCCGTGATGATCGATATCGAGAGTGGCAGCGTCACCATACGTGTTGCTGGATTGATATGAAAATCTTCAAACCTGATCGCGCGCGCAGCATCGAAAGCAAAGACAGACTCGGCGAACCGCGCACGCATAGTAATGAAACGAACATGGCCTCTCTCATCGACGCCCCTCCCAGAAACCGCCGCCAGCGCCAGACCGGCTCGCAAGATATTACGCACCGCTACCGTTGAAGCAGATGATCCGCCCCCTCCTCATATCCCTATTGCTGGCCACACCAGCCGCCGCGCAATCCCCGCGCGAGGCGGTGGCGCGGGTGTGGGAAACGTTTCGGACCGACTGCAAGGCGGCGCTGTTCGAACAATCGGCCTTTATCGCCGAAACGCCCAATCCCGGCCCCAATGGCATCAGCACCGTGGGCCGGTCGGCGGATGGCCAGATCGTCGAGGCCCGGCGGTTTGCCGACAACCAGATGATCACCCTGCGCGTTACCGGCCTGCCGGGGATGCGGATGAACACCTGTTCGGCGCATGACCAGGGGTTCAATGCGGCCGAGATCAATCTTGCGCTATCCACCGATCCCGGCCCCTGGGTTGCGGCATTTGAAGAGATCGTGCGCCCCACCTCGCCTGCACAGATCGTCGGTGGCAATCTTCCCATCGGCTTCGCGGCGCGGGGCATGGCGGGCGAACTCATCGGCCAGAACGATACGCTGTCCTACCACTATGCCGCGCTGTTTGACTGGAACGGCGAACAGGTGCCGGTCTCGATCATCATCGCACCCTATTCGCTGGTCTTTACCGCTATCCGACTGGAGGTGCCCGAATGATCCGCCTGATTGCCAGCCTGCTGCTGTGTCTTGGCACCGCCGCGTCTGCGCAAACCGTCGAGGAAGCCGCGCGTATCAACGCGGAGATTGCCCTGCAATTCTGCATCCAGCCGCATGTGCAACCGGCAATGCGCGCGCAGATGTTTCGCAATTCGGGCTTTGCCGAACGGGTGGAGCGCAGCCAGGGAAACAGTGACACCACCCATTATTTCACCGCGCCGGCCGACACCGTGCATATCGAACTCTATTACGGCGAGATGCCCGAACATTGCCGCGTGACGAGCAACCATCTCGACGTCAGCGCGGCGGCGCCGGTGCTCGATGCGGTGGTGCCACGCTTCTATCCCGGCTTCGTGCGGCGCGTGACCTATGGCCCCGTGAACCCGGCGACCGGGCAACCGGTGCAATGTGTCGCCTATCAGGACCCGAGCAATCCGATCGGGCTTGAAATCGGGGTTGGCGCATGGGGCGGCGCCCAGGGCTGTGTCGCGAACGGCACCAGCGTCTTCTATCTCACCTATCGCGTATAATCATGAAAAGGGACCAGATATGGCTGTCCTCATCGACGAAAACACCAGGGTCATCTGCCAGGGTCTGACCGGGTCGCAAGGCACGTTTCACAGTGAACAGGCGATCGCCTATGGCACGAAAATGGTGGGCGGCGTGACGCCGGGCAAGGGCGGCATGGAGCATATCGGTCTGCCGGTCTTCAACTCGGTCCACGAAGCCAGGGCCGCGACCGGGGCCGATGCGACGGTGATCTACGTGCCCCCGCCCTTTGCGGCGGATTCGATCCTCGAGGCCATCGACGCGGGGATGGACGTGATCGTTGCCATCACCGAGGGTATCCCGGTGCTTGACATGATGCGGGTGAAACGCGCGCTGGAAGGGTCGAAAAGCCGGCTGATCGGACCGAACTGCCCCGGTGTCATCACCCCCGATGCCTGCAAGATCGGCATCATGCCCGGCCATATTCACAAGCGCGGAACTGTCGGGGTCGTGTCGCGTTCAGGCACGCTGACCTACGAAGCGGTGAAGCAGACCACCGATGTCGGGCTGGGCCAGTCGACCTGCGTCGGGATCGGCGGCGACCCGATCAAGGGCACCGAACATATCGACGTGCTCGAATGGTTTCTTGCCGACGATGAAACCGAAAGCATCATCATGATCGGCGAAATCGGCGGCAGCGCCGAGGAAGAGGCCGCACAATTCCTGGCCGACGAAAAGAAGAAAGGCCGCTGGAAACCCACCGCCGGGTTCATCGCCGGGCGCACGGCCCCTCCGGGTCGCCGCATGGGTCACGCCGGGGCCATCGTTGCCGGCGGCAAGGGCGGCGCCGAAGACAAGATCGAAGCCATGAAATCCGCCGGCATCGTGGTCGCCGAAAGCCCCGCGTCGCTGGGGGAAGCGGTGTTGGAAGCGATCGGATAGCAATGCCGGTCCTGCATGTATTCTGGCTGGAATTGCGCCGATCCCTTGATTTCAGGGGCCGGACGGCGCGTGCGCGCTATTTCGGGTTCATGAGTGTCGCCGTATCGGTATTTGCCTCGGCAAGCTGGATTGCCCTTGCCACCCTTCCCGATGGGCAGGGGTGGGTCGGAGTCCTTGTCCTCATCACCCTGCTTTATGTGCCGGTCACATCCGCTGGCGTTCGTAGGCTGCATGACACGGGCAACCCCGGTACGCTCATGCTCGACCCGCTCAAGCCTCTGGCGGCTTTTGGCGTGATTGCCCTGCTGATCGGCGTGGCGTTTCTCTCCAGCGATGTGGGAATCCTCGCGCTGTTTGCGTCGCTGTTTCTGGCCGGTAAACTCATGGCCGCGCTGTCTCTTGTCGCCGCCCTCTTGATGCTTGGCCTCACAATGATTTTCTTTTCGCACACGATGGGGCAATTGATGTTGCCATCGCAGCCCAGGACCAACACATATGGCCCTGACCCACACCAGGTGCCTGCATGACGTTCACACAAGCGATCAAAACCTGCCTCGGCAAATATGTAACCTTCTCGGGCCGGGCGACTCGCCCGGAATACTGGTTTTTCTTCCTGTTCGTGCTTTTGCTCGGCCTTGCCGCTGCGGCGATCGACTGGATGTTCTTCACCTCTGTCACCAGCATCAGCAGCGAAGCGGCGAATGCCACCGTCATACAATCGTCACAGCCGGTGCAATCCCTGGTGGCGCTCGTGGTTTTTCTGCCGCATCTGGCGGCGGCGTGGCGGCGGATGCACGATACCGGACGCAGCGGATGGCATGTCCTTTTGCCGACATTGCTGGCAATGGTCGCCTTCGCGGTGCTGGTCTTTGGCATTGGCGCGGCCAGCCATTTCCATGGCGGCACCATGGATCGCCTGCTGACGGGCGCCACCCTGCTGATCCTGCTGCCGACGCTGATCGTGCTCTTGATCTCGCCCCTTCTCGTGCTGTTCTGGCTCAGTCGGCCCAGCCAGCCTGAAACCAATAAATACGGTCCCAACCCACATGAGGTACAACCATGACCGAGCACTCACCCAACGACCAGTTTCATGCCTCGTCCTTCATGCAGGGACACAACGCGGCGTATCTGGAGCAGCTGTATGCCCAGTATGCAAATGACCCGAACGCGGTCGACGAGGCGTGGGCGGCGTTCTTTGCGCAGCTCGGCGACACCGAGATCGACGTCAAGGCCGACGCAAGGGGGCCGTCCTGGTCGCGCAGCGACTGGCCGCCGATGCCGAATGACGACCTGACCGGCGCTCTGACCGGCGAATATCCCGCCGCCGAGAGAGAGGCCGCGGGCAAGAAGATCGTCGAAAAGGCTGCCGCAGCCGGTATCGAGGTCAGCGAGGAACAGGTGAAACGCGCGGTGCTCGACAGCATCCGGGCACTGATGCTGATCCGGGCCTATCGGATCCGGGGTCACCTGGTGGCCGATCTCGATCCCTTGGGCCTGCGCGATCAGACCGCACATCCCGAGCTCGATCCCAAGACCTACGGCTTTGCCGAGGCCGACATGGATCGGCCGATCTTCATCGACAACGTGCTCGGTCTGCAGATCGCCAGCATGCGGCAGATCGTCGAGATCGTGAAGCGCACCTATTGCGGCACATTCGCCCTGCAATACATGCATATCTCCAACCCGGAAGAGGCCGCCTGGCTCAAGGAACGGATCGAGGGCTTCGACAAGGAAATCCGCTTTACCCGCGAGGGGCGCAAGGCGATCCTGAACAAGATGGTCGAGGCGGAAGGTTTTGAGAAATTCCTGCACGTCAAATACATGGGCACCAAGCGCTTTGGTCTTGACGGTGGCGAGAGCCTGATCCCGGCGATGGAGCAGATCATCAAGCGCGGCGGCGCGCTCGGGGTCAAGGACATCATCGTCGGCATGCCGCACCGGGGGCGCCTGTCGGTGCTGGCCAACGTGTTGCAGAAACCTTATCGCGCGATTTTCAACGAATTTCAGGGCGGCAGTTTCAAACCTGAGGATGTCGATGGTTCGGGTGACGTGAAATACCACCTTGGCGCGTCGAGCGATCGTGATTTTGACGGCAACATCGTGCACCTGTCGCTGACCGCCAACCCCAGCCACCTCGAAGCGGTCAACCCCGTCGTCCTGGGCAAGGCCCGCGCCAAGCAGGACCAGAACCACGACAGCGAACGCACATCCGTGCTGCCCATCCTGCTGCATGGCGATGCCGCCTTTGCGGGTCAGGGCGTGGTTGCCGAGTGCTTTGGCCTCTCCGGGCTCAAGGGCCACAAGACCGGTGGCACCATGCATATCGTCGTGAACAACCAGATCGGCTTTACCACCGCACCGCATTTCAGCCGCAGTTCGCCCTATCCCACCGACATCGCGCTGATGGTCGAAGCGCCGATCTTTCACGTCAACGGCGACGATCCCGAGGCGGTCGTCCATGCCGCCAAGGTTGCCACCGAGTTCCGGCAGAAATTCCACAAGGACGTGGTCGTCGACATCTTCTGCTATCGCCGGTTCGGGCATAACGAGGGCGACGAGCCCATGTTCACCAACCCGATCATGTACAAACAGATCAAGACCCACAAGACCACGCTCAGCCTGTATACCGAGCGGCTGGTCAAGGATGGTCTGATCCCCGAGGGCGAGATCGAGGACATGAAAGCCGCCTTCCAGGCGCATCTGAACGAGGAATTCGAAGCCGGCAAGGATTTCAAGCCCAACAAGGCCGACTGGCTCGACGGGCGCTGGTCGCATATCGACAAGCATGGCGAGGAATACGTACGCGGTGAAACCGCGATCACGCCCGAAACCCTCAAGGAGGTGGGCGACGCCCTGACTCGTGTGCCCGACGGTTTCCCGCTGCATCGGACCGTGTCGCGTTTGCTGGAAAGCAAGAAAGAGATGTTTGCCACCGGCAAGGGCATCGACTGGGCAACCGGTGAGGCACTGGCCTATGGATCCTTGCTCACCGAAGGGTATCCCGTGCGGCTGGCCGGGCAGGATGCGACGCGCGGCACCTTCAGCCAGCGTCACTCCGGCCTGATCAACCAGGAAACCGAAGAGCGATATTTTCCGCTCAACAACATCCGCGCCGGCCAATCGCAATACGAAGTCATCGATTCGATGCTGAGCGAATATGCGGTGCTGGGCTTTGAATATGGCTATTCGCTGGCCGAACCCAACGCCCTCGTATTGTGGGAAGCGCAGTTCGGCGATTTCGCCAACGGCGCGCAGATCATGTTCGACCAGTTCATCAGTTCGGGCGAAAGCAAATGGCTGCGCATGTCCGGTCTGGTCTGCCTGCTGCCGCATGGCTACGAGGGCCAGGGCCCCGAGCACAGCTCTGCCCGGCTCGAACGCTTCCTGCAGATGTGCGGCCAGGACAACTGGATCGTCGCCAACTGCACCACCCCGGCGAACTATTTCCACATCCTGCGCCGCCAGATTCACCGCAGCTTTCGCAAGCCGCTGATCCTGATGACGCCCAAATCGCTTCTGCGCCACAAGCTCGCGATCTCCACCGCAGAGGAATTCACCACCGGATCGAGCTTTCACCGGGTGCTCTGGGACGATGCGGAAAAGGGGAACTCGGAAACCGAACTGGTCGCCGACAAGAAGATCAGGCGCGTGGTGATGTGCTCGGGCAAGGTCTATTACGACCTGCTCGAAGAACGCGACGCCCGTGGCATCGACGACATCTATCTCATTCGCATCGAACAGTTCTATCCGTTCCCGGCAATCTCGCTGGTCAAAGAACTCGAACGGTTTAAGGGGGCCGAGATGGTCTGGTGCCAGGAAGAGCCCAAGAACCAGGGGGCCTGGACCTTTATCGAACCCAACATCGAATGGGTCTTGAACCGGATCAAGGCCAAGCACAAACGCCCGGTTTATGTCGGTCGCGCAACATCGGCATCGCCCGCAACCGGGCTCGCCAGCCAGCACAAGGCCCAACAAGAAGCGCTCGTGGATGAAGCGCTGACCATCGAAGGAAAGTAAGTCATGACAACCGAAGTACGCGTCCCGACGCTGGGCGAATCCGTGACCGAGGCCACCGTCGCCACCTGGTTCAAGAAACCCGGCGATGCGGTCGCGGTCGACGAAATGCTGTGCGAACTGGAAACCGACAAGGTGACCGTCGAAGTCCCCAGCCCCTCTGCCGGCAAGATGGGCGAAATCATCGCCGCCGAGGGCGAGACCGTGGGCGTTGACGCGTTGCTGGCCACCATCCTCGAAGGCGAAGGTGCCGACACGGCGGATGAGAAACCCGCCGCCCCCGCCGATGCGGACGGGGACACCGCGCCAACCGGTGACAGCATCGACGTCATGGTGCCCACCCTAGGCGAATCCGTGACAGAAGCCACCGTCAGCACCTGGTTCAAGGCCGTGGGAGACTCGGTTGCGCAGGACGAGATGCTGTGTGAACTGGAAACCGACAAGGTCAGCGTGGAAGTGCCCTCGCCCGCCGCCGGCGTCCTGGCCGAAATCACCGCGCCCGAAGGCACCACGGTGGATGCCTCCGCCAAGCTCGCCGTGATCAGCGGCGGGGCCGACGGCACCGTTGCGCCCGCCCCGCGCCCCGAAGCGCCCGCAGAGGCCCCCGCATCCTCCGACAAGGCCGATATCGAAGACGCCCCAAGTGCCAGAAAGGCGATGGCCGAGGCCGGGGTCACGCGCGATCAGGTCACCGGAACCGGCCGCGACGGCCGCGTCATGAAAGACGATGTCGCCCGCGCCGTGGCCGCCGCAACCTCCGCCCCGGCCCCCGCGGCAAGCGCCCCCGCCAGCGCGCCGCGCGCCCCGGTTCCCGCCGATGACGCCGCCCGCGAGGAGCGGGTCAAGATGACCCGTCTGCGCCAGACCATCGCCAAGCGCCTCAAGGACAGCCAGAACACCGCCGCCATGCTCACCACCTATAACGAGGTCGACATGACCGAGGTGATGGCCCTGCGCAGCCGGTACAAGGACGAGTTCGAAAAGAAACACGGCGTGCGGCTCGGCTTCATGTCCTTCTTCACCAAGGCCTGCTGCCACGCGCTGAAAGAAGTGCCCGAGGTCAACGCAGAGATCGACGGCAACGAGATCGTCTACAAGAATTTCGTCCATATGGGCGTCGCAGCCGGCACCCCCACCGGCCTCGTCGTGCCGGTGATCCGCGACGCCGACAGCATGTCTTTCGCCGAGATCGAAAAGGCGATTGCCGAAAAGGGCAAACGCGCCCGTGATGGCAAACTCTCGATGGCGGAGATGCAGGGCGGCACCTTCACCCTGTCCAACGGCGGCGTCTACGGCTCGCTGATGTCCTCGCCGATCCTGAACCCGCCGCAATCGGGCATCCTCGGCATGCACAAGATCCAGGACCGTCCCATGGCGATCAACGGCGAGGTCGTCATCCGCCCGATGATGTATCTGGCCCTGTCCTACGACCACCGCATCGTCGATGGCAAGGGCGCCGTCACATTCCTCGTGCGCGTGAAGGAGGCGCTGGAAGACCCGCGCCGGTTGCTGATGGATTTGTGATCACCGCTTGTTCGAAGCTTTGGGCGTCTCTGGTCGACGCGGGCGATGCTTTAGCAAACTTGTAAACTGGAAAAGCACTTTGGATTTTGTCGCTCTACTAACAGCCTTTGGTGTCGGTTCACTTGCTACTGCCGTCATTCAATTTTGGCTATCCGAACGAATTATCTCCAAACGGCGCATATACGACGAACGCAAAGAGGCTTACCTTGGTTTACTAGAGTCTTGGATGAAGTACGAAAGCAGAGAGCCCAATAAGCAAGGCGAATTCAACGTCGGTCATTGGCTTTTGCGCTCACAATTGGTCGCATCAGATTCAACGCGACTATTGCTTGATGAATGGGAACAAACAGAGGCAGGTAGCCCGGATCGCATTCGTGCTACAAAGCAACTTAAAGCTGCAATGCGCACAGATTTGCGTTCTCCCTAGTAATTCAGGAAGATCATGACCCCCGAACTCACCGCCCTCACCCTCGCCGCCCTGCTGCAGATCCTGCAATTCGCGGCCTACTCGATCACCGCCAACCTCCAGGTCGGATCGAAAACCGCGCTTGGCCCGCGCGACACGCCGGTACACCTCACCGGCACCGCGGGCCGCCTGCAACGGGCGATGAACAACCATTTCGAAGGTCTGATCCTCTTCACAATTCCCTGCGTGACCATCGCTCTGACCGACCAGTCCACCGCCTTCACCGCAACCTGCGCCTGGACCTATCTCGTGGCCCGCATCCTCTATGTCCCCGCCTATGCCCTCGGCCTGAGTCCCTGGCGCTCGGTGATCTGGATGGTCAGCCTCATCGCCACCGCCCTGATGCTGCTGGCCTCCCTGACATGACCTTCATCTTTGGCGAAATACTCCGGGGTGAGGCGCAGACTGCGCCGAGGGGCAGCGCCCCTGCCCCGCTCACAACAAAGGACCTCTCTCATGGCTGACTACGACGTGATCATCATCGGTGCCGGACCCGGCGGCTATGTCTGCGCCATCCGCTGCGCACAACTCGGGCTCAAGACCGCCTGCGTCGAAGGCCGCGAAACCCTCGGCGGCACCTGCCTGAACGTGGGCTGCATACCGTCCAAGGCCCTGCTGCACGCCAGCCACCAGCTGCACGAGGCCGAGCACAACTTTGCCAGGATGGGTCTCAAGGGGAAATCGCCCAGCGTCGACTGGAAACAGATGCAGGCCTACAAGCAGGAGGTGATCGACACCAATACCAAGGGCGTCGAATTCCTGTTCAAGAAGAACAAGATCGACTGGCTCAAGGGCTGGGGCTCGATTCCCGAGGCCGGCAAGGTCAAGGTCGGTGACGAGGTTCACACCACCAGGAACATCATCATCGCCTCGGGCTCCGAGGCGTCCGCCCTGCCCGGCGTCGATATCGACGAAAAGGTGGTCGTGACCTCCACCGGCGCGCTGGAGCTTGGCAAGATCCCGAAAAAGATGGTGGTGATCGGTGCCGGTGTGATCGGGCTGGAACTGGGCAGTGTCTACGCCCGTCTTGGCGCCGACGTGACCGTCGTGGAATTCCTCGATGCGATCACCCCCGGCATGGATGGAGATGTGCAAAAGACCTTTCAGCGCATTCTCAAGAAACAGGGGCTGACCTTCATCATGGGCGCGGCGGTGCAGAAGACCGAAGCAACCAAAACCAAGGCCAAGGTGCATTACAAACTGCGCAAGGACGACAGCGAACACGTGCTGGATGCCGATGTGGTCCTGCTCGCCACGGGTCGCAAACCCTATGTTGACGGTCTCGGGCTTGATGCGCTCGGCGTCGAGCGCAGCGAGCGCGGGCAGATCAAGGTCGGCAAGGACTGGCAGACAAACGTACCGGGCATCTATGCGATCGGAGATTGTATCGACGGCCCGATGCTGGCCCACAAGGCCGAGGACGAAGGCATGGCCGCTGCCGAACAGGTCGCGGGCAAGCATGGGCATGTGAACTATGGCGTGATCCCGGGCGTGATCTACACCTGGCCCGAAGTGGCGAATGTCGGTGAGACCGAAGAGGCGCTCAAGAAAGCGGACCGCGCCTATAAGGTCGGAAAATTCATGTTCATGGGCAATGGCCGCGCCAAGGCGAATTTCGCCGCCGACGGCTTTGTCAAGATCATCGCCGACAAGGAAACCGACCGGATTCTCGGCGCACATATCATCGGCCCCGGTGCCGGCGACCTGATCCACGAGATCTGTGTCGCGATGGAGTTCGGCGCCTCGGCCGAGGATCTTGCCATGACCTGCCACGCCCACCCGACCTATTCCGAAGCCGTGCGCGAAGCCGCGCTGGCCTGTGGCAGCGGAGCGATCCACAGCTGATGCCGCACCGGCGGTTCAGGCCGCCGGGGCCATCCAGGCGTCAAGATAAAGCGTCAGCCGCTCCTCGAAATCCTGCGCCCGGTGCAGGGCGCAGAACTGCAGAGACATGGCCTGGACGGCAAAGGCCTGCACCCCCTCGGCGAGCAGGTCCGCCGATATGTCCCGCCGGTAGGCTCCGGCCTCGATCCACCCCGTGACCAGCACGGAATATCGCTGCAGGCATTGCGCGATCGGTCCGATCTCGGCGATCGCGGCCGCCCCGGAATAGCGCAGGATCAGGTCGAATACATAGCGCTCGGAGGTCATGAAACGATGAAACGGTCTTAGCGCGGCAATCAGGGTCGCGACCGAAACGGGGGCCTCCGACACTTCGGCACGGTCAAGGCGAGCAGCCAGTTCCGCCCCGACAAGCCGTTCCATCAACGCATCCTTGTCTTTGAAATGGGCAAAGAACGTCCCCTTGGCCACGCCCGCCCCGGACACCACGTCTTCGACGCGCAAGGCTTCGTAACCGCCGGATGCCACAAGCGCCTGCGCGACCTCGATCAAACGGGCACGGGTCTTGAGCGTTCGTTCTTGCACGGGTTTCGCCATGCCCTTGGGTTGCAGCTTTTTTGACCAAGGTCAAATTAATATTGACCACGGTCATTTTTATTGCAAGTAAATGACCAAGGTCAATTTGTGGAGCTTCCCGTGCCTGCCAAGAAGATTTTCATCCTGAACGGACACCCTGGCGAAACCAGCCTGTCGCGCCGTTTTGCGGAAACCTATGCCACCGCCGCCCGCGCCGCGGGACATGAGGTGCGGGTCACCAACCTGAGCGATCTCGCGTTCGACGACGATTTCGGACAGGGAAATTACGAGAATTACAAGCCGCTCGAACCCGACCTGCAACAGGTGCTGGGCGATATCGAATGGAGCGATCATCTGGTCCTCGCCACGCCGATGTGGTGGGGCGGATTGCCCGCACGGCTCAAGGGGTTGATTGATCGCACGTTCCTTCCGGGGCGCACCTTTGACACCCGAAACACGGGGCTCGGAGGCATGCCCGCGCCACTGCTGTCGGGGCGCACGGCACGGGTGATACTCACGTCCGACACCCCGGGCTGGGCGATGCGACTGCTGTATCGCCGCGCGTTGATCTGGCAGCTCAGGCGGCAGATACTCGGCTTTGTCGGCGTCAAACCGACCCGCATCACCTGGTTCGCCGGCGCCAGCCGTCCGACGTCCGGTCTTATCGAAAAATGGACCCGCAAGGTCCACGCCATCGGCGCGACAGCGGCCTGACGGTGCTACAGGTTCATCACCATCTCATGCCACGCTGCGCCCGCAAAACCCGAGGCCGAACCGCGCACGTATCGATAGCCAAGCTTCTCGTACATCGGGACATAGTGAGACTTGCACATGAGGTGGATGCTGGACTTGCCCCCATCCACCATGCGACGCACGAATGACTGCATCAGGGCACGGGCCAGCCCCATGCCCTGAAAGGCGGGGTCCACCGCAACCGAGAGGATCACCACGTTGGGCGCGTCCGGATCATGTCCGGCCAGCGCCTTGAACGCATCGTCGGCCATATCGACGTCATGGGCGCAGCCGCTGTTGATAAAGCCTGCAATCACCCCGTTCTGTTCAACCACCAGAAATCCCTGCGGATATGTGGCGATACGATCCGCAATCCGGCTGAGGGGGGCCGCTTCGCGCGCGGAATAGGCCGCCGCCTCGATTTCGCGGCAGCGGGCGGCATCCTCGGGTCGCGCCGGTCGAAACAACTGCAAGCGGTGGTCTCCCGGATCAGGTGCGCGTGGGTCTACCAAAGCGTCTTGGTCGCGCGCGCGGTCCAGGTCCGGTCATATTCCTTGCCGTCGATTTCATCATCGGTCATCTCGGCAAGAATATCCCCGATCGTCGGCAGTCCGGCCCGATCATCCCGCTGCCAAATCCCCGCCCGCAAGAGCGCACGCGCGCATTGGCAATAGATCTCGTCAATCGAAATGACGATAACCGTCGTTGGCAGGCGGCCCTTGCGTTCGAAGCGACCGCGCAGTTCTGCGTCTGCAGTCAACCGGGCGCTCCCGTTGACACGAATGACGGTGTTGGAGCCGGCCACCATGAACATCAGCGAGACACGACCGTCCTTTACGATATTGCGCAGTGAATCCAGACGGTTGTTGCCGTGCCAATCGGGCATCGCCAGGGTTCCGGGGTCAAGCTCCTGCACCACGGGTCCGTCATCGCCACGGGGGCTGCCATCGGTGCCCCCTTCGCCAACCGTGGTCAGCACGCACAGCCGCGAAGCCATAATCCATTTGCGATAGGTGGGCGTCATCCGCCGCGCGACCTTGCGCAACGCCGGCTCGCTGGGCGTGCCGTACAACGCCTCTAGCGCCTCTATCGTATCAATCTGCTCCATCCGGATCGAACCCCGCTTCGCGCATCAATTCATCTGAGCGTGCTTCCACACGTTCTTCGAGCTTACGCATAAATTCGTTGCGATCCAGTCCCGGTGCAATCGGTTCGAGGAATTCGACAACCGCCAGTCCGGGCTTGCGCATGATCCCCTTGCGTGGCCAGAACAGCCCGACATTGGTGGCCACCGGCACACAGGGTTGGCCCAGTTCCTTGTAGAGCACGCCACTGCCCACCTTGTAGGGCTTCCTGTCGCCGGGTGCGACACGTGTGCCCTGTGGATAGATGATGAGCTGTCCGGGAGTGCTGAACTCCTGCGCCACGTCCTTGACCATCTTGGCGACGGCGGCTCCGCGACGGCCACGGTCGACCGGTACGCAGCCCAGCCGTTTGGCATAAAGCCCGATGAACGGCGTCCACAGCAATTCGCGCTTCATGATGAACTTGGCATGCGGCACCGCGTCAAAGATCAGCAGGATATCGAGAAACGACTGATGCTTGGCCGCGACCATCACCTCGCCAGAGGGAACCGTCCCACGCACCTCGCCGTGAATGCCCACCATCCAGCGTGTCAGGACGAGAGTTGTGCGGGCATATATCTTGCAGGCCCGCAAGGCGCCGCGCTTGGACAGGATTGCATAGGGTGTGAACAGGATTCCAAGGACAGCCATCCAGAAATAGATCACGATGATGAAGACGAGGGATCGCACCCATTGCACCGCATGCATCATCAGCTGAACTCCGCCAGTTTCTGCCGCGCCGCGATCCCCGTTGCGACAAACGCCACCACCACCGTAACGACCGGGACCGCAAGCGGCGCGAGCCAGCCAAGACCGCCGAACCCGATTTCTGTCAGGAAACCCTGGGTTTCGCCGCCCGGCGGCAACAGCAGAACCGCAAGTACGCCAAGCACCATGCCTGCGCTGGAGCCCACAAGCGCCCGTACTGTCAGCCGCCGCACGAAAGCACCGGCAACAAAGCGATCCTCGGCGCCGACAAGGCGCAGGACCTCGATCACCTGCGCATTCGCCGCCAGCGTCGCGCGCGCCGCCAGCGTCACGGTCGCGGCCATGGTTCCGGTAATCAGCAACAGCGATATGACCCCCAGTCGCCGCAGCCCCCGCGCAGCGTCCACGATCGGCGCGCGCCAGCCACTGTGATCATCAAGGACTGCGCCCGGAACCTCGTCGTTCAGCCGCTGTTGCAGCGCGTCGGTATCGTATCCGGGCCTCTCGGCGATCACTTCGATCAGCTGCGGCAGCGGCAAATCCCCGAGGGGCAGGTCGTCACCCAGCCACGGAGCCAGCAGGGCTGACTGTTCCTCGGCCGTCAATGGCCGCGAACTGGCGATTCCCGGCGTTTCAGCCAGGATGTCGAGCACCGCCGCCGTGCGGGCCTCGCGCTGCTCCGCGTCACCAGAAATGCGCAGTGTCGCGCTCTGTGACTGGGCTTCGGACCAGCGGTCGGCCACGCGGTCGGCCGTCATTGCCAATGCCAGGGCGAATACCGCAAGAAACCCCATCGCAGCGGCGACAAACAGCGTCAGATGCGAGGTGGTCCCGCTGGGCGGGACGACCCGGTCGCTCCGGGCATCGCCGGACAGAAGGCCGAAAAAGAGTCGCATGTTCACAGATCGGCCCCCGCCAATTGCACCTGTTTGTTCGAAATGCGCAGAACCCGGGCCTGAACCTCGGACTTGGCCGCGCGGATCAATGACATGTCATGGCTGGCAATCAGAACGGTCTTGCCCATGCTGTTCAGGTCCACCAGCAGGCGCAGCAGGCGTTGGGACATGTCCCAGTCGATATTGCCTGTCGGCTCATCCGCGATGATCACGTCCGGAGACAGGATCACCGCACGCGCCAGCGCGGCACGTTGCCGCTCGCCGCCCGACAACTCGGCGGGATAGGCATCGGCGCGCTCGGACAACCCGACCCATCCGAGCAGATCCGCCAGATTCTGCTGTTCCTGCGCCAGATCGCGACCGGATACCGTCAGCGGCAATGCGATATTGTCAGCGACAGGCAGGTGGTCAAGAAAGCGGCAATCCTGATGCACCACGCCGATACGACGGCGCAGGGTCGCCATATCGTCCCGCGTCGCCGCGGCGACGTCATCGCCAAAGGCAAGGATTCGCCCCTTGGTGGGGTTGAGCGCCCCGTAGCAGAGTTTCAGAAATGTCGTCTTGCCCGATCCGGACGGTCCGGTCAGAAAATGAAAGGACCCGGCAGGCAGGGACAAGGATACATCGCCAAACAGCGCGCCCCCACCATAGTCGAATCCCACCTGCTCCAGATCTATCAAGGCCAATCTCCTGTCAATTACCGCCTTGTGCCTTACCGTCGGGACAGTTTCAATGCCATGCCGATTCGCCACGTTTCCGCGCCGTTGCGCATGAGAAATTCGCCCTTTGCGAACCCTTGCCGAAACACATAAGGTTGCGGCACAAGATCAATCCGGCAGGCAGTGACAGGATCAGGAGGGGCAGCATGCGTCTAACATGCCCGAATTGCGGCGCTCAGTACGAAGTGCCCGACAAGGTGATTCCGCCAAAGGGCCGCGACGTTCAATGCTCCAACTGTGACACTTCCTGGTTCTTTGCCCATCCCAATCCGCTGATGCGCGCCGAGCCCGACCTGCGCGCTTCGTCCGCCTCGTTCCTGGACGACGATCCCGCCGACGAGGCCAAGGCGCCACCCGCACCGCCCCGACGCAAGCTCGACCCCAGTGTCAGCGCCATCCTGCAACAGGAAGCCGAGCGCGAAACCCGCCTGCGCAGCCGCGACCGCGCCGAAGCCACGGACAGCCGGCCCGCCGCCGCGGATCGCGCCGACGCCGAAGCCTCCGAAACCGCGCGCAAGGCCCGCGAGCGCATGGCCCATATAAGGGGGGATGCCGCCGCATCTGCGGCGTCGCAGGACAGGCCCGGTCGGCAAGGCGGCAAGCTTCCGAACATTGACGAGATCAATTCGACCCTGCGCAGACCGGGCGAGTCCGCTTACGATAATTTCAGCCACGCGCCGGCCGCGCGCGGCAGCACCGGGTTCATGCGCGGCATCACCCTGACCATCCTGCTCGCGGCGCTGCTCGCGTTGGCATATACCAATGCCCGCACCATAACCGAGGCCGTGCCGCAAACAGCATCCTACATGGAGCTCTATGTCGCCAAGATCGACGAAGGACGGGTCTGGCTCGACACCGTATTCAAGAAGTTCATGTCAGGTGGATCAGAACCGCTCGAGTAGCCGCTGAAGATAGTTGCGTTCGACTTCGGGCCGGTCGCCCTCGCCCGAACGGCGGCGGATTTCATCCAGCAACTCGCGGGCGCGGCGGTAGACATCTTCGCCCTGCAACAGGTTTTCGGGCGTGCCGAGCGATCCGTTCGAACCGCTTTCGCGCCCCAGCGGGTCGCGGTTCCGTGCCTCCATATTGCCCTGCGTGCTGCCTTGGCCCGGCTGGCCCTGCTGCTGTGCCATCGCTTCACCGAGCGAGCGCATTCCTTCGCGCAGCGCCTCCATCGCCTCGGATTGCCGGTCGATCGCGTCGGCGTAATCGTCCTGGCGCAAGGCTTGTTCCGCGCCATCCATCGCGCGCCCCGCCCGGTCCAGCGCGTCGCGCGCGGCCTCGCCTTCGGGTGTGCCGGCACCGGGCAGATTGCCCTGCTGACGCTGCAATTCCTCGCGCAGAGCCTGTTGCCGATCCGCGAGCGAGCCTTGTTCCGCACCGGATGGCTCGCCTTGCCCGCCCTGCCCCTCGTGGCTCTGTCCCTGTCCCTGGCCTCCGTTGCGACCCTGATTGCCCTGGTTTTCGCCAGCCTGCGCGCCGGGATTGAACTGTTCCTGCAAATCGCGGAAGGCCTGATCGCTCAGCCCCTGCTGTTCGCGCAGGGTTTCGACCAGACCTTCCATCGCCTGCTGGCCCTCGGACTGGCCGCCCTGGCCTTGTCCCTGGGTGACGCGCATGTTCTGCATCATCTGCTGCAATTCCTGCAACGCCTGTTCCGCCTCTGCCATGCGCCCCTGTTCCATCAACTCCTGAATCCGGTCCATCATGCGTTGCAGATCGTTCTGGGTCATCTGCATGGCGTTCTCAGAAGGTTGCCCCTGCTGGCCCTGTTCCCCCTCCTGCTGGGCCTTCCGCGACAACTGGCGCATGTATTCGTTGGTGGCGTCGCGCAGTTCCTGCATCAGGTCGGCTATTTCCTGATCGCTGGCCCCGTTCTTCATCGCTTCGCTCAGCCGCTCCTGGGCACGGCGCAGACGTTCCAGCGCATCGCTCAGATCGCCCTCTTCCAGCAATACCGCCAGAGCCCAGAGCGCCTCCGAAATCTCCTCCTGCTGCGCGGTCTTGAGCCCATGGGCCGTGAACGTCTCCAACCGGCGCAGGATCACGCGCAGCCGCAGATAGGCTGTTTCCGAGCGGAACAGCGACTCCGGCCGATGTGAAATCGCGCGTAGAATCTGCGCGACACGCGCCGCGTTCTCGCGCGTCCAGAGCAGATCGCGGCGTTGCTCGATCACCGCAGCCGCCAGAGGATCAAAGAACCGGCGGGCCGGCAGCACCATTGGCGACGGGTCGATCTCCGTGACATGCCCCGCCGCATCCTCGGCCGAGAGCCGGACCGTGACCGGCAGGTTCGCAAAAGGATGTTTCGAGAAATCCTCGATCAGCGTTTCCGTGAACATCCGTCGGTCGCCCGCAATCGGCATCGGCAGCGGCACCGCCACGGCCTCTCTGGGTTCGGGATCGGGGGCGAGCCCGTAGCGACGGTCCACCGCCGCGATGTCCAGAGCGATCACAGCCTGTCCTGCGACAACCCCGTAGTCGTCGCTGGCGGTAAAGGGCAATGTCATCTCGCCCGTGGCCTCCGCCTCCGCCGGGCCCGCCATGGCGATCTGCGGCGGTGTGTCGTCGATGATCTCGACCCGCCAGCTCTGTCCACCCCCCCCGGAAATCTGGATGGTGCCGTTGCGGACAACAGTGAAATCCTGCACCGGATCGGAACCGGTTTCTTCTTCTGCGGTTCTGGCCGACACGGTTTCGGCCAGCCTCAGCGCGCCAACCTCACCATAGAAACGCAGGGTGATCCGGCTCCCTTCGGGCACCTGCAGGGTTTTGCCGGTCAAGTCATTGAGATACAGCGTCGGCTTGCCGGTATAGCGCGGCGGCTCGATCCAGCCCTCCCAGGACGGACCGCTTGCCAAATCAGCCCCGCCGGGCGTCATCTCGGCGACGCTGCCGATCCGCCATACCGAACCGAAAAGCAACGCGACCAGCAGCGCCAGCAACGCAACATAGCGCAGCGCAAACGGATCCCGGCGCGCGAGTTTCAGGTCTGGCGCAGGTGCCCGGGCGGTCGCCGCCCGTTCCGCCATCCGCGCCTGGTGCGCCCGCCAGAGCGCCGCGGATCGCGAGTCTTCCGCCCCGATGGCCTGCTCGTCCAGCAGGGCACGTATCGGACGCCCCGGCAAGGTTTCATCCAGCCGCGCCAGTGCCTCGGCCCGGGTTGGACAATGAAACCGCAGGACACCATGCACCAGCGCCGCGCAGGCGCCCAGCATCGCAACCGCCCCGCTCACCCACACCGCCTCGACCGGAACGAGATCCTGTATCCCGAGTATCAGCAGCGCCAGAACCAGCAACACCAGGCTGATCAGCGGCCAGAAACAGCGCAACACCCGTTCGGCCAGCATGCCCGCGCGCGTCAATGCCAGGGGCATACGCACCGCATGCAGGGCCGGGGGGAGTGTATGTCTGGCCATCACGGTCTCCGAGTGGCCAGATCGCCGGATTGCGTCAAAGCCACCCGGGGATGGTATCGCGATTTATCATTTCGTCAAAGGTCGGGCGCGGGCGGATGACCGCAAATTGATCGCCCTTCACCAGAACCTCGGGTATCAGCGGTCTCGCGTTGTATTCGCTGGCCATCACCGCGCCATAGGCCCCCGCACTTCGAAACGCGATCAGATCCCCCGCAGCCAATGGCGGCAGACCGCGCTGTCTTGCGAAGGTGTCGCCGCTTTCGCAAACCGGGCCGACGATGTCATAGGGTCTTTGTTCGACACCGGCCTCGGGTTCGAGCACCGGCACGATATCGTGATGCGCATCGTACATCGCCGGTCGGATCAGATCGTTCATCGCACCGTCCACGATCAGGAAATCGCGGCCTTCGCCCGATTTCAGATAGATCACCCTGCTGACCATGATACCGGCATTGCCGGCGATCAGGCGACCCGGCTCGATCTCGATCTCGCAACCCAGATGGCCGAGCGTACGCTTGACTATCGCGCCGTATTCCAGCGGCAGCGGCGGCGCCTGGTTGCTGCGCGTGTAGGGGATGCCAAGCCCGCCCCCCAGATCGAGGCGGCGGATATCGTGACCATCCGCGCGCAAGGTTTCGGTCAGATCCGCGACCAGCCTGTAGGCCTGCTCGAACGGGGCCAGATCGGTGAGCTGGCTGCCGATATGCACGTCGATGCCGACAATCTCGATCCCCTGCATGCGCCCCGCGAGCGCATAAACCTCGCGCGCGCGGGAAATCGGAATGCCGAACTTGTTTTCGGATTTTCCGGTGGCGATCTTGGCATGGGTCCTGGCATCCACATCCGGATTGACCCGGATGGTGATCGGCGCGACCTTGCCCAGCGACAGCGCAACAGTGTTCAGCGCCGCCAGCTCGGGCTCGGATTCGACATTGAACTGGCGAATGCCGCCCTCAAGCGCCGTGCGCATTTCGTCTGTCGTCTTGCCGACACCGGAAAACACAATCTTTTCCCCCGGTACCCCGGCGGCGCGTGCGCGCAGGTATTCGCCGACCGAGACCACGTCCATGCCGGCCCCGGCCTGCGCCAGCGTCTTGAGGATCGCCTGGTTCCCTGCCGCCTTCATCGCATAGCAGACAAGATGCTCCGTGCCCTCCAACGCCTCGTCAAACAGCGCATAGTGACGCAACAGCGTCGCGGTGGAATAGAGGTAGAACGGGGTTCCGACGGCGGCAGCGATCTCGCTCACCGGCACATCCTCGGCGTGAAGGGCGCCGTCCTTGTAGAGAAAATGGTCCATGTCGGCCTCATAGCAAAACCCGCGCCGGGATCAATGCGTATCAGCCAGACGGGCGCGACCTCAGAAACAGGTAGAGCGGCAGGCCGCAGCTGACACCGATGCAAAAGGTCGCCGGAATCGCGATCAGTCCCGCCCAGGCACGGCGGGCCACGCACTCGGCGACGATGAAAACCGTCAGGGCAATCGCCGCAATCGTCAGATCCCAGACCAGCCCGCTGCTGGCGGCGTTGACATGCCAGGCCTGAACCAGCGCGCCGAGATCAAAACCGTTCTCTGCGAACCAGAACAGAAAGTAATACATCGGATGTATCGCCCCCCATACGGCGAGGGCCAGATAGGTCATTCGCAATGCGCTCATTCGGTGTCTCTCCCAAGGGCCGGTCGGGCGTGCCGCTCTGCATCCCACGGAGGACCTAGCACGGAACCGAGCGAGGGCAACTCGCGCTCAGAAACCGAGAAACACCGCGAATGGACCCTGCGCTATGCCAACCCCGCCATAGGCGCCGCCGCCAGTACCGACACCGATGCCGACATTGACCGCAGGTTGTGCCGTTGCGGGCTGCGGGGGCTGCACGATCAACTCGCCATCCGGCCCCACCAGAGGCGGATCGGGTTCGCACCCTGCCAGCAACAGAAGCACCAGCAGAGATGAACCCAACGCACGCATACCCGACCCCGCTATTCCGGCAGCACCGGGACAAGCTGAATGGGCATGTCCTCAAATGGCGTTGCATTCCGCGTGATGCTGATCCCGGCCCGCGCTTCTCCGGATACCCGGATACCGGTTTCTTTCTGCGGCTTCGGCGGCGGTGGCGTCGGTTCTCCATCCACGCCACAGCCGACCAGCAAGAGCGTACAGAGACCGACAAGACAGGATTTCATCATGACTTTGTTTTCCATCGTTCGATCTGTGCCCGAACCTGGGCGGGCGCGGTTCCCCCGTATGACATGCGCGAGTTTACCGAATTTTCAACGCCAAGGACACCAAATACGTCCCCGGTGATCGCCGGATGCACCGCCTGCATGTCAGCCAGGTCAAGCTCGGGCAGGTCACAGCCCCGCTGCTCGGCAACGGCGACGAGCGATCCGGTGACGTGATGCGCATCGCGGAACGGCAGGCCCAGAACCCGCACCAGCCAGTCGGCAAGATCGGTCGCGGTTGAAAAGCCCGAACCGGCGGCCGCCGCGAGTGACTCGCGGTTGGCCGTCATGTCCCTGACCATGCCTTCCATCGCCGCGAGCGCCAGCATCCAGTTGTCAGCGGCGTCAAACACCTGTTCCTTGTCTTCCTGCATGTCCTTGGAATAGGCCAGCGGCAATCCCTTCATCACCATCATGAGCGCCGTGTTCGCACCGAAAATCCGCCCGATCTTGGCCCGGATCAGCTCTGCCGCATCGGGGTTTTTCTTTTGCGGCATGATGGACGAGCCGGTCGAGAACCGGTCAGACAGCGTGACAAAGCGGAACTGCGCCGAGGACCAGATCACCAGCTCTTCGGCCATCCGGCTGAGGTGGATGGCGGAAATGGAGGCCACCGACAGGAATTCGAGCGCGAAATCCCGGTCGCTGACCGCATCGAGCGAATTTGCCGACGGGCGGTCGAAACCGAGCGCCGTCGCGGTCATGTCGCGATCTATGGGAAAGCTGGTGCCAGCCAGCGCCGCCGCCCCGAGCGGACATTCGTTCATCCGCGCCCGCGCGTCGCGCACCCGCGACAGGTCGCGTCCGAACATCTCGACATAGGCCATCATGTGATGACCCCATGTCACCGGCTGCGCGGTTTGCAGATGGGTAAAACCCGGCATGACCCAATCCGCCCCTGCCTCGGCCTGCGCCAGCAACGCGTCGATCAGCGCGCGCAGACCGGATTCCGCTGCATCCAACTGGTCCCGGACCCAGAGCTTGAAGTCGGTCGCCACCTGATCGTTGCGCGATCGGCCGGTGTGCAGGCGGCCTGCCGGCTCGCCGATGACCTGTTTCAGGCGCGCCTCGACATTCATGTGGATATCCTCCAGCGCGGTGGAATATTCGAATGTTCCGGCCTCGATCTCTGACAAAACGGTGAGCAGCCCTTCACGAATGGCCGCCGCATCGTTATCGCTGATCACACCCGTCGCCGCCAGCATCGCGGCATGGGCACGCGACCCGGCAATATCCTGCGCCGCCATCCGCTTGTCGAACCCGATAGAGGCATTGATTGCCTCCATGATCGCGTCCGGTCCGGCGGCAAAGCGGCCGCCCCACATCTGGTTCGAGGTCGTATCGGTCATTATTTGGAAACCCTTCGGAGGGGACATGAGAAAACTGTTGTTCGGGTTCGTTTATACGGCCCTTGCGCTCTGTGCAAATATCGCCGCCGCGGACACCGCCGCGCTTGAGGCGCTGCGCGAAGGCGACATGAAAAAGCTGGTCTTCCATGCCGATCCCAGGCCGGTATCCGACGGAGAGTTCATGCTGGCCGATGGCGCGGGCACCGGCACCCTGGCCGATTACCGTGGTAAATATGTGCTCCTGAATTTCTGGGCGACCTGGTGCGCGCCCTGCCGCAAGGAAATGCCGATGCTCTCGGCACTTCAGGACGAATTCGGCGGCGACGCGTTCGAGGTCGTCACGCTCGCTACCGGGCGCAACTCGCCTGTCGGCATCCAGAAGTTCTTTGACGAAATCGGCGTCACCAACCTGCCCCGCCATCAGGATCCGAAACAGGCGATCGCCCGCGACATGGGCGTTCTCGGCCTGCCGATCACGGTGCTGATCGACCCCGAAGGCAACGAAATTGCCCGGCTGCAAGGCGATGCGGACTGGAATTCCGACAGCGCCAAATCCATTCTCGCCGCGATTTTGGATACCGCACCCGAAGGATGATACTGCAGACCGGCCCCAGCGGTTCAGAGCGGAGGCCGGTTACTGGCCATCCGGGCCACCTCTGCATGGCGCGGGCAGGTCACGAGATGATCGTTCACCATGCCGACCGCCTGCATGAACGCATAGACGATGGTGGGGCCGCAAAAACGGAATCCGGCCTTTTTCAGATCTTTTGAAATCTGCACCGACAGCGGCGTCTGGGCGGGAACCTCGGCGAGGCTCTGCCAGTTGTTCTGTATCGGGGTCCCACCCACATAATCCCAGAGAAACCTGTCAAAACCCTGGGCCTGCTCGATCTTCTGCCAGACGCGGGCGTTGCCGATTGTCGCCTCGATCTTGCCGCGATGCCGGATGATGCCCGCATCCTGCAGCAGGCGCAGAACCTCCTCCTCGCCCCAGCCGGCGATGATATCGGGATCAAAGCCCTGAAACGCCGCGCGAAAATTCTCGCGCTTTTTAAGTATCGTGAGCCAGCTCAGCCCGGCCTGAAAGCCGTCGAGGATCAGTTTCTCCCAAAGCGCACGGCTGTCATATTCGGGCACACCCCAATCCGTGTCGTGATAATCCTTGTAGATCTGTTCTGACCCGACCCAACCACAGCGTTCCATCGCACCCTCTTCATCCTCTATATGACGGATTTGAACCAGTTTCCGCGAAAAAGCGAGGCTTAAGACGTTTTTCACCACTGTATCCGATGCTGCCCGTGCCGCAGCGACACGCGGCTGTGACAATGCCCGAGCGAGGAGAGCGCCATGTCGAGACGTCGCAGGATCAAGGCCGACATTCCCGAAGGCGGCCACAGCCCGGTCGATGCGGTCGTCACCGCACGGGAATCGCACGCGCTCGAGATGGTGAAGCACGCCATTGCAACCAATCAGACGATGCTGGCCTTCCAACCCGTCATGCAGGCGCGTGCGCCACGCAAGACCGCCTTTTACGAAGGGCTTATCCGGGTGCTCGATCAGAGCGGGCGCGTCATACCCGCGCGAACCTTCATGCCGGAAATCGAGGCGACCGAACTGGGCCGGGAAATCGACTGTATTGCGCTTGAAACCGGGCTGCGGACGCTGGCCGCCAACCCGTCAATCCGTCTGTCGCTGAACATGTCGGTGCGTTCCGTCGGTTACAAGCGATGGATGCGCATCCTGGACCGGCACCTGAAAAAGAATGCATCTGTCGGCGAGCGGCTCGTTCTCGAAATTTCGGAGCAATCCGCAATGACCATGCCGGAACTCGTCGTCGATTTCATGGACCACCTGCAGGATCGCAACATCGGCTTTGCGCTGGACGATTTCGGAAACGGGGCGCTGGTGCTGCAATACCTGAACGACTTCTATTTCGACGCGGTCAAGCTCAACGGACCTTTCATGCAAAATCTCGCCGACAACCCCGACAACCAGTGTATCGTCCGTGCCCTTGTCTCGGTTGCGAAACAGTTCGACATGCTGGTCATCGCCGGTGCCGTCGAACGTCAGCGCGACGCCGATTTCCTGATCTCCTCCGGCGTCGATTGCCTGCAAGGTCACCTGTTCGGCGCGCCCACGGTGCGACCGCCATGGATACCGCAGCCGGCCCAACGTCGCGCTGCGACCTGAGACACACTGTCAGTTGCTGGCCCGGCGTCAATCCTTTATGTCCGATGCGGAAGTGGGGGTTTCGCGCGTCGGTTGCGCTTGCTTGTGCAACCGTTAATGATCCTCATATCTGCACGCTGGCAAAGGATTTGCGAAAATGACGAACGTAGTAATTGCATCTGCAGCACGGACCGGGGTTGGCAGTTTTGGCGGATCTTTCGCCAACACGCCCGCCCACGATCTGGGTGCCGCGGTACTCGAGGCCGTGGTCGAGCGCGCCGGGATCGACAAAGCAGAGGTCTCCGAAACCATTCTCGGACAGGTCCTGACCGCCGCGCAGGGACAGAACCCCGCCCGCCAGGCCCATATCAATGCCGGCCTGCCGCAGGAAAGCGCAGCCTGGGGCATCAACCAGGTCTGCGGTTCGGGGTTGCGTGCCGTCGCTCTGGGTGCGCAGCATATCCAGCTCGGAGATGCCGAGATCGTGGCCGCCGGCGGCCAGGAAAACATGACGATGTCACCCCACGCCGCCAGCCTGCGTGCCGGCCACAAGATGGGCGACATGAAATATATCGACACCATGATCCGCGACGGATTGTGGGACGCCTTCAATGGCTATCACATGGGCCAGACCGCCGAAAACGTCGCGGAAAAATGGCAGATTTCGCGCGAACAGCAGGACCAGTTCGCCGTCGCCAGCCAGAACAAGGCCGAAGCCGCGCAAAAAGCCGGCAAGTTCGTCGACGAAATCGTTCCCTTCACCATCAAGACCCGCAAGGGCGACATCGTGATGGACAGCGACGAATACATCCGCCACGGCGCAAATCTCGAAGCCATGGCAAAAATGCGCCCGGCCTTCACCAAGGACGGTTCGGTCACCGCCGCCAACGCGTCGGGTCTGAACGACGGGGCTGCGGCCACCTTGTTGATGTCCGCCGAGAACGCCGAAAAGCGCGGTATCGAACCACTCGCGCGGATCGTGTCCTATGCAACCGCCGGCCTCGATCCGTCGATCATGGGCGTCGGTCCGATCTATGCATCGCGCAAGGCGCTGGAAAAGGCGGGATGGTCCGCCGACGATCTTGACCTCGTGGAAGCGAACGAAGCCTTTGCCGCGCAGGCCTGTGCCGTGAACAAGGACATGGGCTGGGATCCCGAGATCGTCAACGTCAACGGTGGCGCGATTGCCATCGGCCACCCGATCGGTGCATCGGGCTGCCGCGTCCTGAACACCCTGCTCTTCGAAATGAAGCGCCGCGATGCCAAGAAGGGTCTCGCCACGCTCTGCATCGGCGGCGGCATGGGTGTCGCCCTGTGCGTCGCGCGCGATTGACAGAATGACGTGTCACGGCCCCCTCGAAGGGTCGCGCCGTGACACACGAAAGAAACCATAAAAAAAACCAACGAACCCTGATTTTGGAGGAGATACACATGTCCAGAACCGCCCTCGTGACCGGCGGCAGCCGAGGTATCGGCGCCGCAATTTCCAAGGCGCTGAAAGCCCAAGGCTACAACGTCGCCGCAACCTATGCCGGCAACGACGAAGCCGCTGCGGCCTTTACCGAGGAAACCGGCATCAAGACCTACAAGTGGGATGTCGCGAACTACGAATCGTCCAAGGCGGGCATCGCGCAGGTCGAAGCGGACCTCGGCCCCATCGACGTCGTGGTCGCGAATGCGGGCATCACCCGTGACGCGCCCTTCCACAAGATGTCGCCGGAACAGTGGCAGCAGGTGGTCGACACCAACCTGACCGGCGTCTTCAACACCGTCCACCCGATCTGGCCCGGCATGCGCGAACGCAAATTCGGCCGCGTGATCGTGATCAGCTCGGTCAACGGTCAGAAAGGCCAGTTCGCACAGGTCAACTATGCCGCGACCAAGGCAGGCGACATCGGCATCGTCCGCTCCCTGGCGCAGGAAGGCGCGCGGGCAGGCATCACCGCGAACGCGGTTTGCCCGGGCTACATCGGTACCGACATGGTCATGGCCGTGCCGGAAAAGGTCCGCGAGAGCATCATCGCGCAAATCCCCGCCGGTCGTCTTGGCGAGCCGGAAGAGATTGCCCGCTGTGTCGTTTTCCTCGCCTCCGATGACGCGGGCTTCATCAACGGCTCGACGATTTCCGCAAACGGGGCGCAGTTCTTCGGCTGATCGGCAGCGAGCACATCGCAAACCGAAAAAACGATCAGGGGCCGGTCCGCCAGGGCCGGCTCCTTTTTCATACCGTCCGCTGATGACGGCGCGGCAACAGCCTGCGCCAGAGCGCAAAAAACAGACGGGCGCGGTCTTCGTGTGCCTTCAGGAAGATAAGGCGCATTTCGGGGCTTGTGGTGCTTTCCAGCATGGCGTGCCTCATATGATTCAGAAAATCTGTCTGCGACACCTAATATGAGTTGCGCGGATAAAAGGCACAAACGAGGCTTTTCAATCCTTCAGACAAGTATTACTTAACTGGCATGGCCGATCGCCTGCCCCCTCTCACCGCATTGCGCGCCTTTGATGCCGCCGCGAGGCACATGTCATTTGCGCGCGCGGCCGAAGAGTTGAATGTCACGCCGGCTGCGCTGTCCTTTCAGATAAAGTCGTTGGAAGACCATCTGGGGTGACCTGCCCCCCGCGAAATCCCTCATCATGATGTAGAGTCTGCCCAACCTTGAAGGAGCAGACGAATGCGAAAGAGCCGTTTTACCGAGGCGCAGATTATCGGGATGATCAAGGAGCAAGAGGCGGGCATGCCGACGGC
>NZ_JBGFGP010000156.1:0-9029 GCF_041224545.1 Sedimentitalea sp. XS_ASV28 | reverse complement strand
CGCCACTGCAAGCGCGCCGAGCGCTTGAGCAATTTGAGGGCTCCGCGCCCGGCGCGCTTGCCCAAACCGAAACCCATGATTATCAAGATCAAACCCGCAGACTCTCGTTATGAACGAGGGACCGAAGGGGGGCAGGTCAGGGGCAGCCGCTTTTTCACCGTTTGAACCGTGCTGTCGAATTGACCGAGGCCGGTCGCCTGCTGGCGCCGGGCGCTGCCGAGGGTTTCCGGACGCTGAACGCCGCATGGCATCAGACCCGCAGGCTGCAGGACAACCGAACGCTGACCGTTACCGCCGGCCCGGCCTTTACCGCGAAGTGGCTGGCGCCGCGGTTTTACGATTTTGCGCGCGCCCATCCGGAGATCGACCTGCGGTTCTCGGCCGGGCTGCGGGTGATGGATTTCGAACGCGACGAAATCGATGTCGCGATTCGTTTCGGCCATGGCCCCGACCCCGGTCTGTTTTCGGAACCGCTCGCCTTTGAGTGGATGACACCGGTCATGACGCCGGAACTTGCCCTGAAATATCCGCATCCCGAAGATCTGCGTGACGCGCCCATCCTGTTTGACGACTCGCTGGATTTCCTGGAGCCCAAATGTGACTGGGCCGCCTGGTTCCGCGCGGCCGGCGTGGATTTCATCCCGGATCATGGCGTGCAGTTTTCACAGGCCGATCATGCCATCGATGCGGCGCTGGCCGGGGCCGGCGCGGTTCTCGGGCGGCGCGCGCTGGTCGTGAAGGACCTGCATGAAGGGCGGCTGGTTGCCCCATACAAGCTGGCCATCACGCTGGAGGCGCAGTTTCGTTTCATATGCCCCGAAGGATTGGAGGAACGGCCCCATATCAGGGCCTTTCGCAACTGGATCTGGACAGAGATCGAAAAGACCGCCGAAGTTTCCGAAAAGCTGACCTATATTGCCATAAGAGATGTGCCACCGGCGTAGGTCATACCAGTGATCATGCACAAAAAAGGCGCGGCCATCACGCCGCGCCGGTTAGCTCGAGAGATGGAACCTCTGACGAAACACCTGCAACACCACTGCCCTGCGAATTGCCCGAAATCCATAGTTTCGAGCAGCGTCAGCAAGTCAGGTTGTTTGCGGGGCGATATTAGCTTGAGAGTCTCTCTATCTCTTCTTTCAGTTTCAGTTTCTGCTTTTTGAGTTCCGCCAGATGAAGCCCGTCCACACCGGGTGCACGCTGCGCTTGTTCGACTTCTGTGCTCAGGTGCTGGTGCTTCTTTTTCAGTTCAATCAGATGCGAGCTCAAGCTCATTGCAGTCCTCCTCTGAATAAGTTGCAGCTTGAGTTGAGCACATTCCTTCGTGTCTGTCACGCCGCACGCGCAGCTAATTGTAACAGTTTTTTGAACTCGTTGAATTTGCCCGGCTTTCCGCCCGGACATCGGGCCAGTCCAGCGCGGCCCCCTGACGCAGAACCGCCGATATTTCCGGCGAATAGCTTTCCGCGTCGCGTTCATGCCGCTCGCCCGCGTGAATCAGACAGGGGGCGTGCAGGCAAAACGGGGCGCGCCCCTCCTTGCGGGCGCGCAAGATGACCATTCCGGGCGGCCTGCCCGTGCGCGCCGCAAGCGGCAGCACTTCGAGCGACCCGAGCCGCCCGGAGCACCCCACCAGCATGTCCGGCAATCGATCGGCGCGCTGGATCATGTGAAGATATCCTTTGGGCGCGAGCCGCCGCGCGGCGACCGCCAGCCAGTCCGCCAATGGCGTCTGCTGCTCGCTGAGTGCGATGCCACGGCCGCTGTCTCGTGCGAGACTATGCGCTCCGGAGCGAAAATAGGGCGGGTTTGCAATGACATGGTCAAAACGCATGCCGCGCACCGGATGCGGCAAATCGTTCAGGTCGGCGCAAACGACATTGAAAGAAATGTCGTTCTGCGTTGCGTTGCGCCGCGCCAGATCGGCATAACCGCACTGGAGTTCGACCCCCCAGAGATCGAGCCCTGGCACCCGTGTCGCCAGACAGAGCGCAGCCGCGCCCGCGCCGCATCCGAGTTCGAGTACGGATTGACCGGGCCGGGCATTCACGCTGGCCGCAAGCACCACCGGATCGACCCCGGCGCGATAGCCGTCGCGCGGCTGCAGCAGGTGCAAACGACCACCGAGAAACGCATCCCGCGTCAGATCATCACAGGTGTCCGGTTTCATTGACCCAGCGGCACGTCGTTGTCGCGCATGACGCGTGCGGCCTCATCGTAATCTGCGCAGCGCACCATCATCCGCCTGGGAAATATTCCGATGCCGCCTTCAAGGATGCTCATGTTTACGTCCATCTGAAAGCAGTCTATATCCTCGCCCTGAAGAAGGGCGGACGCAAAGGCCAGGACGGTCGGGTCGGTGCTGCGCAAAAGTTCCTTCATGATGCAGGATGTAAGGCCAGGGAGCGGCGATTGTCGAGCCTTGACGCAGGAGTGTGATGAACATCAACGCCGCAACCAAACCGCATGAGCAGCTGGCGGCGACGCTTGCGGACGATCTTTCGGCCGTGAACGCGCTGATCCGGGATCGCATGGCATCGGAACATGCGCCGCGCATCCCCGAGGTCACCGCGCATCTCGTCGATGCCGGCGGCAAGCGGCTGCGCCCCATGCTGACGCTCGCCGCGGCGCGCATGTGCGGCTATGGCGGTCCGTACCACGTGCATCTTGCCGCCACGGTCGAATTCATCCACACCGCGACGCTGCTGCATGACGACGTGGTTGACGAAAGCGGCCAGAGGCGCGGTCGCCCCACCGCCAACCTGCTTTGGGACAACAAGTCCAGCGTGCTGGTCGGAGATTACCTGTTTGCGCGCAGTTTTCAGTTGATGGTCGAAACCGGTTCGTTGCGCGTGCTGGATATTCTCGCCAATGCGGCGGCCACGATCGCCGAGGGCGAGGTTCTCCAGCTCAGCGCCGCGCAGAATCTCGCAACCGACGAGGACATCTACCTCAAGGTGGTGCGTGGCAAGACAGCGGCATTGTTCTCGGCGGCGACCGAGGTGGGCGGCGTGATTGCCAATGCCGATGCAGACCAGATACAGGCCCTGTTCGACTATGGCGACGCGCTCGGGATCGCATTTCAGATTGCAGACGACCTGCTGGATTACCAGGGGGACAGCACGGCCACCGGCAAGAATGTCGGCGACGATTTTCGCGAACGCAAGCTGACCCTGCCAGTCATCAAGGCAGTGGCCGAGGCGACGGCACAAGAGCGCGCGTTCTGGTCGCGTACCATCGAAAAGGGCCAGCAGACACCGCAGGATCTCGACACCGCCCTGTCGCTCATGGCCAAATACGGCACGCTCGATGCAACGCGGGCGGACGCGCTGGCGTGGTCGGACAAGGCACGTGCCGCGCTGCGACGGCTGCCCGATCATCCCATCCGTCAGATGCTGGATGATCTGTCGGATTATGTGGTGTCGCGCCTGCGGTGATCCGCGCATCCCGCGCGCGCCAATGTGACCGGCTGACTCCACCAATCGGGATGGGCGCGACGCAACGCGTCAGACGCCGCCCGAGCCCCGTGCAGGGTATCGTAGATGCCAAAGCAGGTGGCGCCTGATCCGCTGATCCGGGCCAGCAGCGCATTCTCGCGGCGCAGCGCGGCCAGACACTCGCCAATCGGCGGACAAATCCGCATCGCCGGGGCTTCAAGATCGTTGCGCTGCTGCGCCAGCCAGCGCACGCACCCGGATACATCCGCGAACGCGGGAATCTCTGACATCGGCGATCCGTTGCGACAGGTTAGCGCGCGAAACACATCCGGCGTATGAACCGGGACGCCGGGATTGACCAGAACCGCCGGCAACGGCGGAACGCCCTGCACCCTGTCGATGCGCTCACCGATACCGCCCATACGCAGCGTTTCGGAGATCAGGCAGATCGGCACATCCGCACCGAGTGACAGAACCTGCTCGCGTTCGGGAATCGCAATGCCATGACTGGTCGTCAACGCGCGCAGGGTCGCGGCGGCATCCGCCGAACCCCCACCGATACCGGCAGCCGCCGGCAGATGTTTCTCAAGTGTTATCCGGGCGTCCGACACCCCCGCGAGCCGCGCGGCACGCAGTACGAGGTTGTCTTCGCCGGATGTCAGCCCCGCCGCCTTGGGTCCGGTAATGTGCAGGTTCACCCCCTGCGCTTCACGAACGGAAATCCGGTCGCCGAGATCGGCAAAAACCACCAGCGAATCCAGCAGGTGATACCCATCCTGCCGTCGTCCGGTGACGTGAAGCGTCAGGTTGATCTTGGCGGGGGCAAAGGCATCAGCCCTGGTCATTCACCACCTTCAGCGGTTCCGACCCTTCCTCGGCCAGCACCTGATCCAACCCGACTTCGAGCTTGCGGCGAATGCGTTCCGGGTCGGCCTCGCTGTCGGTATCCTCGGGGTCGATAAAGGATATGGCGCGCTTCCACTGGAACTCAGCCTCGCGATATCGGCCGACCGCCCAGTAGACGTCACCCAGATGGTCGTTGACCACCGGGTCGACCGGCATCAATTCAACCGCGGTTTCCATATGCTCTACCGCCTCTTCATAGCGTCCAAGGCGGAACAGAACCCAGCCGAGACTGTCGACGATATAGCCGCTGTCGGGGCGGGCTTCGACGGCGCGCTCGATCATTCCAAGCGCCTCGTCGAGGTTGGTTTTTCGTTCAACCAGCGAATAACCCAGATAGTTCAGCACCTGGGGCTGGTCCGGGTTGATTTTCAATGCGCTGCGAAAATCGGCTTCGGCATTGTCCCACTGCTTCAGCCGTTCGTGGCTGATGCCCCGCGCATAGTACAGGAACCAGCGCGCCGGAGCCTCTTCATCGGAATATTCCAGCGCCTTGTCATAGGCCCGGATCGCCTCGGCATATTGTTCCTGCTGGCGTTGCAGATCGCCAAGGGCGGAATAGACCGGCGCGAGCGTCGGGTGGTCTGCGGCCAGGCGTTCCAACACCTCGATTGCCGCATCGGGCTTGGCCGCGCGGCGCAGCGCTTCTGCGCGGCCCATTTCGGCGGCGTGATAATCCGGGCTGTCCGGGGGGATCTGTTTATAGGTCGCCACGGCGAGGTCATACTGACCGAGCACATCCAGCAATTGCGCGCTGAGCAGGAGCGAATCCACGTGCCCGGGGCGCAGATGGGTCGCGGCGCGGGCATAGACCAGCACGTAATCATCGGACGCCTCGCCGTTCAGCGCCTGACCGATTGAAAAGAACACTTCGGCCATGCCGTCCTTGACCGAGGTGACCTGCGAAAACGGCAATTGCTCCCCCGCAGCCAGCCGGTCCGCAACATCCTGCAATCCGGGATCCAGCGTTGTCCCAAACGCATTTTCCAGAAAGGCGGTGGCTTCGTCGTTACGCTCGAGCTGCGACAGGATTTGCGCCCGGGCAATCGCGGCGCCGCGCGACAGGATCGCCAACCCCGAGCTTTCATCGGCAAAAATCGCCTCGGCCCCCTCGAAATCCCCCACGGATGCAAGCGCCAGTGCCTTGTGATACAACGCAAACGCGCGCAGCCCTTTCTGCTGCGAGACCAGATCGAACTGCTCCAGGGCCTTGGCGACCGACCCCGCCCCCATATAGGCCCAGCCGGTGATCAGGCCATCGACCAGCGGCCCGCTGCCGAGCGTTTCTGGATCCCGGGCGAGCAACTCCTCGTATTTCCCGTTGTCGATCAGATCGGTGATGACCACCAGCTGCGCCACCTGGCTGCGCAAACCCAGTTGCTCCATGTGCTTGGCGACCGGCAGGGCCTTGTCGATCTTGCCAAGCGCAAGCTGGGACAGCACGACCTGTTCCATCAGGTGAGGGTTCTGGCGATCGCGCGCCAGAGCGCGGGTGTAATAGGCCGCCGCCTCGTCGAAATCACTGGAGATCAGCGCATGCCGACCAGCGAGATACGCCCCCGCTGCGGTGTCCGCCTGCACACCTAAGGGTGCGCTGAACGCAAGCAGGGTCGCCGCAAGGGCCACACCGCGAAGAAGAGAGTTTTTCAAGGGACCTGCCTCGTCGGTTATCTGCCCGGCAAGTTAGGCCTCCTCTCGGGGCGAGGCAATGGCGCAACACCAACTATCGCGCCATTGTCAGTTCATATTAGCCTTTTCGCTCTTGAAACCGCCGCGAATCTACAGCTTCCGGCCTGATTGGCGCTACATGTTGGGATAGTTCGGACCGTCGCCGCCCTGCGGCGTGACCCAGTTGATGTTCTGGGACGGATCCTTGATATCGCAGGTCTTGCAGTGCACGCAGTTCTGGAAATTGATCACGAACCGCGTGTCCTTGCCCTCCTCGCTCACGAATTCATAGACGCCCGCCGGACAATAACGCGCAGCCGGCCCGGCGTATTTCGGCAGGTTCACCTTGACCGGAACATCGGCATCCTTGAGTTGCAGATGCGCAGGTTGGCTTTCTTCGTGATTGGTGAACGAAAAGGCCACGTTGGTCAGCCGGTCGAATGACAGCGTGCCATCGGGCTTGGGATAGTCGATGGGCTTGTGCTTGCTGGCCTCTTCCGTTGCTTCCGCGTCGGTCTTGCCATGTTTCTGAGTGCCGAACAGCGAAAATCCGAGCGTGTTCGTCCACATGTCGAACCCGCCTAGCACCAGCGAGGGCACGAGGCCCCATTTCGACCAGAAGGGCTTGACGTTGCGCACCTTTTTCAGGTCCTTGCCGATCGCGCCGGTCCGCACCTCGGTTTCATAATCGGACAGCTCATCACCGGCGCGGCCGGCGGCAATGGCGGCATGCGCGGCCTCGGCCGCCGCCTTTCCAGACAGCATCGCGTTGTGATTGCCCTTGATGCGGGGCACGTTGACCATGCCCACCGAACATCCCAACAGCGCCACGCCCGGCGCGACCATCTTGGGCATCGACTGATAGCCGCCCTCGGAAATCGCCCGCGCACCATAGGCAACGCGCTTGCCCCCCTTGAGCAGTTCGGCAACCATCGGATGATGCTTGAACCGCTGGAATTCCATGTACGGGAAAAGATACGGGTTCTTGTAGTTCAGATGCACAACGAACCCGACATACACCTGATTGTTCTCCAGGTGATAGATAAACGATCCACCGCCCGCATTTCCTCCAAGCGGCCAGCCCATCGTGTGGGTCACTGTGCCTTCCTTGTGCTTGGCGGGATCGATTTCCCAGATTTCCTTCATGCCGATGCCGAATTTCTGCGGCTCGTGGCCCTGGCTCAGGTCGTATTTGGCGATCACCTGCTTGGCGAGTGACCCGCGCACGCCTTCGGACAGGAACACGTATTTGCCATGCAACTCCATGCCGGGTTCATAGTTCGGACCGTGGCTGCCGTCGGCGTCCTTGCCGAATTCACCGGCGACCACACCCTTGATGCCGCCCTTGTCGTCATAAACCAGCTCGGAACAGGCCATGCCCGGAAAGATCTCGACCCCCAGCGCTTCGGCCTGCTCAGCCATCCAGCGACAGACATTGCCCATGCTCACGATGTAATTGCCATGATTGTTCATCAGCGGCGGCATCGGCCAGTTCGGCACCCGCAGCTTGCCCGCTTCTCCCAGCATATAGAAATTGTCTTCCTTGACCGGCACATTCAGCGGCGCGCCCTTTTCCTTCCAGTCAGGGATCAGCGCATCAAGGCCACACGGGTCAAGCACCGCGCCCGACAGGATATGCGCCCCGACTTCGCTGCCCTTTTCCAGCACGACGACGTTGATATCCGCATCAAGCTGCTTCAGTCGGATCGCAGCGGACAAACCGGCAGGGCCCGCTCCGACGATCACAACATCGTATTCCATCGCTTCGCGTTCAATCTCGGCCATATGCGGGCGCTCCTTGGCTGGCGGTGTGCGTGGCCCGTTGCCGGGCGCAACATTATTTCGCGGCTGATACCTTTTCGCAGGCCCTTGCGTCAATCGCAACACCGCGTCAGATCGCCAGCGCAATTTCAGCGCAGGTCGGGACGTGCAGGATTTTCCGTGCGGATATCGACACGAATTCACTCAGCCGGTTCCGGCCGGTCTCCCATCAGATAACGCGGCCCGCGCCCCAGTCTCCGGGCGCGATCATCGGGATTGTAGAGCTTGCACTTGGGCAGTGACAGACATCCGCAGCCGATGCAGCCGTCAAGATTGTCACGCAGCCTTTGCAGCGTTTCGATCCGCGCGTCGAGCCGGGTACGGAACGTGTGGCTGATCCGCGCCCAGTCCGCCGGTGTCGGTGTCCGCTTGCCGGGCAGCGTTGCAAGCAATTCGCGAATCTCGGGCAGCGAAAAGCCGAATTTCTGCGCGATCATCACAAAGCTGAGACGACGGATATCGGCCCGGTGAAACCGCCGCTGCCCGCCGCCGTTCCGCCATGGCGCGATCAACCCCTGTGATTCGTAATAGCGGATTGCGGACACCGCCACCCCTGTACGATCCGCCAGCGCGCCAATGGAAAGTCCTTGTGAAGCAACCATTTCCTATCCCGATAAATATCTTGACCTAAAGTTAGGTTTAGAAATTACGATGGCAAAATCAACTGTCACGAAAGGACTGCACATGCCTGCCATGCTCGAACATACCAACCTCACCGTCAGCGATCCTGATGCCACCGCCGCCTGGATGTGCGACCTGTTCGGCTGGCATGTTCGCTGGTCGGGCGCCGCAACCCAGGGCGGGCGCACCGTTCATGTCGGCACCGACAGCCACTATGTCGCGCTGTACACGCCGGGCTCGCCTGCGAAACCGACCGACGACAATTACCATACGATCGGCGGGCTCAACCACATTGCCGTCGTGGTGGACGACATCGCCGCCATGGACAGCGCGGTTACCGAGGCTGGCTTCACGCCTAAGAACCACGGCGATTACGAGCCGGGGCATCGATTCTATTTCCACGATCACGACGATATCGAATACGAGGTCGTGCAATACGACTAGGTCATGTTGACAAATGGCGGAGCCATAGGCGGATAGATGTGATGTCGATGAAGCCAAGGAAGCTCTCGGCGGTCTTGTCGTAGCGGGTGGCGACGCGCCGGGCGTTTTTGAGCTTGTTGAAGCAGCGCTCGACCA
>NZ_JBGFGP010000152.1:0-393 GCF_041224545.1 Sedimentitalea sp. XS_ASV28 | reverse complement strand
CTTGACCATTTTCCGAATTCCTCCGGCAGCTCACGCCACGGGGATCCTGTTCGGGCGATCCAGAAAATCCCATCCAGAACAAGGCGATGATTGGTTGGTTTGCGCCCATTCGGGCCGCGGGCAGCGAGGATGAAATGTTCGAAAAACGTCCACTCCTCGTCCGTCATCAAGTCTCGTGCCAAGCTGGTCTCCATAGCAGATACTAGCTTGAATCACGCCTACGGTGCATTGTGAATCCCTTTTGTCAACACGGCCTAGTCGAGGTGAAGACGACGAATGGCTGGGAACGCACCCCTTTCCACATCAGCCGCACCGAGCTGGCCGTGGCCGAGGAGCGGCGTTCGGAATGGTCCCTGTTCCGGCTCTGGAACTTCGCGCGCGAGCCGAAGGCGT
>NZ_JBGFGP010000151.1:0-77378 GCF_041224545.1 Sedimentitalea sp. XS_ASV28 | reverse complement strand
CGCGTGAACTCGTCGGTGTGGCACAGACCCGTCGCCTTCACCTCGATCAGAACCTCGCCGGCACGCGGCCCATCGAGATTCACATCCATAACCTCAAGCGGCTTCCCCGCCTCAATCGCCACCGCAGCTCGCGTTCGCATCGCCAAGTCTCCTGACCGTCGTTTTTCCGCGAGCGTGATGCAACTCGTTGGACAGTGCAAGGCCGATCCTGTGCCCGTGTCCCGTGAATTCCGCATGCAAACCCAATTTTCGCCTTATTGATCGGGCCTCCTGACCTCCTTTCAAACCGGGTTATGCGTCATGATTTTAACGAGATTTGGATTTGGACATTCCGCTATCGCCTGTGCTGCGGCCGTGGCCACTTTGATGTTCGCGGGTATATGGGGGTTGGGTGAGCCGTCACGTTTGCCCCTGACAATTGCGGTCGCAACAATCGGGGCCGGCTTGTATCTGTCTGTCGCGATCCGGGGCACGCATGTGCCGTTGGCGCACGATGCCGATCTGAAAGACGCGGTCGATCCTGATGTTCTGCCCAGAGTGCATATGGCTCTGGTCCCGCAATTGCCGGGGACAACCGGCGCAACCTTCAGCAGTTGGCTGGGCGGCAGTCCGGCGCTTCCCGAAGGCGAGGCCTGGCCGATGATTGCCGGGCAACCCGCCCAGTTTCTCGCGCAGATCGACTGTACCGCATTACCGGACACGCTTTGGCAGGGTATCGGGCCGCGACGCGGTTGGCTGGTGTTCTTTCGCGCGACCGGTCACGAACACGGGGCGTTGCCGGTGCGCGTGCTGCATGTCGAGGGACGGGTGACGACATGCCCGCCTCCGATGGGCCAGCACGTGCGGCCCCGTTGGCCATTGCTGATTCAGGCTGCCGCAGAACAGGGTCTCGCTGATACGGGGGCAGGGCCGCAATGGGGTATGCTGCACGATGTCGATCTGGCCCTGCCGGGATACCAACCCTTCGATTGGACCAGCGCGGAAATGCTGCTGGAATGTCTGATGGTGCGCACCGGCGGCGCGGCGTGGCGTGCTGAAGACACGAATTGTCATCGGGTTGCTGATGGTCTGGCCAGGCTGCGTGCCGATTTCGATCGGCTCAGAACCGAAGAGACAGTGTTTGAGGAGGTTGCGCCGGCCCTGTTGAGTGCGGCGCTTGCCCTCGTCTCGGCATCAGGCGACTGCAAGTGTGGTTGTGGCGGTATGCAGACGCAGTTGCGGCAGGCCGCGCGCGCCTATTTCGCGCCATTCGAACGCCATTGCCGCCAGATTTATGCGGGTGATCCGCGCGCGTTGCCGCCCGAGCAACGCGCCCTGTTTGAACCGTTCTGGGCGCATAACGCCCGGCACGAGACGGGGAGTATCGGGGCGGACGACGTGTCAACGAAGATCGGGGCGGAGGTGTTGCTCGAATTGCCGTCAAGCGAATTGCTCGGCTGGATGTTCGGAGAAGCCAGGGCGCTGCGCATCTTCCTGACTGCCGAAGACCTCGCCGAGGGCAGGCTGGACCGGGCCTGGGGCAGCGTTGCCGCATGACCGAAAGAGCGGCGGGACCCGGTTTCACCTTTGCACCTGTGACGCCGGGCTGTGTATTCAACAGCGTGTTGCGTCTCCCGATCTTCGAGGCCGGCTTTCGTGTGTCACATATCCTTGCGGTAGGCGCGGTGGCAGGCAAGACAGGCGTGGATCACGCGCGGCAGGGTTTTGCGCAGGCGTGGCAAGGTTGAGACGTCCAGCTTTCGCGCCGCCGATCGCGCCGATTTTGCCTGTTGCCTGAACCCGGGCCAGTCTGACCAGATTTCCGGGCGGGCATTGGAGAGGGGGTCTGAATGCGCCTTGCGGAAAAGCGCAGGTATGCGACCGGTCGTGTAGATCAACCTGCGCCGGGCGTCGCGCGCGCGGGCGCGATCGAAAACCGCCCGCCCGCCCATCATGTCGCTCAGCACCGTCAGTGCCGTGTTGTTGGCGTTCATCGCCATCATGCGCTTTTGCACGCCGGTGTCGGTGACCCGGCTGATCTGCCCGGACTGCGCCAGCACGCCGCCGGTCAGGAGCAGCAAAACCAGAATGAACCCCGCGCCTCGCACATGATCCGGTCGTATCATCTGCACACCGCTCCCTTGCGCCGTATCAACGGTGTTCAGTCTAGGACGCAATGTATGAAGATTTGCCTGCCGCAGGTGTCGTGGAATTTCAGAGAGCGACAAGTCCGCCGCGCACGAAGTCGGTGGCAAGATCGGCATATTCCGCACGGCTCAGCCCCTTGCCCGGCCGGTTCCACATATAAAACCAGTTGAGGATTCCGAAAACCGACATCGTCGCGGCGCGCAAGCGGTCGCCAGTAAGCGCCGGGTTCTCGGCCTTCAGGGCGTCCGACATGATTCCGACCAGACCACGTTGCAGATCGAGAAGCGGCTTCTGCATGTCGGGCGGCAGGGTGGCCAGCGCATCCAGCTGCAGCTTGTGTTCGGCATCCGCGTCCGCATAGGCGGCGAGAATTGCGTGGATCAACCCCGCCAGGGCATCTTCGCGCGCGGCCTCCACGCTTTCGGACAACTCCGACAGATGCGACTGCAGGATATCGAAGAGAAGGTCTTCCTTGCTGTCATAATAGTGATAGATCAACGCCTTGGAGACGCCGCATTCGCGGGCGGCGCCGGTCATCGATGCGCGGTCATAGCCATGTCGGGCAAAGTAACGTGCCGCACCCTTGCGCAGGGCGGCACGTTTTTCGTCGTGATCTCTGGCGACGCCCCGGGGCATCAGGTTTTGGGACGGTTGTCGATGATCCGCACCGCCTTGCCCTGGCTGCGGGCAACACCGCCCGGTTCCGCGACATCGACCTTGACGGTCACCCCGACATTGCGCTTGACCTTGCCGCGCAGGTCGGCGGCCGCATGGGCGCGGTCGTCGGCACTCGAAAAGCCCTCGATGGCCTCGACCTGAACCAGCATTTCGTCCATCCGATCGGGCCGGGACAACACGATCTGGAAATGGGGCGCGAGCCCTTTCACGGTCATCAGCTGTTCCTCGATCTGGGTCGGGAACACGTTGACGCCCCGCAGGATGATCATGTCGTCGCTGCGCCCGGTCACTTTTTCCATCCGCCGCATGGAGCGCGCGGTGCCGGGCAACAGCCGGGTCAGGTCACGGGTGCGGTAACGGATGATCGGAAACGCCTCTTTGGTCAGCGAGGTAAAGACCAGCTCGCCCTGTTCGCCATCCGCCACCGGCTCGCCGGTTTCCGGGTTGATGATCTCGGGATAGAAATGATCTTCCCAGATATGCAGGCCATCCTTGGTTTCGACGCACTCCATCGACACGCCGGGGCCCATGACCTCGGACAGGCCATAGATATCGACCGCATGCATGTCGAACGCAGCCTCGATTTCCTGCCGCATGGCGTTTGTCCAGGGCTCGGCACCAAAGATGCCCACCTGCAACGAGCATTCGCGCGGGTCCATGCCTGCGGTGTTGAACTCGTCGAGGATCGACAGGGCATAAGACGGTGTGACGGTGATGCCCTTGGGCTGGAAATCGCGGATCAGACGCACCTGGCGTTCGGTCATGCCACCCGAGACGGGCACAGTGGACAGGCCAAGTGCATCGGCCCCCAGATGCACGCCCAACCCGCCGGTGAACAGGCCGTAACCATAAGCGTTATGCAGCATGTCGCCACGGCGCAGTCCGGCGGCACGCAAGCTGCGCGCCACGACCGCGCCCCACACATCCAGATCGCCCTGCGTATAGCCGACGACGGTGGGTTGCCCGGTGGTGCCCGACGATGCATGCACACGGCGCAATTTCTCGCGCGGGACCGCAAACATGTTGAACGGATAGTTGTCGCGCAAATCCTGTTTCACGGTGAACGGAAACTTGGCCAGATCGGACAGTGTGGTCAGGTCATCGGGGTGCACGCCAGCGGCGTCGAAGCTGGACTTGTAGAACGGTACGTTGTCATAGGCGTGCTTCAGCGACCATTGCAGGCGTTTGACCTGAAGTGCGGTAATTTCATCCCGGCTCGCGGTTTCGATCGATTCAAGGTCACCGGGGCGGGGGGACAGATCCTTCATCAGGCTTTCTCCAGCAAGAGGGCAATACCCTGACCAACGCCGATGCACATGGTGCAGATCGCGCGGTTCATGTCATTGTCAGTCATTGTAATCGAGGCAGTGAGCGCCAACCGCGTCCCGGACATGCCGAGCGGATGGCCAAGGGCGATAGCGCCGCCATGCGGGTTCACGTGGTCGGCATCATCGGGCAGGCCAAGTCGACGGGTCACGGCCAACCCCTGTGCGGCAAAGGCCTCGTTCAATTCGATCAGGTCGATATCGCCGATGCCGAGACCGTGCCGTGTCAGCAGTTTTTCGGTCGCGGGCGCAGGGCCGATCCCCATGATCCGGGGCGGTACGCCGACCGTTGCCATGCCCGCGATGCGCGCGCGCGGCGTCAGGCCGTATTTTTGCACCGCCGCTTCGGACGCGACGATCACCGCCGCCGCGCCGTCGTTTACACCGGACGCGTTGCCCGCGGTGACGCTGCCGCCCTGCCGGAACGGGGTGGGCAGGCTGGCCAGTTTTTCCAGCGTGGTCTGGCGCGGGTGCTCGTCGGTATCGACGATTTTTGGGTCGCCCTTGCGCTGCGGGATACTGACCGGAGCGATCTCGCGCGCCAGCCGTCCGCTGGCAATCGCAGCGGCGGCGCGTTCCTGTGACCGCAGGGCAAAGGAGTCTTGCGCCGCGCGCTCGATATTGAAATCCGAGGCGACGTTCTCGGCGGTCTCGGGCATCGAGTCCGTGCCGAAATGCTTGTGCATCTCGCGATTCACAAAGCGCCAGCCGATGGTGGTGTCATAGATCTCGGCCTTGCGCGAGAACGCGGCATCGGCCTTGGGCATCACCAGCGGCGCGCGGCTCATGCTTTCAACGCCGCAGGCGATCACCACCTCGGCCTCGCCACAACGCACCATCCGCGCGGCAGAGCCCACGGCATCCAGCCCCGAGCCGCACAACCGGTTGATTGTGCCACCGGGCACCGTGTCGGGAAGCCCGGCCAGCAGCGCCGACATGCGCGCGATATTGCGATTGTCTTCGCCGGCCTGGTTGGCGCACCCGGCAAGCACTTCGTCGATCTCGATGCCGTCATGGGGTGCGGTAACCTCGCGCAGCACATGGGCGAGCATATCGTCGGGCCGGACGCCGGAAAGGGCGCCGCCGTAGCGACCGATGGGGGTGCGCAGCCCGTCGCACAGATAGGCGTGTGTCATGGTGTCTCCTCGAAATTCTGGCCTTTGATGGTGCGCGACAGGCCCCGGAACAGGGCAACCTTGCGGCCATCCGCGCCGGTCACGGTGATGTCGTAGACACCGGAGCGTCCGGTGCGGGCCGATTCGACCGCGCTGGCGGTCAGCCGTTCGCCCGGCTGTCCCGGTGTCAGGTAGGTGATCGAGTTTTCCTGCGCCACGGTCACCTGGTTGTAACTGTTGCAGGCAAAGGCAAAGGCGCTGTCCGCCAGCGTAAATATATAGCCGCCATGACAAATCCTGTGCCCGTTCAGGTGATGGTCCTGAACCGTGAAAGACATGGTTGCGGTGCCCGGGCCAACAGCGTCCAGAGTCATGCCCAGCCACTGCGACGCGGCGTCGCTGGCCCACATTGCAGCTGCACTGCGTTCGGCACGTTCCTGTGGTGTCATATCCGCCTCCTCCAAGGTAAACCTACCCTGCATAAAACCGACCGTGCGGTCAATAGTGTTGATTTCATCGCCAGGAATGTGCATTGTAGCAGCGCAACATGGGGAGAACCGAAATGCTGAAACCGGCAAGCTATGCGATTGGGAAATGGATCGGGCCAGGTGCCGAATCGCGGGCGGTTCATGGGCCGGTCACCGGCGAACAGATCGCAATGGCCGGGGGCGCGGCGCTCGATATCCAGGGCATGCTTGACTGGGGGCGGACCGTGGGAGGCCCGGCCTTGCGCGCGATGGGGTTTCATGACCGTGCCCGGTTGATAAAGGCGCTGGCGGTCTATCTCGGTGAACGCAAGGAAGAGCTCTATGCGATCAACCCGCTGACCGGCGCGACCCGTCGGGACGGCGCCATTGATATCGATGGCGGCATCGGCACGATGATGGTGATCGCGAGCAAGGGCCGGCGCGAGATGCCCGACGGGCAGGTCTATGTCGACGGGGCCACCGAGGGTCTGTCCCGCGGTGGCACATTTGTCGGTCAGCATATCGCGGTGCCGCTACAGGGTGTGGCGGTGTTGATCAACGCGTTCAACTTCCCGGTCTGGGGAATGCTGGAAAAGCTCGCCCCGGCCATCCTTGCCGGTATGCCGGTGATCGTGAAACCGGCAACTCAGACCTGTTACCTGACCGAGGCCTGTTTCCGCATGATCGTCGAATCGGGCATTCTGCCCGAGGGGGCGGTGCAGTTGGTTATCGGTGGTACCGGCGACATGCTTGACCGTCTCGGGGCGCAGGATGTGGTCAGCTTTACCGGTTCGGCAGACACGGCGCTGCACCTGCGGAGCAATCCGGCGCTGATGCGTAATTCGGTGCGGTTCCACGCGGAGCAGGACAGCCTGAACGCCACAATCCTCGGCCCCGATGTCACGTCCGGGTCGCCCGCGTTCGAGGCGTTCATCAAGGAGGCCGCCAACGAAATCACCACCAAGGCGGGGCAGAAATGCACCGCGATCCGGCGCATTATCGTGCCGCAATCCGCGATGGTCGATGTGGCAGAGGCGCTGACCGCCCGTCTGGCCGGGGTTTCGGTGGGCGACCCGGCGGCCGATGGCGTGCGCATGGGCGCGTTGGCGAGCGCGGCGCAAAAATCCGATGTGCTCGACAAGCTTTCGGCATTGGCGCAGGAAACCACGCGCCTGACAGGTGACCCGGAGCAGGTTGATCTGATCGGCGCAGGTGCCGGTGGCGCGTTCCTCGCACCGACGCTGCTGCGCTGCGATGACCCGGATGCGGCGCGTGCGGTACACGAACTCGAAGCGTTCGGACCGGTTTCGACCCTGATGCCCTATCGCGACACCGCGCATGCGGCGGCGCTGGCCAATCGCGGCGGCGGGTCGCTGGTGGCGTCTCTGGTCACCGACGATCCCCAGGTGGCCCGGCAGGTGACGCTGACCAGCGCGGCGTGGCACGGGCGGTTGTATATCAATGGCGCGAGCAGCGCGGGGGAAGCAACCGGCCACGGTGCCCCGCTGCCCCATATGGTGCATGGCGGACCGGGCCGTGCCGGAGGCGGCGAGGAGCTTGGCGGGGTGCGCGGCGTACTGCATTACATGCAGCGCACCGCCATTCAGGGCAGTCCGGATGTGATAGCCGCGATCACCGGTCAGTGGCAGCCCGGTGCAACCGAGCAGACGCCTGCGCAGCACCCGTTCCAACGCACCTTCAACGAAATCCGGATCGGTGACACGCTGCACACGAATCCGCGCGTGGTAACACTGGATGACATCGCGCATTTTGCGGATTTCACCGGCGATACCTTTTACGCGCATACGGATGAAGAGGCGGCCAGGGCGAACCCGTTCTTCCCGGGCCGTGTCGCGCATGGCTATTTGCTGCTGTCCTTCGCTGCCGGGTTGTTCGTTCAGCCCGATCCGGGTCCGGTGCTCGCCAATACAGGTCTGAACGGGCTGAGTTTCCAGAAACCGGTCAGCCCGGGCGACAGCATCCGGGTGCGGCTGACCTGCAAGCGCAAGACCCGGCGCACCGATACCTATGGCGAAGTCGCCTGGAACGTGACGCTGACCAACCAGGATGGCGATCAGGTTGCCGAGTATGAGCTTTTGACGATGGTATCCTATACGCGGTAAGGCTGGCGGATGGACCCGCTTGCCCCGCTTATCTCCGCCTTGCATGCGCAGGGACGGCTTCGCGTCTGGTCGCTGGTGATCACCGCCTTTGGCGATCTCGTGCAGCATCGCGGCGGTGAAATTTCCAGCACGCGCTTGCGGATGGTGCTCGGGAGGGTCGGGGTGGAACAGGGGGCGTTGCGCACCGCGTTGTCGCGGCTGAGCAGCGACGGCTGGGTCCACAGCGAACGGGCCGGGCGCAGCAGCCGGTATCGGCTCACGGCGCAGGGGCTCGACCGATTTGCATTCGCGACAGCACGAATCTACGCACCGCCGCGCATCGAACCGGTGTTGCGATGGGCTGCCGCCGTCACCCTGACCGGCGCAGGCGGCGAGAGCATACGGATAATCCCGGCCGATGAAGCATCGGAGTCGGCCGATTGCCTGTTGGTTGGCGATCTGACGCATCTGTCCGACACCTATCGGGCGGCGCAGCTTGGGGTGGCCCATCGGGCGGCTCTGGCCGCACTGGCCGCCGATCTTGGTGCATTGCGGACAGCGATCGACGATCCGCTTGATGCAACGGCGGCGCGGCTGTTGTTGATTCACCGGTGGCGCCGGATCGTATTGCGGTTTCCGGAATGCGTTCCCGACCTGATGCCGCATGACGCGCCGCTGACCAACCCGCGCGAGGCGGTGGCGCGCGCCTATGCGATGCTGACCCCGGCGGTGGAGGGATGGCTGACCAGCGACGCGGGCGGGCTGGCACCTCTGCCAAAAGCGTCACAGCCGGCGGCGAAACGCTTTGGCGGCGCGTTATGGGCTTGATTTGCGGCGCGATCACGGCAAGGCTGATCGCATGACAATCCAGCCACCCAGCCATTTTCCCAAAGGCCCAGTGTCGGATCAGGTGGCCTTCGACCGGCGCGAACTTGGCATCATCCTGTCCGTATATGGCCGTATGGTCGCTGCGGGCGAGTGGCGCGATTACGGGATTTCCTGTCTTTCCGATCTGGCGGTGTTCTCGGTATTCCGGCGCACCGCCGAGAATCCGCTTTACCGGATCGAGAAACGTCCAAAGCTGCGCAATCGGCAAGGTATGTATTCGGTGGTTGGTATGGATGGCCAGATCCTGAAGCGCGGATCTGACCTCAGGACCGTGTTGCGCCCACTCGAACGGAAACTGATCCGCGTGGTTGAGTGATCCGCGACAGGCTGTTCCCGGCGAGAAACTTGGCTGGCTATGGTATATTTTGGCCGATCATAACCGCTTGTGCGCGGTGATGGGGCCTTCGCCCTGCGCTTCAATCCGGCGGATCGCGGCCTCGACCGGTTCAAGAACCACAGACATATGCGTGCCGTTCGCGTGAATCAGCGTATCGGCATCGACCACCATCGCAACATGGCCCTTCCAGAACAGGAGGTCGCCGCGCCGATAATCGCCAGATTGCGTGACCGATTGGCCCAATGCGGATTGTTGCAGGTCGGAATCGCCGGGGCACGTTACCCCGCATGCAAGAAGTGCGGCCTGAACCAGGCCGGAACAGTCGAGTCCGGACCGGCTGTTGCCGCCCCACAGATAGGGAGTTCCCCGAAACAGTGCCGCCACTCTGACCGGATCGTTCATGGTTTTGCCAACAGGCCGCAGATGCACGCGCGGAATAAATCCATCGGCGGTTTCGGCGAGCGGAGCGTCATCGCCCAGCACGGTCACGCGGCTGCCAAAACTCAGCATGTGGTGCTCTGGCGATTTGATGTCGGCGTCGCGATAAAGATGGCTGGCCGGGGCGCTGACCCAGTGTGTCGCTGTCTCCTCCGGCCCCAATGCCGCGCTGTCCACATACCCGACATAGCCATCCTTGCGCGCCTGCACGAAACCCATACCGTCGCGCTCTTCGTACAGATCCACGGTTTCACCCCACAGAAGTTGACGATCGCGTGCACCATCGGGCGTGCGCAAAAGATCGACGACCGGTCGAATGATCCGGCGGGGGGTTGCCATGACGCGATGCAAGTCTGCCGGCGCATCGGTCAGATGTGCCGCTGCGACGCGATCATTTGCCGGCGTCAGGCGCGGATCGCTCACAGCTTCAGCATGTGGGGCAAGGCATCGAACACGGCCCGTGCTCCGGTTCCGACGCCACCGAGCGGCCGTGCCGGGGCGTTGGAGGGTTGCCACGCATAGATGTCGAAATGCACGTAGCGGGCGTCGGATACGAAACGGCGCAGGAAGAGCGCGGCCGTGATCGATCCCGCAAACCCGCCGGACGGCGCATTGTCGAGATCGGCATTGGCCGGTTCGATCCTTGTTTCGTAGGCCTCGTGAAACGGCATGCGCCAGACCGGATCATCCACGCGCGCGCCTGCGGCCGAGAGCGCCAGCGCGTCGCCGTCATCGTCGGTGTAGAAGGGCGCGATATCGGGCCCGACCGCGACCCGCGCGGCCCCCGTCAGCGTCGCCATCGACAGTATCAGGTCAGGCTTGTCCTCGGACGCGAGGGCGAGCGCATCCGCAAGTACAAGCCGTCCTTCGGCATCGGTATTGTTGTTTTCAACCGTCAGCCCCTTGCGCGAGGCGAGTATGTCGCCGGGCCGGAAAGACGACCCGGATACCGAGTTTTCGACCGCCGGAATCAGAACCCGCAACCGGATCGGGAGTTTCATCGCCATGATCATCCGGGCAATGCCCAAGACATGCGCCGCGCCGCCCATGTCCTTTTTCATCAGGCTCATGCTGCTGCCGGGTTTCAGGTTGAGACCGCCCGTGTCAAAGCAGACCCCTTTCCCGACAAGCGTCAGTTTGGGGCCGCTCGCCCCCCACCTCATGTCGATCAGGCGCGGAGGGGTGGCCGCCGCGCGGCCAACCGTGTGGATCAGCGGGAAGTTCCGTTCGAGCAGGTCATCGCCGACGATGGTGGTGATCTCTGCGCCATGTTCCTCAGCCAGCGCCGTGGCCGCCTCGGCGAGATGCCGAGGGCTCATGTCCGACGCGGGCGTATTGACCAGATCGCGGATCATGGTTTCCGCCTCGGCCAGTATCGCAACCTTATCGGCGTCCACACCTTGCGGCGGAACCAGGGCCACGACCTTGTCGGATTTGCTTTTGTACCGATCAAAGCGATAGCCCGAGAGTAGCCAGCCAAGGCATTCGGTTTCCGCCATATCCTCCGGCAGGCCGGAGGCGATGCGATAGGTTCCCTCGGGCAATTTCGTGGCTGCCGATGCCAATGGGAAATGGCCGCGCGCGCGCTTGGCCGCTGTTCCGTATCCGGCGAGCGCGATGACTGCACGATCGCCATCTGCCGGAACCAGCAATGTCTGGCCGAGCTTGCCTGAAAATCCGTTCAGGCGCACCCAGTCGTGCACTGACTCATCCTGTCCGGCGAGCCAGTCGTCCAGCGACGTGGTGTCAATGATATGCAGGTCGATCGCGTCTTGGGCGTCCTTGGCAAGGCAATGGGGCATCGGGCACTCTCGGGTCATGAAGCTGAGCGCCAGACTAGCCGCGCAGCGCCGCACTGCAAGCCCTGTCAGAGGGAAAGATCACGCAGGTTCCAGACGGCAGTCAACGAACGATCCCCAAGCCGGATCAACCGGAACAAGGTCGCGGCACAGGCCACGTCATCGCCATTGTCGATGGTCCTTGTCACGTCGCCGGCAGCCTGCGCGATCTCGCACATGCCGATCTGCTCGGAAATCGCGATCAGCGACCGCGCGTTCTTGCGCAGTTCGGTGACTTGGCGCTGTCGCCAGCATCTTTCGCAATGTGCCAATCGAACCGCCAGTTCCTCGATCGCGCGGCACACGACATCCTCTGCTCCCGCTTCGCCCAATTGCAGATACAGCGCATTCAGGCGGTCATGATCCAGCCGAACGGTCTCGGTTGGATTCAATGTCGTAATGCTGTCCACTTTCTTCACCCCAAATCGTTCTGATGCCCCCACGGCTTTCCCATCATCGGGCACACTGGTTTGCAAAAGGTTTCGCCTCGGGCATCGGAATTGCTCGAATTTGGCTAGATTTCCGGATAATGACACGGCAGAAGACAGCGCCAGACCGTTCAATCAAAAGGGAACGATAGATGAAGTTTGCCAAACCCCTGCCTGCCTATCTCGTGCAACGGTATCATGGCTGGAAAGCCACTGCATACGAGGAGAATCGTGGCTGGTATCGGCGATTGGCCAACGAAGGCCAGCGTCCGCGTGCGATGGTGATCTCATGTTGCGACAGCCGGGTTCACGTCACCTCGATCTTCGGTGCGGATCAGGGCGAGTTCTTTATTCACCGCAATATCGCAAATCTGGTGCCGCCTTACGAACCTGACGGCGATCATCACGGAACCAGCGCCACGGTCGAATACGCCGTCACCGTGCTCAAGGTGGCGCATCTGATCGTGCTGGGCCATTCGCAATGCGGTGGTGTTGCGGGCTGTATCGACATGTGCAAGGGCAACGCCCCCGAACTGGAGGCGAAGGAGAGCTTTGTGGGGCGCTGGATGGACATCCTGCGTCCCAAGTTCGATCTGGTCTCTGAAATCGGCGATGCCGGCGAACAGGCGCGCCAGTTCGAGAAACAGGCGGTCGTGGCGTCGCTCGAGAACCTGATGACCTTTCCATTCGTGGAGGAGGCGATCAGGGAGGGCGAACTGAGCCTGCATGGGCTCTGGACCGATATCGGAGAAGGCGGGCTGGAATGCTACGATCCGGGCACGCACAAGTTTTATCCGGTCTGAGCGACATCGCGGATCGTGGCCGCGGTTCGTCTATGTGAAAATCAGCAAAGCGCCGGATATGGTTGCACGACCAGGCCGAGCGTGGTCGGAAACTTGGGGCGGCACGCGCCGCCCCTTTGACCCGATGGCCGTGTTTCAGCCCTTTTGCAGGACCCGCGTGCCCAGCGTTTCGGCGATCTGAACCGCGTTCAGCGCCGCGCCCTTGCGCAGGTTGTCGGACACGCACCACAGGTTCAGACCGTTGTCGATGGTGCTGTCCTGGCGGATGCGGCTGATGAAGGTGGCATAATCGCCGACGCACTCGACCGGGGTCACGTAACCACCGTCTTCGCGCTTGTCGATGACCATGATGCCAGGCGCTTCGCGCAGAATTTCGCGGGCCTCGTCCTCGTCGAGATGATCCTCGAACTCGATGTTCACCGCTTCGGAATGGCCGACGAAAACCGGCACCCGCACACAGGTCGCCGTGACCTTGATCGCGGGATCGACGATCTTCTTGGTTTCGGCCACCATCTTCCATTCTTCCTTGGTCGAGCCGTCTTCCATGAAGACGTCGATATGCGGGATGACGTTGAATGCGATCTGCTTGGTGAACTTCCTGGCCGGCTTGTCATCGACCGGATTGTAAATGCTCTTTGTCTGATCCCACAGCTCGTCGATGCCTTCCTTGCCGGCACCGGACACAGATTGATAGGTGCTGACCACGACGCGCTTGATCCGGGCGCGATCATGCAGCGGCTTGAGTGCCACGACCATCTGCGCGGTCGAACAGTTCGGATTGGCGATTATGTTCTTTTTGGAGTAGCCCATGATCGCATCCGCGTTCACCTCGGGCACGATCAGCGGTACGTCCGAATCGTAGCGATAGAGCGAGCTGTTGTCGATCACCACGCAGCCCGCGGCGGCGGCCTTGGGCGCATAGGTTTTGGTGGCGTCGGAGCCCACCGCGAACAGGGCCATGTCCCAGCCGGTGAAATCGAAGGTATCAAGATCCTTGGTTGTCAGGGTCGTGTCGCCAAAGCTCACCTCGGTTCCCAGCGATTTGCGGCTTGCCAGCGCGGCAATCTCGGCAACCGGGAACTGGCGCTCGGCCAGGATGTTCAGCATTTCACGGCCCACATTGCCCGTGGCACCGACGACGACGATGCGATAACCCATCTTGTTTCTCCAGAATTTGCGCCGACACATATGCCGGCTGCGGCCTCTTAGCGACAAACGGCAGCGGGGAAAAGGGGGGCTCAGTCCAGGCGGTCGCGGCTGAACAGGTAAAGAAGTGTTCCGGCGAGCAGCATCAGGCCGAAAAACGCGAAAATCGCCGCATAGGCCTGGGTCGCGCCATACGGGGCCATGTGTTCATGAATGCGCCCCGAGGCGAACTGCGCGATGCCCGCTCCGCCGATGCCGAAGAGGTTCATCAGGGTGACGCCGCGCCCGACAAGATGCGGTGGAAAGAAACTGCGCCCATGCGCGATGATCACTGGAAAGGATGCGCCGAAAAAGCCGATCAATGCCATCAGGAGGATCGACAGAGCCGCGCTGGTGTCGATCATTGCCACCAACAGGCCGAGGATCACGGCAACGGCGAGGTTGCCGCCGAAGACGACCCATTTGCGCGTTCGCAAGAGCCTGTCCATCGGCCCGTAAGCGAGCGTTCCGGCGATCATGGCGGCGCCCATCACAAAAGTGGCCTGTCCGATCTGCGCGGTTCCGAGGCCAAATACATCCCCGAGATACGGCCCGATCCACAATCCGCGCAGCGCCGCCGCCGGTGCGTAATTGACCAGCATCATCGGCAGGATCGTCCATATCGCCGGCAGTTTGAGCAATTCAAGCACCGAGCCGCCTTTGCTGCCGGGTATGGTCTCCGGATCCTGGACAAGCGTGAAGATTCCGCCAGCCACGACGATGGAGAGGAACGACAGGGCGACGAGAGACCCGCGCCAGCCGATGAATTCCACCGCAAGTGCCATCGGGTAGGATGCCACCAGGTTGCCGACGGACCCCACCCCGAGCATCAGCGCCGCGAGGACGGCGAACCGGGCGGGCGGGAATTCGCGCGCGAAGATATAATAGGATGCCATCAGCACCGGCGAGCATCCTATGCCGATCAGCAACATGGCAAGCTTGATGTGTAGCGGCGCGGTTGCCATGGCGAACAGTGCGGCGCCACCGCCGCCGCCCAGGAATAACAGGCTTGCGGCGGTGCGCCGGGGCCCGAACCGGTCGAGCGCCCAGCCGACCGGCACCTGCATCGCGGCAAAGGTCAGGAACCACAGCCCCGATGCCGCCGCGAGATCATCCGGTCCGGTGCCCGTGTCACGTGCCAGCGCCGAGGTCAGCACCGCAAGGAAGGCGCGAAAAAACTGACTGAGCACATATGCAAGACATAATACGATCAGACCGGCCTGCATGTTTTACTCCTTCACTGTCGTCGTTTGGGTGACATGCGCGTGAGGCATGTGCAACCTGGATAGACAGGGCCGGGAAAGCACCTACATAAAGGGTACTGGACATGGCAGGCGACCAGCGATGAAGGATACGACCGGGTTTTACGAAAGTCTGCCGCGCATTGCGCAATTCAGCGCATTGACGGATCCGGCAAGCTATACGCCGCTCCCGGAGGACTGGATCGTCGCGACGGCAGATATTGTCGGATCGACCGCATTGATCGCCGACGGTAAATACAAGCTGGTCAACATGATCGGTGCATCGGTCATATCGGCGCATTTAAATGCGGGCGACGGTCATACCTTTCCCTACATTTTCGGAGGAGATGGCGCGACGCTCGCGATGGATCCGGAACATGCGGCAGATTCCGCGCGCATTCTCGGTGTGCTGAAACGGTGGGCGGACGAGGAATTCGGCGTGTCGCTACGGGTTGCGCAGGTGCCGGTCTGCGAAATTCGCGCTGCAGGCTTCGACGTATCCGTTGCGCGGTATCAGGCATCGGAGGCGATCGATTACGCGATGTTCAGTGGCGGGGGCCTGTCCTGGGCGGATGAGCGGATGAAAGCGGGTGATAATCTGTTGCCCGCCGCAGAATCCGGCGCGCTCCCAGACCTTGAGGGCCTCTCATGCCGCTGGAGTAATGCAAGCGCGCGCAACGGCAGCATTCTGTCCCTCGTGGTCAAGCCGGTGCAAGGAAAGTCAGCCGCGGCGTTCGACAGGATACTGCGCGACATCGTCGATCTGGCCGAGGGGCTGAACCGCAGCGGGCATCCCTTGCCGCCAGATGGGCCCGGACTGCAATTTCCGCCACCGGGGCTTGATATCGAGGCGCATGTGTCACGAGGCAGGACGTCAGTATTCCGGCGGCGGCTGGAATTGTTGCTCGAAAACACGATTGCGTGGATTTTCTTCAAGGCCGGCCTCAAGACCGGGAACTTCGAACCCAAACACTACAAGGCCGTGGTCAGCACCAATGCGGATTTTCGCAAATTCGATGACGGGTTGAAAATGACGCTGGATTGCGATGCCGAAACCCAGGCGCGTATCCGGTCGCTGCTGGACGCCGCCCGCGCGGACGGCATCCTGCGATTTGGTCTCTTCGAGCAGGAGGCGGCGATGATCACCTGTTTCGTGCCCTCGATCCATCGGGACGATCACATACATCTCGTCGATGGGGCGTCCGGCGGCTATGCAAAGGCGACGGAACTGATGCGCGCTATGCCGGTTTGATCCAGCGTCTGGCGGTTGCCTGTGCCGCCCTGCTCAGCGTGATGACATCGATCGCGACGGCGACAAACCGGGCACCGGCCTCGACATAGCTTTCGATGACATCGTCAGAGAGCGACAGGATGCCCGGCACCTTGCCGGCAGCGGCAATCCGCCCCAGCGTTTCCACGATTGTGCCGTGCACGTCGGGATGGCCGGGATTGCCGCGATGCCCCATATCCGCCGCCAGGTCGGCCGGGCCGATAAAGACACAATCCACGCCGTCCACGGCAAGGATGTCATCCAGTGCGGCAATCCCGGCACGGTTTTCGACCTGCAGGATCAGCGCGATCTGGTCATCGGCGGTATGCACGTAATCCTCGATGGTGGAAAAGCGCGACGACCGCGTGCTGGTGGCACCGACGCCGCGCATGCCCGTGGGCGGATAGGTGCATGCGCGCACCATCTGCGCGGCCTGTTCGCCGCTTTCGATCATGGGCACGAGAATCGATTGCGCTCCGATATCCAGTACCTGCTTGATGATCCACGGCTCGCCCACCGGAACGCGCACGATCGCGGGCGACGGGCTTGCTTGCAGCGCCATCAGCTGGTCACGGATCGAACGCACGTCATTTGGCGCGTGCTCTCCGTCGATCACAAGCCAGTCGAAGCCGGCGGTGCCCATGACTTCCGTCGGCCCGGCTTCGGCGAAGCTGAGCCAGCAGCCAAAGGTGGTGTCGCCGGCCTGAAATCGCTGCTTGAGCATATTGGTTGGTGCGGGCATGGGATATCCTCTAGTCGAATGTGATCTTTACCGACCCGAAGGGACCAAAGTCGGCTTGGATGCGAGAGCCGGACGGCGCTTCGAGCGGGCGGATGAACGATCCTGACAAGACGATATCGCCCGCCTCGATGGCTTGTCCATGTTCCGCAAGACGCCGCGCGAGCCAGAGAACCGAAGTCACCGGATCGTTGAGAACACCGGCCCCAAGCCCGGTTTCCTCGACCGTGTCGTCGCGGCTGACGATGGCCCCGACCCAACGCAGGTCGTGATCCGCAATCGCGTGTTTCGAGCGGCCCAGCACAATTCCCGCATTCGCCGCGTTATCGGAAATGGTATCCGTTATGACCCTGGGCTGGCCGGTGTCGGGATCGGTACGCAAAACCCTTGTGTCGAGAATCTCGAGCGCGGGCGAGACGTGATCGGTGGCGGCGATAACCTCTTCACGGGTACAGTTCGCGCCGCTCAGAGAAGAGCCCATGACAAAGGCGATTTCCGCCTCGATCCGCGGCTGGATGTACCGCCCGTTCTGCACCGTGTCACCGGACTGAAAGAGCATGTCGTCCAGCAATATGCCGCTGTCGGGAGTGGTGATGTTCAACGCCTGCTGCATGGCGCGGCTCGTCAGGCCGATCTTCCATCCGATCTTGCGGCGTCCTTGGGCATATTTGGCGGTGATCAGGGCCGCCTGGACCGCATATGCGTCATCCAGCGTCATGCCGGGATAGCGCAGCGACAAAAGGCCGATCTGGCGCCCCGATCGATCCGCCTCGATCAGCGCATCTGCTGCATCGCGAATATCCTGCGGCGTCATGCGAGCGCTTCCGCGATTTCGGTGATGACGTCATATGCCATCATGACATCGGCCTCCGTTGTCTCGAATTGACCGGCCTGGAAACGGATCACCAGATTGCCGTCAACCCGTGTTTGGGTCAGATAGATGCGTCCGTCATCATTGATCGCGTTCAACAGGCGCAGGTTCAGGTCGTCAAGTTCGCTCACGCCGCGCGGTGCATGGCGGAAGGTAAAGAGCGACCACATCCGTGTCGACGTGATCTCGAAATCCGGTGTCGCGGCGAGTTTGTCGTGCAACGCTTCCGACCATCTCACGTGATTGCGCAGGCGCTCGCGCAGCCCTTCCAGCCCGTAGGTCCGCAGGAGGAACCAGATCTTGAGCGCGCGAAAGCGACGGCCCAAGGGCACCGACCATTCGGAATAGTTGATGATGCCGTCGTGGCCGTGGGTCTTGAGATATTCCGGCTGAATCGCCAGCGTCCTGACCAGGTCATCCGGGTTGCGCAGGAAGTGTGCCGAGCAATCGAATTGCACGCCGAGCCACTTATGCGGGTTGAACACGATGCTGTCCGCGCGCTCGATGCCGGGCCAGTAATGCCGAAACTCAGGGCATATCATCGCGGAACCGGCCCATGCGGCATCCACATGGGTATATAGACCATGTGCCTCTGCTATTTGCAGGCAGGCATCGACCGGGTCGGTCGCACCGGTTCCCGTCCCGCCGACACAGAGGATCACGCCGGCCGGCGTCAGCCCCGCCGCCTTGTCCGCGCGTATGGCCGCGTCCAGTGCGTCGGGATCCATGCCGCGCCAGTCTCCGCTGATCGGCACCCGCACGAGATTGTCCTGCCCGATGCCCGAGATCCAGATGGCACGGTCGACCGATGTATGAACCTCGGCCGAGCAATAGACCCTGAGTTGCGGATTTCCCGCCAGTCCCGAAATGTTGCCGGTCCAGTTCAGCGCGCGCTCGCGCATCGTCAGAACGGCGGCGAGTGTGGCGGAGCTTGCGCTGTCCTGAATGACACCCTCGAAACCAGCGGGCAGCCCCAGCGATTGGCGCAGCCAGTCCATCATCCGGGTTTCCATCTCGGTTGCGGCCGGAGAGGTTTGCCAGAGCATACATTGCGGGGCGATGGCACTGACCAGGAATTCCGCCAGCACCGACGGAGCGGCGGCATTGGCGTTGAAATAGGCGAAGAAACGGGGATGCTGCCAATGTGTGATGCCCGGCATCACGATGTTCTCAAAGTCGCGGAACACGGTTTCCATGTCTTCCGGTGAGTCGGGCGGGGTGACGGGCAGCGCATTCAGGATGTCGCCGGGCCTTGTTTGCGCCCGAACGGGACGGTCGCCAACCGTCAGGTGATAGTCCTGTGCCCAGTCCGAGATCCTTCGGCCCCAATCCCCGAATTCATCCCAGTTCATGATGCGCGCGCCTGATGAGTGTCGATCGATTTTCGGCTTCTGGCGTGTCGCCATGATTTCGGGGCGGAGTGAGTCGCATGAAATATCCTGTGAAGGTCGTATCTGCCGTTGTGCGCGGGCGGTTCTCTATCGGGGCTGCTCCGGGACCAGTGTTTGCACCGGGTCGGCCGATGGAAGATGGTCGCGAATTGTGCCACATTTGGGTGAAAGCGCAGGGTCGATTTCTCGCATTTCAAGCGACAGCGCCACGGGGTACTGTTCCAGAACCGGCTCCAGAAAACGTCTGGCTGCGTCAAAGATCATTTTGGTCGCCGCCTTGCGCGTTTCCAGATCACGCCCGCCGCGCAGGCGCACCGATATGTCGATATATCCGTGATGCGCGGCACCATCCGCAATTGAAACGTGATCGGCGCGAAAGGCTCGCACCCGCACGCCCGGCATGGGCAGGACGCCGGTGTCGATTGCCGCGCGGCGCAGCATGTCGCAAAACGCAGCCATGTCCATGCGGTCTTCCATGTTTGCCGAATAGTCGATCATCAGATGTGGCATGGACGTCCTTCTGTGTCCGCACTCTTGCAATTTATTAACATATTAAGTAAACTGATTGCTGTGTCAAGGGACAGCCTCACGTAGTCTTGGATTGCGCTTGGCTTCATTGAAGGGCAAAACATCCAGATGACATCGCATCATCCCAAAACATCGCGTTCCCTTCCCATAGCACTGTTGCGTGCCCGAGAGCGGGTCATGGGCCCGATCCGTGACATGCTGTCGGGTGTGGGTCTGACCGAGCAGCAATGGCGCGTATTGCGCGTATTGGACGAAGACGGGCCGATGGAGCCGACCCGAATTGCGGAACTGGCTTGCCTGTTGCTCCCCAGTCTGACCCGTATTCTGCAAAAGCTCGCTGACAAGGGGTTGATAACGCGGCGCCCGGACGATGATGACAAGCGCAAGCAGATCATTCAGATATCCGAGGCGGGCGAGGCGCTGATTGAGGCGCATCTTCCGGCCAGCCTTGCGGTTCTGGAACAGACGAAGGCGCAAATCGGTGCCGAGCGATATGAGGCATTGCTGGATCTGCTGAATGCGGTGGAGGCCGCGGACGCCAAGCGCGCCCCCGATTGACGTGCATTCAGGAAATTTTCAGATCCTGAAGTCAAAAATCGAAATTGCGCCCGATTCCGAAGAAGACCGCGGTGGCATCCGCTTCGCCGATGGCTTCGTCCTGAAGTGAGCGAAAGGCGACCCCGGTATTGAAGCTCCAGTATTCGTTCAGTTCGCGGTTATAAGCGAGGACCAACGTGCCGCGCTCGGACGATTCTTCGTCGGCAGACGCCTCGGTATAGGAGAGCGAGAGATCCAGTGACAGGCTCGAAACCTGGTTGATCTCGTGGCTGTATCCGGCAACCAGGAGATTGGTCAGACGGTCTTCATCGCTGCTGTCGGTATAGACAGTACGATCGAAGAACAGCCTAAAGCTGCTGGACGGCATGTTGTAAATCCAGTTGAAGCCACCGATGATTTCCGGATCGGCGCCTTCGAGCTGGGTCACGCCCAGATTGCCCGAAAAGCTGCCTCTGGGCAATTCCAGGGCGCGGGTCACAAGAAATGTTCCGCGCTGGCCGTCCTGGTTCTGATACACATCAAAACCAGCATTGAATGTCCCGTTGGGCATCTCTGCATCATAATCGATGCCACCGCTCGGGCCTTCGGACCGCTCGGTCGAGCGCACACCGGTCAACGGGTCGGTGAGGGTGCTGTCGACGGTAGAGTATCCGGCGCTGAAAGTCAGGGTCGCGATGCTCGACAATTCCCGGATGAAGCCGGCCTGAACGGTACGGGTTTCGCGATCCGTATCGGTTGCGTCGGCGCTGGAATACTTCAGATACGACATATCTAGGGTCGCGGTTGTCACCGGATTGAGCCGGAACAGTGCCGTAAGGCCCAGGCTGGTGTTGTCATAATCGGCCAGCTCATCATCGGTTGCGTCAATATAGTTGGTTCCGCTGGTGCGGGCCCTCAGACGCAAGCCGAAGGGGTCGGTCAGCCCGGTTTCCAGCCTTGCGCCTATATTGTAGGCGCGCCGCTCGCCCGAACCGCGTATGTCGGAAAAATCCGCGGGTGGTGTGACGACACCGTCGGAATCCAGAAAGGTCCAGAGCGGTTGGACCAGTGAAATGTCGGTTTGCTGGTAATCCGCATCCAACGCGAGGAGGGCGTTTGCACCCTCGCGATTGTAGCGCAGGGCGATCAGCGGATCGACGAAACCGGTCCGCATGGTGTTGCCGTCAGCAATATTGCCAAAGCGAAGCCCGGCCCCAATCGCGAGAGACAGTTGCTGGATGTCGGTTTCGCTTTGCAGGCCGTAGCTCAGCCGCGTCGTTGCAAGCGCTGTGCGTCCTTCGCTCGGGTTCTCAAGACCGAGGTTGTCGCCACCGACGAAATTCTGCTCGATCCGCAAGCGTTGGCGAAAGCTATCGTATTCTTCCTCGTCCTGCGACACGGCGGGGGTCACAGCCAATGCTGCGAGACCGCCTATTGCGGCGCTTCGGATCAGACGGTTGTTCACCACGGCTCCCTCTGACGGGTTTCTTATTCAAACAACCGGCGTTGCGGCACGATGATGATATCGCCTTCTCTCAGCACCGGGGTGTTCACGCTGGATTTGCCATCCATGATCGCTTTTACGTTGAATGTATAGACCTGCATCTGTCCATTTGCGCCGGGGCGGCGCAGTTGCAGACGTTTGGTTGCGCCAAATCGCGTGACACCGCCGCCTTGCGCAAGCGCCTGCAAAAAGGTGGTGCCGCGCTCCACTTCGATTGTCCCCGGTGTCGTCACCTCGCCAAGCATGTAGATCGTCAGCGTATCGTCCTCGGGTTCGTCGGTTGCGACGCTTGACAGCGATACATAGACGGTCGGATCGGAGGCGAAATTCGGGCGCAGCCGTGCCACGAGGTCGTTGCGCACCTCATCAACGCTGCGCCCCCTGACCGGCACCGTTCCGACCAGCGGAACCGAGGCGCGACCATCGGGCAGAACGATGCTCTCGCCGTTCAGGCTCGAATCTTCCAGTACCTCGATGCGCAAGACGTCGCCGGATTTGATCTTGTATGAGCTCTGCGCCAATGCCTGAGACGCGAAAAGTGGCATAACCACCAAAGATACGATAAGTGCGATGAACCGTTGCATGTCAGGCTTTCTCTGAAAGGTGCGTCTGCTTCGCCCCAAATGGGATTTTTCGACGCATTCTCGGTGGATCGAGAGCCTTTTTCAAGTCTGCGTGACGTTCTCACCAACTCAGGTATCGGTCGTGCCGATCCTGCAACAGGTGAAAGCAGGGCCGGTGCGGCGTCGGAAATTACCATAACCGGTTTCGCAACCAGCTGTGTGGCCTTACGGCTTACGGCCTCTTATCCTAGCGGACGACAAATTCGGCGTGCAAGGCTCCGGCGGCCTTCAGGCTTTTGAGAATATCGATCATGTCGCGCGGCGATACACCAAGCGCGTTCAGGCCGGCCACGACCTCGGATAGCGAGGTTCCCTCAGGCACCTCGGCAAGGGCAACTCCATCGTCGTCCTCGATGGCGGCGTTCGTACGCGGAACCACGACGGTTGCGCCATCGGCAAATGGGTTGGGCTGCACGACGGCAGGTGTCTCTTCGATGCGCAGGGTCAGGTTGCCTTGCGAAACCGCAACGCGGGACAGACGTACGTCGCTTCCCATGACGATGGTGCCGGATCGCTGATCGACAACAACACGCGCCTTAAGCTGCGGTTCCACAAGTATGTTCTCGATCCGTCCAATGGCGTGGGCCGTCGATGACATGCGGGTGGCCGCAATATCCAGTTCGACGGTGCCGGAATCCCGCATCACCGCCACCGCACGTCGAAATTCGCGGTTGATCGCGTTTTCGATGCGGCCTGCGGTGGTGAAATCGGGCTCTCTCAGGGCCAGCCGCATGTTGGCGAGCGAGGACAGGTCGAAATCGATCTCACGCTCGACCCGCGCGCCCGCCGGGATGACACCGGCCGTCGGCACGCCCTGCGTGACCGATGCCGCGTCGCCTTCTGCGACCGCGCCGCCCGCGAGAATGGTGCCCTGAGCGACCGCATAGATCTGGCCATCCGCCGCGTTCAGCGGCGTCATGATCAGCGTGCCGCCCAAGAGGCTGTCAGAGTCGCCGATGGCGGACACCATCACGTCGATCTGTCCCCCGACTCGGGCGAACGGCGGCAGGCTGGCGGTCACGATGACCGCAGCGACGTTCTTGGGGCGGAGTTGTTCGCCGGTCACGTTGACGCCAAGGCGCTCCAATATGTTGGCCATGATCTCTTCGGTAAAAGGAGAGTTGCGCAGCCCGTCGCCGGTCCCGTTCAAACCTACGACGAGGCCATACCCGACGAGATCGTTGCCGCGTACCCCGTCAAATTCGACCAGATCCTTGAGCCGGATGGCATTGGCATGCGCCATTACCGGCAGCAACAGGCACAGAATGAGAACACGAAACATCATCATGACAGGAAGTTCAGCAGCGACAGGTTGGCCGAGCGGACGGTCACCGTATAAAGGCTCTCAAGCTGGAACTGTGCTTCTTCCAGGCGGGTCGCGGTGTCGAACGGGTCAGCCTCGAGCAGGGCCGCCCGGCTGAATTCCAGGCTGGTGCGGGCGGTGATATTGCGCGTCGAGATTTCCTCGATACGTGCCTCGGCAAACCCGAGATCGGCGCGAATGCCGGTGAGCGCGTCCTGCCCGGTCAGCATGCCGGCACCGGCCGAGCGAAACAGATCGTCCTGCACCGCGCGATCCAGCCCCAGCCCCGGATCGGCCGCCAGTGCCGCGACCGCCATGTCACGTAGCGTTTCGCGAATGGCGGAATCGCGGGCTGTGAGGCTTAGCGACACCTCTTCGCCCGCGCCGATCGGGATCGGGGCCAGAACGTCCTGCGCGCCTTCGTACATGACGGTTTCGTAGCCTGTTGGATCCGCAAACCAGTTATCGACCGCAGTTTCGATATCCGCGGAACCGGTCAGCCCCGTCACCAGGGTTCTCAATTCCGACATGAGCCTGTCCGCCGAACCGAGCGGAGGCCGGTCGGTTGCCGTCCCGCCGAACAGGCTGCGGCCACCGACCGATGCGTTGAGAGCCGAAATCGCCGATGCCAGATCGTCCTCGGCCTTCTCGGACATGTGGCTCCGCAATTCCCCGCTGCTGGCCTCATCGAACATGATCAGGGAATCGCTGAGTGATGCGGTCAGATCCTGAAGCCGTTCGAGGCTGGTCTGGGCCGCACCCGCGAACATCGCCGCCTCGCTCGCGGATATGTTATAGCCATCGAGCCGTGCGAGGTTTCGGTCGATATCGGTGAGATAGGAATAGTCGCTGCCCAATCGGCGGGATACGTCAGCGACCTGACCCGAACTCAACTCCTGGGTCAGCGTCGATATTTCCTGGTTGAGTTGGGCGCTGCGCTGGCGCAACAGGATCGAGTTTGCCAGATCGCCGATAGATGTCATGTTCATGTGTCAGAGCCTCAGAAGCGTTTCCATCATTTCGTCGATCGCCTGGATCATCCGCGCATTTGCGGCGTAGGCCTGTTCGACGATCATCAATTGCTGCAATTCGGCATCTGTATCGACGCCCCGTGCGGCTTCGACGCGGGTCATTTCCGTCTGGTTCGCCGCCGCAAAGGTCAGCCTGCCGTCAGCAAGGTCGCTGTTCTGGGCAGCGCGGGACGTGAGGTCGGACGCTATGTCCGCCGCGCTAGCGAGACCTGTTCCAAAGACCGGAGTAGCGGTGGCACGCCCCGCTTGCAGTATATCGGCGAAGGCCCGCAGCTGGCGCGCCTCGCCACTTTCGCCGGGATCGGCGGCGCCGAGTCCCGCGCGCAGGCGCCAGCTTTCGCCGCCTTCGGCAGGATCGACAATGTCGTTCAAGGCAATTCTGTTGGCGAGGCCGATGTCACGCGTCGGGTCGAATGTTGCGCCGGAATCGGTGAAGAGGCCGGGATCGCCGGCAGCGGCGGTGGGATCAAGCCCGGCGGTTTCGAACCGTTCGATCAGGTCACGGGCCAGGGCGTCGAGTTCGCTTTGCGCGGTGACAGCCGCCTCATCCCTGATTTTGAAATGCGCCGCGAGCGTTCCGCCGTCGATGGCGCGCTCGCTGACGTCGATGCCGTTGATCGTGAGGCCCGAGAGGCCACCGCCGGCCAGTGTCATTTCCGGAACTGTATCGCCGGCGGCGACAAAACCGAGTTCCGCCGCCGAGCCGTCGATGAGGATCGCGCCGCCACCTGTGTAGAGCGCGATTTGTCCATAGTCACGTTCGACCACGTTGACCGGAACAATCGTGTTGATTTCGTCGACGAGGGTCTGACGCTGGTCCTGCAGAGCAGAGACATCGCCGCCCGAGGACAGCGTCGAGGTGATGCGCGTGTTGAGCTTTTGCACGTTCTCCAGCGACTGGTTGAGCTTTGCGACCTGTATGCCGATCGCGGCATCTGACTGTGATCGCATGGTTCGCAGGCCTTCGGCCGCGTCATTGATGGCGGTCGCGAGATCCTTTGCCGCATAGGCCACTGCATCCAGCCGCTGGGTCGACTCCGGGCCACTGGTCGCCGTGATCAGGCTGGTCTCGAACCTGGCGAGCCGGGAGCTCAGCGAACCGGTATCGGTGCCCGTACCTATCAGGGCTTCGAACCTGCTGTAGAAATCGGACAGGACCCGGGCGTTCCCGTGCTCGGCATCGGCGCTGCGGCGATCCGAAAGGACGACGGGATCGCTCTGCCGATGAACGCCGACGATCTTTACTCCGGGCCCGGTCGTCGAGGCAGAGGCGAGTTCGAGCGATCTTCGCGCGTAGCCCGGCGTCATCACGTTTGCCAGGTTGTCAGAGACGATGCCCGAAGCGCGGCTGGCGGCGGTCAGGCCGGACAGCGCACTGTTCAGCGCCGATGATAAGCTCATGTCTGCGGCTCCTGTTCTTGTGCTTCAGTTGCGCGCTAACCTGTCGGTCAGCGCTTGATATTCGTGGTTTCCTGAAGCATTTCGTCGACGGTCTGGATCACCTTGGCATTCGATGAATAGGCCCGCTGGGTGCGGATCATCGATGTCAGTTCGCTGGCCACGTCGGTTTTCGATTCCTCGCGTGCAAAGGAGACGATTTCACCTGTTGGCCCGTCACCCGCATCCCACATGAAATAGAGACCGCTATCCGGGGTTGGCATGTAGGTTTGCTGATCGAGCGACATCATCCCGTTCGGGTTCGGCAGATCCACCAGCGGAATCTGGAAGACGGTACGGGCCGCACCGTTATCGAAATGGGCGCGTACGATGCCGTTGGCGTCCACCTCGACACCGGTCATGTTGCCGACTGGGAAACCGTCTTTTTCGATCGAGATGGGCGCGAAGGTGTCGGACAATTGCGAAAGCCCGCCTTCGAGGCCGGGACCGCCGATTGAAATTTCGATCGGGCCGCCATCGACGTTCACGACAAGGCTGCCCGTCGTCGGGTCGTATGCCCCGCCCGAAACGGTTGCGACCGTCGCGAGGCTGCCGCCATTGGCGCGCGAGTCGTCAAAGGTCAGGACATATTCGCCGATCACCGCATTACCGGAAGCGGTATCACGCAATACCATGGTCCATTCATTCGAATCCCCGGTCGCGGGTACGGTTGGGGTCATCGTGATCTGGATACTTTCCGGTGTGCCCGTGTTGTCGTAATACTCGATCGAAACCGACTGGGCTGTGCCATCTGAATCGGCGCTTGTATCGGTTGCCGGCAGGTTCAGGCTGATGTCGATGCTGGTGGTCGGTTCACCGGTTACCTCGTTCACCAACAGGCGCACCGGCTCAAGACCGTTGGGCGTGTCGCGGGGATAGCTGGGGATCGTACCATCCGGCAGGGCGGGCCAGCCGAGCAGGACAAGCCCGGACTCCGAGGTCAGGTATCCATGCTTGTCGGCGCGGAACGAGCCTGTCGTGGTCAGCATCATCGTTTGATCGCCGTCACCGCTGTTGACGTCGGCATAAGAGGCAACCGGCAGCATGCCGCGACCGCGCACCGCGAGGTCGGTGGCATTGGAGGTGGCGACCAGCGGACCCTGTTCGTTGATCATGCGTTGCGTCGTGGCGCGTACGCCGCCGGCGGAATAGGAGCCGCCGCTCGAAGAGATGACCATGGAATGGAAATCTGTTTCCACCCGCTTGTAGCCATAGGTGGACGAATTCGCGATGTTGTCGGAAATCGACGCCAGGCGGGTCGAGTTCGCGGAGAGTCCGGCGATTCCCGCGTTTAGCGAAGAAGAAATGGTCATTGGCGCGCCTTTCTGCTGCATCAATCTCTGCTAAGGCAACAGCTACGCGCGCCGGCTTAACATCGCGCTAACAGGTAAAATGCCTTCTACTTCAGCGCGTCTCGTTCCGCAGCAGGATCACTTCGATCCGATTGTTGCGGTTCGCCATCCTGTTGCTGACCGCAGGTTTTCGATCCGCATGGCCGGTGACCCGCTGAAGACGTTCGGCATCCGTCCCTCCCGCTTGCAGCAGGGTGCGGGTGCGGTCGGCGCGCGCGGTGGACAATTCCCAGACCGGATTCTTGGCCAGAACAACGGGATGGGCCTTGATGTGGCCGTTGATCGCGATTCCATTCGTCACGAGCCCTGAGATGCGCGAGACCATCCCGGTGATGTCGCGGAACACCTGGGTTGGTCGGTCGCTGCCGTCTTCGAACAGAGGCACACCGTCGAGCGCGAAAATCTCTATGATCAAACCTTCGTCTGTGACCCGAGTCACTATGTGCTTGCGCGCCTCGTCCGAGATCATGCTTTCGCCGCCACGCCCGCTGAGCGCGTCGTCGATAACCTTGAACTCATTCTGACCGAGTGCGTCGATGCCGATTTCAGCGACTCCGACGGTTCCCCGTGATTGTCGTGCATCGTCCGGATAGCGGTTGGTCGCGCCGGTGCCGTCCTGCGGCAGATCGTTCTCCGAGAACATGTTTGTGCCGCCAAATGCACCATCGCCGCCCCCGGAGATCCGGTTGATCGGAACCGTCGGCGCAAAGTAGTCGGCCAACCCTTTGCGTTGCTTTTCCGTCGTTGCATTCAACAGCCACATCAACATGAAAAAGGCCATCATGGCCGTTACGAAGTCGGCATAAGCGACTTTCCAGGCACCACCGTGATGGCCGCCGCCGGCAATAACCTTTTTCCGTTTGATGATGACTGGCGCGACATTGGTTTGCGCACCCATATCCACCACCCTTTCTCACCCGCCACCGGAATAGCAGGCGCCGGGTTAAGGGGGTGCTAACAGTTAAACTTGTCCGGGAAATGCGGCGGTCGCCGACCGGTTCTCAGGTTCTTGATGCTTTCGCGGCAAGGCCTTTCACGAATTCCCGCAGGTTCTGCATGATGACATAGAGCACCGGCACAAGGACGACGCCGATCACCGTTGCCGCGAGCATGCCGCCGAATACTGCGTATCCGATCGCCTTCTGGCTGGCGGCGCCCGCCCCAGAAGCGGTCATCAGCGGCACCACGCCCAACAGGAACGAGAGTGCCGTCATCATCACGGCGCGGAAACGCTGGCCCGCAGCGTCGAGTGCGGCTTCGGTCGTGCTCATGCCGGCGTCGCGTCGCTCCATCGCGAACTCGACGATCAGGATCGCGTTTTTCGAGGCCAGGCCGATCAACATGATCATACCGATCTGCGTGTACAGGTTCACGTCGCTGCCCACGATCGCGACCGCCGCGAGTGCCCCGAACAGCGCCACCGTCACCGACAGCAGGATACCGACCGGCATCGTCCAGCTTTCGTATTGCGCCACCAGGAACAGATAGCCGAAGACAACCGCCATCGCGAGAATGACAACCACCATTCCTGCGGACGACAATTGCTGCTGCGCGGTCCCGGTCCACTCATAGGAAAACCCGGGGGGCAGGGCGGTCAGGGCTTCTTCCTGAAGCACGCGAATGGCGTCTCCGGTGGACAGGCCCGGTGCCTCGACCGCCGTGACCGTCGCCGCACGGAACATGTTGTAGCGATTGAGCAGGATCGGACCCAGTACGTTTTCAACGTCGATCAGCGTGCCAAGCGGCACCATGTCGCCCGTGGTCGAACGGGCATACAGGGCCTTGATGTCTTCGACCTTGTCGCGATAGCTGCCCTCGGCCTGGATCATGACCTGGTAGACGCGACCGAACAGGTTGAAATCGTTCACGTAATACGACCCCATATAGGCCTGCAAGGTCTGAAAGACCTCGCTGACGGGCACGTTGAGCGTCTTGGCCTTTTCCCTGTCCAGATCGACAAAGACCTTGGGCACGTTGGCGCGGAATGTGGTATAGGCCTGAGCGATTTCGGGCCGCTGGTTCGCGGCGTAGATCAGTGACCCGAGGGCTGCGGACAAGTCCTGGGCAGAGCCGCCACCGGTTTGCTGTACCTTCATTTCAACACCCGCGCTCAACCCGAGGCCGGGGATCGGCGGCGGGTTGAAGGCGATGACGCTGGCGCTGGCCTCCTGGTTGGCGATCCCCAGGATCGATTGCAATATGCTGGCTGCGCTGCGCTGGGGGGCGGTGCGGTCATCCCAGGGATCGAGGTTGACGATGATCATCGCGCCGTTCGATCCGGATCCTCCGAGCAGGCTGAAGCCGTTGACCAGCACCGTGTTGGCGACACCGGGCAATTGTGAAATCTGGCTGTTGACGCGTTCGGTTACCTGTTCGGTTCGTTCCAGCGCTGCAGCATCCGGCAATTGCACATCGACAAAAAGATTGCCGTTATCCTCGGCCGGAATGAAACCGGCGGGCAGGGATTTCATCAGGCCGCCGGCGCCGACGATCAGCGCGACCAGGATCACCAGCCCGATCAATGGCATCCGCACCAGTCGCCGCACGACACCGACATAACCGCCGCGTGTTGCGTCGATCCCCTGTTCGAACCGCCTGAGAAGGCCGGTGGGTGACCCCGATCGGGACCTGAGAACGAGGGCGCAAAGCGCCGGTGACAGGGTCAGCGCGTTGATCGACGAGATGACAACCGCAGTCGAGATCGTGATGGCGAATTGCGAATACAGACGACCGGTAATGCCGGGCATGAAGGTGACGGGAACAAAGACCGCCAGCAGGACGAGCGTGGTGGCGATGACCGGCCCTGTGATCTGTCCCATTGCCTTGCGGGTGGCTTCTGCCGGGCTGAGCCCCTCGTCCGCGATAAGGCGCTCCACGTTCTCGACCACGACGATGGCGTCATCCACGACGATGCCGATTGCCAGTACCAGCGCAAACAGCGAAATCGTGTTGAGCGACATGCCCAGGAACAGGAGAATGGCAAACGTCCCGATCAGCGACACGGGGATCGCAACCGCCGGGATGATCGTGGCCCGGATATTGCCTAGAAACACGAACACAACCGACATCACCAACACAAAAGTCAGGATCAGCGTCGTGATCACATCGTTCAGCGACTGTTCGACAAACTTGGTGCTGTTGAAGGGGACCTCGTATTCCACGTCGTCGGGAAAGCCGGCAGACAGGCGCTCGAGCTCGGCCAGCACCCGATCGGATACGGCGAGCGCATTTGCGCCGGGTGCCTGATAGACGGCGAGCACCGTGGCGGCCTGGTTGTTGAACCGTCCCGAGGCGTTGTAGTAGCTCGCGCCGAGTTCGACCCTTGCAACATCGCGCAGACGGACGATGCCGCCGGCCTCTCCGGTGCGGATCACGATGTTTTCAAACTCCTCTACCGTCGACAGACGGCCCTTGGATTTGATCGTGTACTGGAATTGTTGCCCGCTGGGCACAGGAGGGGTGCCGATCTGGCCGGCGGATACCTCGATATTCTGTTCACGGATCGCCTGGATCAGATCACCCGGCGTGATGCCGAGGCTGGCCATGTGATCGGGATCCATCCACATGCGCATGGCATATTCGAAATCGGTCAGAACTTCGGCCTTGCCGACCCCCTGAACCCGCGCCAGCGCATCCTTGAGATTGATCGATGCGTAGTTGGACAGAAACACCTCGTCATAGGTGGCCTGAGGCGAGGTGAGCACCGCAACCAGCAACATGTTCGTCGATGATTTCTGGGTCACGACGCCGGATGCGGTGACTTCTGCGGGCAGGCTCGCGGTGGCTTGCGCCACGCGGTTCTGCACGTTTACCGAGGCAATATCCGCGTCGGTGCCCACTTCGAATGTCACCGATAGCGAATATGACCCGGAGTCGGTGCTGTTCGAGGACATGTACATCATGTCGTCGACCCCGTTCACCTGCTCCTCGATGGGCGCGGCGACGGTGCTCTCGACGGTTTCCGCGTCGGCCCCGGTGTAATAGGCATTGACGCTGACAACCGGGGGCGTGATGTCTGGGAACTGTTCGACGGGCAGGGCGAAATACCCGATGCCGCCCATGATGGTCAGGACCAGCGAAATGACCATGGCCATCTTTGGCCGGGTGATGAAAATCGAAGAAAACACGATGTCTTACCCTTCCTGCTGGCCGGCAAGAATGGCATCGACCTGCACGCCGGGGCGCACCCGTTGCAGGCCTTCGACAATCACGCTCTCTCCCTCTCGCAGCCCTTCGTTGACGACGATCTCGGTGCCGACCTGATCGCCGGTTTCAATATAGCGCTGTTCGACCATTTGCTGTGAATTCACCACCAGAACGAAATCGCCGCGCTGATCGCGTTGCAGGGCGGCCTGCGGCACCAGAAGCCGCAGCGTCGGCGCAGGAGCCTCGATCCGGACTTGCAGGAACGCCCCGTCGATGATCTGCTTGCTCTTGTTTTCAAACCGGGCGAGCATTGCGATCGTGCCGGTGGTCGGCGAAATGCGGTTGTCGACAAACACCACCTTGCCCGGCTCATCCACGGTCGTGCCGTTGGGAAGGGTAGCGTGTACCGCGGGGCTGGCATCTGCCGTGGTCAGCTCACCGGCAGCGATTTCAAGTTCTTCCAGTACATCGGCGAGTTGTTTTTCGCTCAGCGAAAAGCGCACATAGATCGGCGCTTCGCGCACGAGAGTGACAAGCGAGGGAGTCGACGGGCTGATCAGCTCTCCTTCGCTGACGGACAGGCGACCCAGGCGACCGGAAAACGGGGCGCGAATCTCGGTATAGCTCAGTTCGAGCTGGGCCTGCCGGATTGCGGCCTGTGCGGCCTGCACCGCCGCCTCGGCCCCCAGTTCATTGGCGCGTGCGATGTCGCGTTCCGATTCCGGGGCCGACCCGCGTTCGAGAAGCTCGGACTTGCGGCGATATTCGATCCCTGCCAGTTCCAGGTCGGCTTGGGCCTTGGCCAGATCGGCTTGTCGTGCGGCAAGCGTTGCAGAATAGCTGTCGGTTTCGATCTGGAAAAGGATGTCATTCTTTTCGACAATTGCCCCGTCGTCCACAAGAACCGCTTCGACGAACCCGCTGACCCGCGCAACGATATCGACCTGATCGATCGCCTCGCCCTCGCCGATAAAGGTCGCCTCGTCGATGATCTCTTTGGTGTAGGCCGCGGCGATGGACACCTTGGGGGCCGCAGCCTCTTCCTGTGCAATCGCGGTCTGCCCCAGCAGGGGGATCGCCATGACGCAAACCAAAAGACAGGACCGGACGACGTGGGTGAGAGGCATGGGGCGCAGGGTCCTTTTTTCAGCATGTGTTCGTGCGAAGCGCGAATCAGATTTTTCGGAAGATTAGACACTTACCTCACATGCTGGAACCGGCAAGGGCATTCCCCGCAGGCCATGTTGTCCGATGAGTCACAGGCAAGATGCTGTTTCGACGTTATTCTTCGCCGTATGGAAGGGTGGCCGAGGTTGCAATAAAGGGGGTTAAAGCCGGTCGCATTTGACGCAAGCTCGCCACCATGAGTAGAGTTGACCATTCATTTTAAACATTTCCACGGCCGCTATTTGAGGGCCGACAAGGAGGAATATTATGTCCAGGATTTTTTTGCCGGGCCAACGTGTTACGCTTCCTCAGGAAGAGGTCGTCTGGCCCGAGCATCTGTCGGGGGTGATGACGGGCAGGATAATCGCCGCCGGGCATGTCAGCGTCGGGCGTGGCGCGGGCGATGGCACGGATACCTTTGCGGTGCCCGATACCGAACCGACCGACATCCTGGAAATCGAATTCGGTGACGGCTTGAAGCTGTGGCAGTCGGTCGAGATGGCGGCCAGCGATTTTCAGTCTCCGGCCAACCGTTCAGGCGACGATGCCGCCCTCGCGATTCCGCGGGAACTGGTCTTTACCGATGCAGCCGGACAGAGCAGGGGTGTCGGCAAATACCTGGTTCGCGCCGTTCGCCTGTTGCGCGGCGATCCGGTGGGCCAAGCCGGAAAGCTATCGGCGCAGGCGCTTGCCCGCAAGATCGAAGATTCGATCACACCCGGATTTTACCGGTGCGACCGCAAGGTGGTGAATGGTCTGGGCACCATCGATCTGAAGACCGTCAAAGCCGAGGATATACCCACGGACCAGAAGATCCTGATCCTGGTGCATGGCACCTTCTCAAGCACGCAGGGCAGCTTTGGGGAACTGGCCATCGCACCGGCCGAGGAGGTGTGGCAGCCACTGCAATCTGCCTATCCCGGCGGCATCTACGCGTTGGAACATGCCTCTGTCACGGAAAGCCCGGTCAAGAACGCCATCGATCTGGTTGATGCGCTGCCCAGGGGCGCAAAGATCAGCCTGATGTCGCATTCGCGCGGCGGTATGGTTTGTGAATTGATCAGCCGCGCGGCGCGCGAGGATATCGACAAGACCGGCGCAATAGATGGTACGGACATGGCGATTTTCAAGCTGTTTCCTGACCGGACGGGGCAGATGAAGGAGCTTGAAGCGCTGAACAAGGCTCTGGCGGACAAGGCGCCCGAGGTCAATCGTGTGATCCGGGTTGCCGGTCCGATGGCTGGTACGACATTGGCGTCGCAGCGGCTCGACCGATATCTTTCGGTTGCGCTGAACGTGTTTGAACTGATCCCGGTGTTGCGACGGACCGGTGCCGCCGATCTGCTGAAATCCTTCCTGCTGGCCTTTATCCGGACCAAGGCGGATCCCGCGACGCTGCCGGGTCTTGAAGCGATGATGCCGACGAGTCCGCTGACGCGGATGCTGAACCGGCCGGACGTGATCTATGCCAACGGCCTGCGCGTGATCGCAGGCGATACCGAAGGGGCCGGTGTCTTGCGCCGTCTCGGTGTGTTTGCCGCCGACCTGTTCTTTCGTGCGGATCATGATTTCGTGGTCGATACCGAATCCATGACACGCGGGGGCGCGCGCGGGGCGTTGATTAAACCCTATCTGGTCAAGGGGCCGGACGTGTCCCATTTCAGCTATTTCTACAATCCCGACTCGCGGCGAGAGATCGTCGGCGCGGCAATTGAAGATGATGGTGGTTTTCTTGTCTTGCCGGGATCGCGCGGCGTCGTATCGGGCGAGATTCCTCCCGAGGAGCGTTTCCCGGAACTGGAAACACGCGGCAGCGCCAATGATCCGGTCTGTTTCGTCCTGCCCGGCATCCTGGGCAGCCACCTGTCACAGGACAAGGACTGGATCTGGACAAACCCGCTGCAGATTGCGTTTGGCGGCCTCGCCCGTATCAGAATCGACAGAGACAAGGTCCGTTCGACCAACCCGATCAAGACCTATTACTGGGATCTCTGCCGCTACCTGTCGCGCAGCCACAAGGTCGTGCCCTTTGACTATGACTGGCGGCTTTCGATCCTGGAGCAGGGCCACGCGGACGCGGCGCGCAAGCTGGCCCTGTTGGTCGAGGCGGAGTTGAACCGGACATCCCGGCCGATCCGGTTTCTTGCCCATTCGATGGGCGGGCTGGTAGTGCGTGCGATGTTCCAGGCCCGGCCCGACCTCTGGACCCGGATCAAGGAACGTCGGGAGAGCCGTTTCGTGATGCTCGGCACGCCCAATGGCGGCGCGTTTTCAATGATGTACACGCTGTTGGGACGCGCCAGTTCGATCCGCAAGCTGGAGGTGGCCGACTTCAAGCATGACATGCGAGAATTGCTGAGCATCGTTGCCGGAATGCCGGGGGCCTTGCAACTGTTGCCCAGCGACGACAACGGCCGCTACCTGAGCGATGAGTTCTGGGATCAGATGCACACGCTGTACGGCGCGGACTGGGTCAAGCCGACCAGCGATGCACTCAAGATCGCGCGGACGGGCCGCAAGGTGCTGGACGCTCACCAGCTCGACCCGGAACTGACCTGCTACGTGGCGGGACTGGGAAAGGAAAACACCATCTCATCGGTGCGGCTGGACCCGTCTGCCAAGGGCAAGGACCGCATCAAGTTCTTTGCAACCCCCGAGGGCGATGGCACCGTTACATGGGCAACCGGAATTCCCGATGGCATACCGAAATGGTACGTTGATGCAATCCATGGCGACTTGCCGCGGACCCGCGAGGCCTTTCCCGCCTATCTGGACCTCTTGCAGACCGGTACGACCGCGCGCCTGTCACAGCACAAGCCGAGGACCAGCCGCACCGCCGACACGACCCCGACCCCGGTTGTGGACAAGCCGATCGAGCTGTTCCCGGATCACCAGGATATCATCGATGATTTCTTGGGGGGCAGCGGCGCCGCGCCAACGACTGTTGCCAGACAGGTGAGCACGACCAAGGTGTCGGTACGCCATGGCAACCTGCGGTTTGCAAGTTATCCGGTCGCCGTGGGACACCATATCGACGATCCGATGATGGGTGCGGAAAAGGCGCTTGATGAATGTCTGGATTACACCCTGACGAATGTGCGCAATCTCGGTCTCTATCCCGGCGAACTTGAAACCTGCGAGGTGATCCTGCGCGAGGATCGGGCGCCGCAGGGTGCGGTCGTGGTCGGCCTGGGGACCTATGGTTCGCTTACGCCCGGCAAGTTGAAGGACACGTTCCGGCAAGCGGTCCTGCGCTACGGGTTGGTGACGCGCGAGCGCCGCAAGGAATCGTCTCCTGCGGGCAACGCGGCGCTCGCACCGCTTGGCCTGTCGACCTTGCTGATCGGCCACATGGGCGCGAATATCACGATACAACAGAGCGTCGAGGCGATCCTTCAGGCCGTGGCCGAGGCAAACGAGGCGCTTGGAGAGACGCCCATCGAACATCTGGAGTTCGTCGAACTGTTCGACGATACGGCGTTTCAGGCCGCAAGCGCGCTGGATTATGTGCAGTCAATGGGGCGCATGGGCGATGTGTTCGCTTTCGATGGTGAAATTCGCACGGTGCGGGATGCACGCGTGCGCACGCATTACGGCATGCAGCGGGACTGGTGGAAGCGGATCACGGTGACCGCACAGAACGACGCGGGTGACGCCAGGGGGTCTGCCAATCTCGATCTCAGCTTTACCGCGATCAGCGACAATTCACGCGCTGATTTTCTGACGTCGGCCTATCAGCCCCATGTGCTGCAACAGTTGTTGACCCAGCGAACGGACGGCACCACGAGCAACCGGGATGTAGGCAGGCTGCTGTTCGAATTGCTTGTTCCGGGCGACATGAAGTCTTTTGCCCGGAACAACGAGAACATCATGCTGATCCTCGACAAGCAGACGGCGGCATATCCCTGGGAACTGATGGAGGATGATTTCAAGCGCTATGAATTCACCGGCGTCCGGCCTGCGGAGGACACTGTCCAGAACCGTGAAACCGGGCCGCTGGTCGTGCGCGCGCCGGTGATCCGACGGCTGATCACGTCCGGACCCAAAGTGCCACGCCCCGGTGAATCCAGCGCGCTGGTCGTCGGCGACCCGAAGAGCGATCTGCCGGCGCTCGTGGGGGCGCAGGAAGAGGCCCGGATCGTCAAGGAACTCCTGGAAAAGGCGGATTGGAAAACGACTTACCTCGATCAGCCCCAAAAGGGAGTCGAGGTTATCAAGGAAATGATCCTGAGACCCGCCAAGCTCATTCATCTGGCGGGGCACGGGGTCTATCAATCCGACCGTTTTGCGCGGACGGGCATGGTGCTCGGCAAGGATTTGTTTCTCACGGTTTCCGAAATCAACCAGATGCGTTACGTGCCTGAATTCGTGTTCATGAATTGCTGCCATCTCGGGCATGTGGGAACCGAGGTCAACGAGATCGCAGCCAGCCTCTCGGTGGCGTTTGTCGAGCGCGGTGTGCGCGCGGTGATCGCCGCGGGTTGGGAGGTGGACGACGACGCGGCCAAGCAGTTCGCGCGCAGTTTCTATACCGCGATGCTTGCGGGGCATACGTTTGGCAAGTCGGTCCATCTAGCGCGGGAACAGGTGTTCCAGGCATATCCAGAGACCAATACCTGGGGCGCATACCAATGTTACGGCGATCCCGATTATCGTTTCCGTGACATCGCCGCGGAGACCGGCGAAGCACCGCAGACGCGCTATTACTCGGCCGATCAGGCGACCAAGGCGGCGCGGAATATCGCGGAAAAGGCCGGCTCGACACGACAGGGGCGCGCTGCGCTGATGGCGCAGCTGGTCGATATCGAACTCAGTGCCAAGCCTGACTGGGAAACGGACGGTGCGTGGCGTGCCGAGATGGGCAAGGCCTATTCGCGTCTCAACGCCTTTGATACGGCGATCAGCTATCTCGACAAGGCGATGCGGGCCACCGGGCGGCCCGGCTCGCTTGATGCCAAGCACCGGCTGGTCGATCTCGGTGTGCGGCAGGCCAGCCGTGCGTGGCGTGCCTGCGAAACCCGCAAGGACAGAACCGCCGCCGCCCGGCGCGTGCGCGCCGCCGTCAAGGAGGCGCTGGCGAGCTATGATCAGCTTGACGCGTTGTCGGGCGGAGAACCCTCCGCGTACCGGCTGTGCCTGCGGGGAGCTGCCTTGAAATGTCAGGCCTTGTCAGACACCGGCGCCACACGCGTCAAGACGTTGAAACGCATGACCGAGAATTACCATGCGGCGCTGCTCAAATCGCTTGCCGACGATTCCGAGCGCATCAATCTTTACGCCGGTATCAACTGGCTGACGGGTGTGGTGATCCTGAGCGCGCTGGACGAGACCTACACCGATCAGACGGTCCGCTCTGCCGCGGTCTGGCTCGACCGGCTGGCTGCGGAGAGCGGTGTGCAGGAACGTCTGGAGCCGAGCTTCTGGAACGGCATCGTGCGGCCGCAGACCGATGTCCTGCGCGGATTGCTGGACCCGGAGCGCGCGGATACCAAGGCCGAGACGGAAATCCGGTTTTGGCTCGATCGCGCGTGGCGGAGAGGCGGATCCTTCCGCCAGACCGCTTCCATCAGGGACCAGATTGCCTTCATCAAGGCGATGATGGCGCATGTGGACGCGCAAAAAGGCGAATGGCTGACCCGGATCGAGAGGATCGTGACCGATCTGACCGCCGACGTGCAAGACTAAACGCGGCGGTGTGCGGGTTCAGAAATCGACCTCGATCGCGATACCCTTGTCCACCGCCAGTCTGACGACTGCCGAGGCGACCGCGAGATCCTGCAGGCCGACCCCCGTGCCGTCAAACAGGGTGATTTCCTGATCCGAACTGCGGCCGGGATGGGTGCCGTTGATCACCGCCCCGATTTCGGTGATCTGGTCCTGATCCAGGGTGCCATCGGCGATGGCATGCTGTGCTTCGCCGATGCTGATCGATTGTGCGATTTCGTCGGTGAACACGGTTGCGCGTGCCAGCAACGCCGCTTCGACTTCCTGTTTACCCTTGGTGTCGGTGCCCATGCAGGCGATATGCGTGCCGGGCGCGACGTGGTCGGCCATCAGCGACGGCGCAAAGGCCGAGGTAATCGAGATGATCACATCCGCATCCTGCATCCGATCCAGCGATACCGCCTCGAAGGGCAGACCGGCGTCGATTGCCACCTTTTCGATGTTTGGCAGCATTTCGGGATGATAATTCCAGCCTATCACCTTTTCAAAGCTCCGCTGCTCCAGCGCCGCGCGCAATTGGAACGTGGCCTGGTGCCCTGCGCCGATCATGCCGATGATTTTGGAATCCGCGCGCGCAAGATGCTTGATCGAAACCGACGAGGCCGCCGCCGTACGCAGCGCGGTCAGCAGGTTGCCGCCGACCATGGCGTTGGCTTTGCCGGTATCCGGATCGAACAGGAAGACCGTCGACTGGTGGTTTATGATCCCGTGTTGTTCAAGGTTGTTGGGCCAGTAACCGCCCGCCTTGAGGCCAAGCGTCATGCCCGCGCGGTCAAAGCCGCCCTTGAATCCGTAGAGCGCGTCGGCATGGCCAATTGCCTCGCGCACGACCGGGAAGTTGTAGGCGTCGCGGGACGCCATTGAGGCAAAGACCTGCTCGACCGCGTCAAACGCTGCCTCACGGGTCATCAGGTCTGCGATTTCACGCTCGGGAACGATGATCATGTCGATACCTTATCTGATCTGAAAAAAACGGCGGGGCCGGATGACAACCGAACCCCGCCACAGGGGAGATAACCGGAATTGGCAGTGTCAATACGCCTTGCCGCGTGCGGATACGGGCCAGAGGCTTTCGACCTTGCCGTTGCGTACACCGACATACCAATCGTGAACATTGGCGGTGGGATCACAATGACCGGGCACCAGCCGCAACTTTTCCCCGACCTTGAGCACCCCCTGCGGGTCGGAAATCACACCGTGCTCGTCCGAACACTTGATGTATTCGACGTCATCGCGGCCAAAGATGAACGGCAGGCCACTATCGACCGATTGCGCCTTGAGACCGGCATCACAGATCGCCTTGTCCGCCTTGGCATGGCTCATCACCTGGGTCAGGATGAAGAACGCGTTTTTCCACTCGCCCTGGTCGATACGGTTGCCGTCCTTGTCGAGGATCCGGCCATAATCCGCGTCCATGAAGGCGTAGGAACCGCATTGCAATTCGTTGTACACGCCCGAGTTGGATTCGAAATAATAGCTGCCGGTGCCGCCGCCCGAGACCAGTTCGCAGTCGATGCCTTCCGCCTTGAGGCCGGCAACCGCATCCTTGACCATGCCAATGGCGATATCGAGCTTTTCCTTGCGCGCTTCATAGCTGTCCAGATGCTGCATCGCGCCCTGATAGGCCTGAATACCTGTAAACTTCAGATTTGGCGCGGCCTCGACCGCCTTGGCTATTTCCACCACCGCCGGGGTTGTCGTCACGCCGCATCGTCCGGCACCGCAGTCGATCTCGACAAAGACCTCAAGTTCGGTGCCATGTTTTCGGGCCGCTGCCGACAGGTCGGCCACGTTGTTCACATCGTCGACACAGACGATGGTCCGCGCGCCGAGTTTGGGCAATTGCGCAAGGCGGTCGATCTTGGCAGGGTCGCGCACCTGGTTTGACACCAGCACGTCCTTGATGCCGCCACGGGCGAAAACCTCGGCCTCGGACACCTTCTGGCAACAAACACCAACCGCGCCGCCAAGCCGTTCCTGCAGCCTGGCGACATCGACGGATTTATGCATCTTGCCGTGCACCCGGTGGCGCATCCCGTGTTCGCGCGCGTAATCGCCCATCTTCCTGATATTGTATTCCAGCGCGTCGAGATCGAGCACGAGGCAGGGCGTCTGAATGTCGGCCGCGTCCATGCCGGGCAGGGCTGGCACGTCAAACCCGACTTCGAGATTGTCAAATTCAGTCTGTGCGTTCATCTTAGCTCTCCAAGATTAGCCGTTCATCCACGGCAGTTTGTCCAGATCGACGTTGCCGCCAGTCACGATCACGCCGATTCTCCGACCGGCGAACCTTTCGCGATTCTTCAGGATCGTGGCGAGAGGCACCGCCGAGGATGGCTCCATCACGATTTTCATTCGCGCCCAGATCATCCGCATCGCGTCGATGATTTCCTGTTCCGACGCGGTCAGAATGTCGGTTACGTGGTTGCTGACGAAATGCCACGTCAAATCCTTGAGCGGCACCTTGAGCCCGTCAGCCACCGTCACCGGCGCATCATCGGCAATGATGTGCCCGGCCTTGAAACTGCGATAGGCATCGTCGGCCTGTTCAGGTTCCGCCGCGAAGATCTCGACATCTGGCGCAAGGTTCGACAGTGTCAGGCAGGTGCCCGAAACCATGCCGCCGCCGCCAATCGGCGCAATTACGGCATCCAGACCGTCAACCTGTTCCAGCAATTCGCGCGAACACGTACCCTGACCCGCGATTACCCTCGGGTCATTATAGGGATGCACGAAGTCGGCACCTGTCTGCGCCTGAACCTCGGCAAAGACGGCTTCGCGGCTGCTGGTCGACGGCTCGCATTCCGTGATCCTGCCGCCATATCCGATCACGGCGTCTTTCTTGGCTTGCGGCGCGGTGCGCGGCATGACCACATGACAGGGAATGCCGCGACGCCCGGCCGCATAGGACAGTGACAGCGCGTGATTGCCGCTCGAATGGGTGGCAACACCATGTTTCGCCGCGTCGTCGTTCAGGCCGAACACCGCGTTGGACGCGCCGCGCACCTTGAACGCCGCGGCCTTTTGAAAATTCTCGCATTTGAAAAACAACTCGGCCCCGGTCAGGTCATTGAGAAAGCGCGAGGTCAGAACCGGCGTGCGGTGGATATGCGGCTTGATACGCTCATGCGCGGCAAGCATGTCGTCGAGTGTCGGGATATTCATGCCAACATTGTCCTTCATCATGCTGCGGCCCGGTGTGCGGTGCCCGATCCGTGGCGGTAAAACTCCTGCGCGGCGGCCACGCCCGACCCAAGCCGGACGTTCAACCCCAGATCCGCCATCACCATCTCGGCAACGCCAAGTCCGGACAGCATCATCGCGTCGGTCAGGCTGCCCAGATGCCCGATACGGAACACTTTGCCGGCGACATCCCCAAGGCCGACCCCGAACGCCATGCCATATTCGCTGGCGGCGCGCGTCACGATGTCGGTTGCGTCGAAACCTTCGGGGGTGCGGATGGCGGAAACGGTGTCGGAATAGAGGTCGGGGGACGCGGCGCAAAGGTCCAGCCCCCAGGCCCGCGCGGCAAGGCGCACGCCCTCGGCGATCCGGTGGTGGCGGGCATGAACATTGTCCAGCCCCTCGCCAAGCAGCATGTCCAGCGACAGCATCAGCCCGTTCATCAACCCGACCGGCGGCGTATAAGGGAAACCGCTATTTGCATAGCTGTTGCCCATGTCGCGCACGTCAAAGAACGTGCGGGGCAGGGTGGCGGTTTCTACCGCTGTCATGGCGCGCGCGCTGAAGCCGACGATGGCCAGACCTGCAGGCAGCATGAACCCTTTCTGGCTGCCGGTGACCGCAACATCCACGCCCCAGTCATCAAACCGGAAATCCATCGAGCCGATGGAACTGACCCCGTCCACGAAGAGCAGCGCGGGATGGTTCGCGGCATCAAGCGCGCGCCGCACCGCGGCGATATCGGATTTCACACCGGTGGCGGTTTCATTATGCGTGGCAAGAACCACCTTGATCCGGTGGTTGGTATCGGCGCGCAGGATTTCTTCGTAGCGATCTGCGGGCAGGCCCTGTCCCCACGGCGTCTCGATAATCGTCACATTCAGGCCATGACGCTGGCACATGTCGATCCATCGGTGGCTGAACATGCCGTTGCGCGCGGCGAGAACACCGTCCCCCGCGCATAGCGTATTGGTCAGTGCGGTTTCCCAGCCGCCCGTTCCGGTGGATGGGAAAAAGAAGATCCGGGCGTCGTCCGAGCGCAGGACCTTGCGGACCCCTTCGATGCACGGGTGCAGAATTTTACCAAACATGGGCGAACGGTGGTCGATCGTCGGCAGGTCACACGCCTTGCGCAACTCCTCGGGCATGTTGGTCGGGCCGGGGATGAATACGGGGTTCTGAAAACTCATGGCAGCGCCCTCCTTTGGCGGTCGACCAGAGCTTAGCTCATGAATTTTGGGTTGGAAATTTTTTTGAAATTATTTTTCAAAATGAGAAATTCATAATTTATTTCACAAAATCAATGTACTGGTTTTTTCATTGAGTAGAATGAATTTTCAGAACAGAATATTCGCAGCAAAACAATCTGCGGAGCAGGCATGGCGAAAGAGACTCCCCGCAAGCGCGGCCGTCCGAAATCCTTCTCGGGGAAGACGGCGCAAATCACGATCCAGTCGTTGGACCGGGCGTTGGAAGTGCTCGACAGGCTGACGAATTCCGGCGGGCTGACCCTGACCGAGATCTCGACGGAACTGGATCAATCTCCGGCAACGATCTACCGGGTGCTCAGCACGCTGGAAGCGCGCGGATACGTGGAAATGGACCCGGCGGCGCAGGCCTGGCATATCGGTCCGACGGCGTTTCGGCTTGGCTCGGCCTTTCTGCGGCGCAGCAGCGTTGCCGAACGGAGCCGACCGGTCATGCACGAACTGATGCAGGCCACCGGGGAAACATCGAACCTCGGCATCGAACGGCAAGGCGAAGTGATGTTTGTATCGCAAGTGGAAACGAACGAATCCATACGCGCCTTTTTCCCGCCTGGCACCCTGTCGCCGATGCATGCATCGGGGATCGGCAAGGCGCTGTTGTCGAGGCTGGGCGAAGAGCAGTTGGCCCGCTATTTCCGGACCTGTCGTCAGGACCGGTTCACCGACAAAACCATCACCACGCCCGACGGGTTGCGCGCCGAACTGGCACAGATCCGGGCGCAGGGTTATTCATTCGACGATGAAGAGCGCACGGGCGGCATGCGCTGTGTCGCGGCGCCCATCCTCAACCTCTATGGCGAAGCAGTCGCGGGGATCTCGGTCTCCGGACCTACGAACAGGATGGGCTTGGACCGTATTGCCGAGATTGGCGAACTGGTCCGCGTTGCAGCGAGCACGATTTCCCGAGGCCTTGGCGCGCCGGATGCCGGGTAGCGGCACCATCTGCGGGCTGTGAAAGCCCGCCGTCGCGCCGGTGATGCGGATTAACGGCCGAGAGGCGCTAAGAGAATCGTTGAACTTTCGTGGATCAGAATTATAGGTATACCGGTCTACCTACTATGTTGAGAATCGCGATGACCAAAACGAACTCCGTGTCAAAAGCACCTGCGCGGGATCGGCTGTTAAAGGCGGCGATGGAGTTGTTTTACAACCACGGCATCAGCGGCACCGGGATTGACGCCATTGTGGCCCGTGCCGGGGTTGCCAAGAAGAGCCTCTATAACAACTTCGCCTCCAAGGCGGATCTCGTGAACACCTACCTCGACGCCCGCCATGCCGAATGGATGGCGCTGTATGACAGGCGGGTCGCGTCGGCCTGCGATCCGGGTGCGCGCGTGCTGGCGGTATTCGATGCCTATCGGGATCACGCGGAATTTGACTATGAGCGGGGATTCCGCGGGTGCGGATTGCTGAACGCGGCGGCAGAGCTTGAGGCGGGAGAGCAAGGACGCGACGCGGTGCGCAGGCACAAGGAAGAGGTCGAGGCGATCCTGACCGCGCATCTCGCCGAACTGCTTCCCGACGACCCGCAGCGGGTTTCGCGGATCGCCGAGCATATTGCATTTCTGCTCGAAGGGGCGATGGTCCGGGCCGGGCTTGAAGGCGACACGGCCCGTATCCGCGCGGCGCGGGCGATTGTCCAGGACATGCTGAAGGAACTCTGACATGATGTCGGGCCATGCCTGGGGGGTGATCGCGATCCTGTTTTCGGCGGTTGTCTGGGGAACGACCGGCACCGCCGCGCGCTTTGCGCCCGATGTGAGCGCGGCGGCCATCGGTGCCGCGGCGATGGGGATTGGCGGCATCGCACAGGCCCTGGTGGCGGCCCGGGGCATCGTGCGCGCACGCTGGATGCTCTGGGATCAGCGTGGTCTGCTGATCGCTGGCGCGCTTGCGGTGGCAATCTACCCGTTGGCCTTCTATGGCGCGATGCGTCTGGCCGGCGTGACCATCGGTACCGTGATCACACTCGGGTCGGCTCCGTTGCTGTCTGCATTGATCGAATACCTGCTGGATCGTGTCAGGCTGTCGCGGCGCTGGGCCATCGGTGCCCTGATCGGGCTGATCGGCATGGCGCTGATCTGTAGTGCCGAGAGCCTGTCCCAACACGAGGCAATCGGAGGAGACTCGGTCCCGCTCGGTGTTTTGTTGGGCACGATTGGCGGTTTGACCTATGCGCTCTATTCCTGGTCGGCGCGGAAAATGATGCTGGGGGGCATGCGCTCTTCTGTGGCGATGGGCGCGACCTTTGGTCTGGGTGGAGTGTTCCTGTTGCCGGTGCTCTTGGTGACGGGTGCTCCGTTCCTGGCGTCCTGGACGAATGCCGCTGTCGGGATTTACATGGCCGTGGTGCCCATGTTCCTTGGTTATCTGTGCTTTGGGTTCGGGCTGGCCCGTGTGGCGGCCAGCACGGCAACGATCATCACCCTGCTGGAACCGGTTGTCGCCGCTCTGTTGGCGATGATTGTGCTTGGAGAGCGTTTGCCCGCCCTTGGCTGGATCGGAGTGGCGATGGTCGTGATATGCCTTGTGATCCTCACGGTGCCGGTCCCGCTCAGGCTGGCGGCGCGGACGGCCCCGCGCGAGGTGGCCTGAACATCGGACTGCTTGCCCTGCGGACGCGCTCTCGCGCGACGCTGCGGACAATGTGGCCTGACCGGCTCTTGCGAAACACAGGATTGGACGCTCATAGTGCCGCTTGTTCTGATCCCGAAAGGAACGTAGGTCTGCCAGTATGAGCAACGCACTCACCCGAACGCAACTGTGGGGCACCCTGTTTCAGGACGAGGACGTCGCTGCAGAGTTCTCAGCCGATCGCTTCTGCGCCCGGATGGTGCAATTCGAAACCGCCTGGACCCGCGCCTTGCGGGATGCCGGGGCGGTTCCGTCCGATATTGCGGACGAAGCGCTTGCCGCGATCGCGCGGTTCGAGCCGGACTTCGCGGCGCTGGCGCGGGGATCGGATGTCGATGGGCTGCCTGTGCCCGCGCTGGTGCGCCAGATGAAAGCCGCTCTGCCCGAAGAGGCCCGCGCGGCCATCCATGCCGGTGCCACGAGCCAGGATGTCATCGATACCGCGATGATCCTGACGGTGCGCGCGGTGCTCGCGATCTTCAAAAGCCGTTGCGATGCAATCCTGCGCCGTCTTGAGGATCTCGACGCGCGATTTGCCGACAATCCGATTTCGGGGCGCACTCGGATGCAGTTGGCGTTGCCAATCACCGCCGGGGATCGGATCGAGGACTGGCGCACCCCGATGCGTGCCCGGCGAGAGCGGTTGGATCTGTTGATCGACGAGATCGGCGTGGTGCAGGTGGGCGGCGCGGTCGGTCTGCGCGATGCGCCAGCCGGTTGCGCCGAAACCGTCGCGGCAAGTGTTGCCAGAGCACTTGGGCTGCGCGTCTCGCCGGTCTGGCATACTGATCGCGCCGTCATGCTCGAGATCGGACATTGGCTGACCGCGCTCTGCGGGACATTGGGAAAGATCGGTCAGGATATCGCGCTGATGGCGCAGCAGGGGATCGACGAAGTGCGGCTTGACCGGGCGGGCGGGTCATCGGCCATGCCGCACAAGCAGAATCCGGTCCGGTCCGAGGTTCTGGTCGCGCTCGCGCGGGTTGTCGGTGGTCATCAGGGGATACTGGCGCAATCGATGATCCACGAGCAGGAGCGGTCCGGTGCGGCCTGGGCGGTGGAGTGGATGACATTGCCAGCGATGCTCGAACTCTCCGGTGCCGCGCTCGACAATGCGGATCGGCTCCTGAGGCAAATCCGCCATATCGGCGCGAAAGACGCCGGCTGATCAACGCGCCGTTGCTTTGCCTGTCGCGTCCAGAATGGCTTGTCGGAAAAGCCGGACGGGCGGGGTGGGGTCTTCTTCGGCCCGCGCCAGGATGCCCACGGGTCCGGCCATCGCGCGGGTGTCGATCGGCAATGCGACCATGCGGCCCGCCGCGATGTCGCGGGCGACGACGCCCTGGCTGATGATCCAGATCGCCCGCGCCGGGCCCAGCGTCATTGCGCGCCCAAAGGCCCCGGATACGGTTTCGATGCGATTTGTCCAATCGGCGACGCCATGCGCGATCAGGAAACGGTCGACGAGCGGGCGGATGGCTGCACCCTTGGGCGGGTAGAGAATGCGGCAGTCCGAAAGCGCATCCAGCCGCGTGGCATGGGCCAGCGGATGATCGGCTGCCACGGCGAATACCACCTGTTCGGCGTAGAGCTGGGTGAAGGAAAGCCCTGCCATGCTCTCGGGGCGGGGCATACGCCCGACGACGAGATCCAGATCGCCCGAGCGCAATCTCTCGAGCAAGCTGCCGATGCGGCCATCCTCGACGGTGACGGGCGTGGGCGGTGACAGTTCCGCAAAACGCTGGATCACGTCGGGCAACAGGTCTGCCGCAACGCTGGGCAGGGCACCGATCCGCAGCGGAGTGGCCGCACCGGAACTCAGCGCGTCCAGACTGGCCAGCCCGTGGCTGAGCGCGGCAAGGCACTGTTCCGCGAACTGGCGAAACACAGCCCCCTCTCGGGTGAGCACGACACCGCCGCGATCCCGGTGCATGAGTGATACGCCAAGAATGGTTTCAAGATCTTTCAGAGTCTTGGAAATCGCGGGCTGGGTCAGGAAAATGCGCTCGGATGCCGCCTTGAGGCTACCGCAGCGCACGGTTTCGACAAAGGCCAGCAGGTGCCGCATCTTGATCTGGCGATATTTCTTGTATTCCATATTGGCAAGTTACCGGCGCAATTTGTCATTTTTCATACAGGATAAGGTCAATTAACCTGCGTGCAACCGGTTGGGAGAGGACAATGCGAACACAGGTTGCGATCATCGGAGGCGGTCCGGCAGGTCTTTTGCTGTCGCAACTTTTGCATGTGAACGGCATCGACAGTGTCATTCTCGAACGCAAGACGCGGGATTACGTGCTGGGCCGTATCCGCGCCGGGGTTCTGGAGCAGGGTCTTGTCAGGCTTATGGAAGAGGCCGGATGCGCCGGGCGGATGCATGCGGAGGGCTTTTCGCATGACGGTGCGCTGATCTCGTACGGATCCGAGATATTCCGCATCGACTTTGCGGAGCATACCGGCACCCCCGTCTTGATCTATGGGCAGACCGAAGTGACCCGTGACCTCTATGATGCGCGCGAAAAGGCGGGCGGCAAGATCGAGTTCGAGGTCGACGACGTCATGATCCGCGACGCCGATACCGACCGGCCCCATGTGCAGTACACCCGCAATGGCACGGCGCGCCGGATCGATTGCGAGTTCGTCGCCGGATGTGACGGCTTTCACGGGGTCAGTCGCCAGGCCATTCCGCTGACCGTGCGGCGGGAATATGAAAAGATCTATCCCTTCGGCTGGCTGGGTGTGCTGAGCAAAACCCCACCGGTCAATCACGAGCTGATCTATGCCAATTCCGAACGCGGCTTTGCGCTGTGCTCCATGCGCAATGACCATCTGAGCCGCTATTATATCCAGTGTTCGCTGAGCGACAGCCCCGCCGACTGGACGGATGAGGCATTTTGGGAAGAACTGAAACGGCGCATTCCCAAGGCGCAGGCCGACACGCTGGTGACGGGGCCGTCGATCGAGAAATCCATTGCGCCGCTGAGGTCATTCGTGACGGAACCGATGCGCTGGGGGCGGCTGTTCCTCTGTGGTGATGCTGCGCATATCGTGCCGCCCACCGGTGCCAAGGGGCTGAATACCGCGGCGTCGGATGTGCATTATCTCTACAACGCCCTGCGAGAGTATTACCGGGACGGGTCCGAGGCCGGGATCAACGCCTATTCCAAAAGGGCGCTTGCCCGCGTCTGGAAGGCCGAGCGATTCTCGTGGTGGTTTTCGTCGCTGTTGCATCGCTATCCGGATCAATCCGCCTTTGACCTCAAGATGCAACTGGCCGAGCTGGAGTTTCTGCGTGCGAACAGGGCGGCGCAACAGGCGATGGCAGAGAATTACGTTGGCCTGCCATATTGAGGACGCGCAAGGGATTTGGCCGTTTCGGCACCGATGATGAGGAGAGATGCCATGCAAGATCGATTTGAAGCGGGCATGACCGTGCGCCGCGAGGTGCTGGGCGATGCGCATGTGGATCGCGCCGAAGCGGCCAGGACCGCGTTTGACACGCCGTTCCAGACGATGATTACCGAAGGGGCGTGGGGCACGCTCTGGGCAGATGATACCATCTCGCGGCGGGATAGGTCCCTTTTGACGCTTGCGCTTCTGGCCGCGACGGGCAATTTCGAGGAAATTCCGATGCATGTTCGCGCAAGCCGGAATACCGGTGCGACCCCGGACGAGATCATGCAGGCCTTTCTGCATGTGGCGGTCTATGCCGGCGTGCCCAAGGCGAACCACGCGATCAAGCTGGCGAAGCAAACATTCACCGAACTGGGGGTCGCGTTATGAGCCTGATCAAGCAAGCCGGCGGATTTGTACCGCGCGATCGTGACTGGCAGCCAGACGCGCTGACGCCGCGCTACAAGACCAGCGTCAAGCGCAGCCCGCAGGCGGCGTTGCTGTCCTTTCCGACGACCCTGAGCGAGGAAACATCGCCGGTGTTCGGTCACGACACGATCGGAGAGCTCGATAACGACCTGATCCACAATTTTGCCAGGCCGGGCGAGAGCGCGATTGGTCCCCGGCTCATCGTGCATGGCCGGGTGCTGGATGAAATGGGGCGGGGCGTGCCGGGCGCCTTGATCGAATTCTGGCAGGCCAACGCGGGCGGGCGATACCGTCACAAGAAAGAGAGCTATCAGGCGGCGCTTGACCCGAATTTCGGGGGCTGCGGGCGCACGATCACGGCCGATGACGGATCCTATGAATTTCGCACGATCCAGCCCGGACCCTATCCCTGGCCGAATGGCATGAATGACTGGCGGCCCGCGCATATCCATTTCTCGATCTTCGGACACGGATTTGCACAGCGGCTGATCACCCAGATGTATTTCGAGGGCGACCCGCATATCAGGCTCTGCCCGATCGTGGGCGGGCTGAAATCGCAGGAAGCGGTGGATGCGTTGACCGCGCTTCTGGACATGCATCACACGGTGCCGATGGACAGCCGCGCTTACAGGTTCGATATCGTGCTGCGTGGCCGCCGTCAGAGCTGTTTCGAGAACCGCCTGGAGGGCCTTTGATCATGACGCGGCAACCTCCCTATCTCAAGGAAAGCCCGAGCCAGACCGCCGGCCCCTATGTGCATATCGGATGCACGCCGAACTTTACCGGGATCGAGATTTACGGCGGCGATCTTGGCGCGTCGATGAAAACCGGCCCGGTACAGGGGCAGGAGATCACCTTGCGGGGGATCGTCTATGACGGTACGGGCACGCCGCTGCGCGATGCGCTGGTCGAGATCTGGCAGCCGGATGCGGCCGGGTTGTTCCCCTCGACCAACGAGACCCGGGGCCGGGCCGATCCGAATTTCCGCGGCTGGGGGCGATCGCCCGGCGACATGACGACCGGCGAGTTCCGCTTTGAAACGGTCAAACCCGGCGCGGTTCCGTTCCCGGACGGGCGGATGCAGGCGCCGCATATCACCGCATGGGTGGTGGCGCGTGGCATCAATATCGGCCTGCACACGCGCATCTATTTCGAGGACGAGGCGGCTGCCAACGCGACCGACCCGATCCTGACACGGATCGAGCATCAGAACCGTATCCCGACCCTGCTGGCCAAAAAGGTTTCCGTGGGCGAATATCGGTTCGATATCCATCTTCAGGGTCCGGACGAGACCATTTTTTTCGACATGTGAGAGGCATCATGGCAAAACCCTGCATCATCTGCGTTGCGATCACCGGCTCATTGCCGACCAAGGCAAACAATCCGGCGGTCCCGATTTCGGTCAGCGAACAGGTCGAGTCGACCCACGCGGCATTCGAGGCCGGCGCCACGATTTGCCATGCGCATGTGCGCAACAGCGATCAGACACCGTCATCCGATCCCGACAAGTTCGCACGCTTGAAAGAGGGTCTGGAAAAGCACTGTCCCGGCATGATCATCCAGTTTTCGACAGGCGGGCGGTCGGGGGCGGGCCGCGCCCGTGGCGGCATGTTGCCGCTCGGCCCGGACATGGCGTCATTGTCGGTCGGCTCGAACAACTTCCCGACCCGCGTTTACGAGAATCCGCCGGATCTGGTTGACTGGCTGGCCTCGGAGATGCTGGAGCACGACGTCAAACCGGAAATCGAAGCCTTCGATCTGAGCCACATCCTCAAGGCGGCAGAGATGCACGAGATGGGCCAGATCAGGGACACACCCTATGTACAATTCGTAATGGGGGTGAAAAACGCGATGCCCGCCGACCGGAACGTGTTCGATTACTATGTGGAAACGGTCAAGCGTCTGTTCGGTCGCGATGCCCACTGGTGCGCGGCAGGCATCGGCGCACGGCAAATCCTGTTGAATGACTGGGCAATTTCCAGTGGCGGACATGCCCGAACCGGACTCGAAGACAATGTGCGGATGGACCGCGATACGCTGGCCCCGTCGAACGCGGCGCTTGTGGGCCGCGCGGTCGAGATATGCGAAAAATATGAACGCCCGGTTGCGACATGGCAGCAGGCCCGCGAGATCCTGGGTTTGCGCATGCCTGCCTGAACATCGGGGGTCGGATATGGGTTTCGCCGCATCTCCGACCTTTTGGCTTGTCGTTTTCGCGGTCGTTCTGTGCTATCCCTCTGGATCAGAGCGATGAAGGGAGGGGACGATCGCACGCGAGCATGTCGAGGAAATCGAGCGCGTTCTGGATGGATGCGCAACCGGACGCGACAGCGCGGTATCCGCGTCATGGAAGCGCTGTGTCGAGGTCTATGGCATGGACCCGGCGCGCTCCGACCCGGCGCATATAGTCACCGAAACCGAGCTGCGTGAACACCGGATGCAGGCGGAACAGATGATCGCGTCGGCGCGATCCGGCCTGCAGACCCTGTTTCGGCAGGTCGCCCGCCAGAACTACACCGTGCTGCTGACGGATGCCAAAGGGGTCTGTGTCGATTTCTTCGGGGACCCCGATTTCGAGGCGGAGTTGCGGGGCGCGGGTCTGTTCATGGGCGCGCGCTGGTCCGAGGATCTGGCCGGAACGAATGCTGCCGGTGCCTGCATCGTGACGGGCGAACCAACAACGATTCATCAGGATGACCATTTCGGCAACGCCCATACCGCGTTGTCCTGCACCGCCGCGCCGATCTTTGACAGCATGGGGCAATTGGCAGCGGTCCTGAATATCTCGCTTTTGCAGTCTCCCCTGCCGAAATCCAGCCAGAATCTCGCGATGAGCCTGGTGTCGGCTTCGGCGCGGCGGGTGGAAATGGCCAATCTGATGGCCCAGAGTCGGCGCGAATGGGTGTTGCGCCTGTCAGCCAATCCCGAGTTTCTGGATGTCGATCCCGAAGCGGCGGTGTCGCTGGATGGCTCTGGCCGCGTGATCGGGTTTACCCGTGCGGCGGGCAAGCTCTTTGGGGGCGATGGGCGCGGATTGCTGGGGCGGCGGATCGAGTCCCTTCTGGACCTGTCGGTCGATGAATTGCCTGACCTCATGCGGGATAGGCCAACCGAGGACCGGGTTGTCAACATGCCGGACGGGGGCGCGCTTTTTGGTCATGCCATCGCTCCGCAAGCGCCGCGCGGCAGCGGGGCTCTGGCGCGTCGAATGCGCAACAAGGCAGGCCCGATGGATGCGCTGGCGGGCCATGATCCGGCGATGCAACAACTGCTGCTACAGGCAGAACGGCTCGCCGGTACGGACGTACCTGTGCTCCTGTCAGGCGAAACCGGCACCGGTAAGATGCGGCTGGCGCGGGCGATCCACGTGGCGGGCGGCGAACGCCGTGATCTGATTGGCATCGAGTGTGCGGCGCAATCCTGTCACCGCCTGACCGAAGCTCTCGGACCGCCGGGTCAGACCCGTGCCACGCTCGTGCTGCGCCGGGTCGAGGACATGCCGCCCGATCTTCAGGTTCTGCTGACCGCGCTTTTGGATGAGCGACCGGGATTGCGGCTCATCGTGACGAGCTGCGCCGACCTGGGCATGGCCGTGCAGGACGGGCAGTTTTACAAACCACTGTTCTATCGTCTGTCGGGCGCGGTGCTGACGCTGCCGCCCTTGCGCAGACGTCAGGATCTCGGGTGGCTGATTGATCGGTTGTTGCGGCGTCGCACCGGGGGTGAATTGCGCCTTTCCCCCGCCGCGCGCGCCGATCTGGCGGGGCGCGACTGGCCGGGCAATCTGCACGAGCTTGAACGGCTCCTGGATGTGGCGGTCGCCCTATGCGATGGCGAGGTTATCGACCTGCCCGACCTGCCGCAACCGGCCGGAACCGACACCGGTATCGCGGCAGAGGAAACACTGGAAGAGGTGCTCGAAGCCTGCTGCTGGAACATGTCGCAGGCGGCGCGCCGTCTGGGGGTCAATCGCTCGACCGTGCTGCGACGGATGCGACGCGAAGGGCTGACCCCGCCCGCCTGAGCGACCGTGTTGCACGCTGTTGCGCGTGCAACGCCAACCCGGCGCGGGCACGGTTTTCGGTTTCAGACCCCGTTAAAACACTGGCGTGATGCCGGTATCGTAACCCAGAGTTTGCGCCACAGAGACGCGAATGAGGAGGATACGCAATGCTCAATTCAACAGTGACAACCCGCACGCAGGCCATTCTGGACGCGCTGAACGAAGGCTTTGCCGCCGGCGACGTGGAGCGCATCAAGGCGCAGTTTGCAACCGACAGCTATTGGCGCGATCTGGTGGCCTTTACCTGGAATATCAAGACGGCCGAGGGCCCCGCACAGATCGGCGACATGCTGGACAGCCAGCTTGCATCGATCAGACCATCCGACTTCAGGCTTCAGGAGGGCGAAATGCCGACCGAGGAGGGCGGCGTCATTACCGCATGGATCACCTTTGAAACTGCGTTGGGGCGCGGCTGGGGACTGATCCGGCTGAGGGATGACCGCATCTGGACCTTGCTGACCGCCTTGCAGGAATTGAAGGGCCATGAAGAACCACGTCGCACACGGCGGCCGATGGGGGCCAGGCACGGCGCCGCCAAGAACCGCAGCACCTGGAAGGAAGAGCGCGAGGCCGAGGCCGCCACGCTGGGATATGACACCCAGCCCTACACGGTAATCATCGGCGGCGGACAGGGAGGCATCGCGCTGGGTGCACGTTTGCGCCAGCTTGGGGTGCCGACCATCGTGCTGGACAAGCATGACCGCCCCGGTGATCAGTGGCGCAACCGCTACAAGTCGCTCTGCCTGCATGACCCGGTCTGGTACGATCATCTGCCCTATATCAAATTCCCGGATAACTGGCCGGTGTTTACCCCGAAGGACAAGGTGGGCGACTGGCTGGAAATGTACACCAGGGTTATGGAACTGAACTACTGGACCCGCTCCGAGGTCACAAAGGCGAGCTTTGACGAAGAGGCCGGAGAGTGGACCGTCGAGGTCGACCGCGACGGTGAAAAAGTTGTTCTGAAACCCACGCAGCTTGTTCTGGCAACGGGCATGTCCGGCAAGATGAACATGCCGGAATTTCCCGGCATGGACAGGTTCAAGGGCGAGATCCAGCACTCGTCGCAACACGAGGGGCCGGATGCGTGGACCGGGAAAAAGGTGGTTGTCATCGGCTCAAACAACTCGGCCCATGACATCTGCGCGGCACTCTGGGAACATGACGTAGACGTCACGATGGTTCAGCGATCATCGACCCATATCGTGCGCTCGGATTCGCTGATGGAGATCGGGCTCGGTGCGCTCTATTCCGAAGAGGCGGTGGCCAATGGCGTGACCACGGAAAAAGCCGACATGATCTTTGCATCGCTGCCCTATCGCATCATGCATGAATTCCAGAAGCCGGTTTACGATCAGATCCGCGAACGCGATGCCGCGTTTTATGCCGGGCTGGAAAAGGCCGGGTTCGAACTTGATTTCGGTGACGATGACTCGGGTCTGTTCATGAAATACCTGCGCCGCGCATCGGGATATTACATCGACGTCGGTGCCAGCCAGTTGATCATCGATGGCGAGGTGAAGCTTGTTAAAGGACAGGTCGATCATTTCGAGGAAGATGCGGTCGTTCTGTCCGATGGCACCCGTCTCGAAGCCGACCTTGTCGTCATGGCAACGGGATACGGATCGATGAACGGCTGGGCCGCCGATCTGATCAGCCAGGAGGTCGCTGACCGTATCGGCAAGGTCTGGGGTCTGGGGTCGGACACCACCAAGGATCCCGGCCCATGGGAAGGTGAACAGCGCAATATGTGGAAACCGACGCAGCAACCAAACCTCTGGCTGCACGGTGGAAACCTGCACCAGTCGCGACATTATTCGCTGTATCTCGCGCTTCAGATCAAGGCCCGTCAGGAAGGCCTGGATACGCCCGTCTACGGCTTGCAAGAGGTGCATCACCTGTCGTGATGCCCCTGGAGTCCGGCCGCCCCTCGCGCGGTCGGACAGCCATCACCCACAGGACGTGGAACAAAACCGGGAGTGGCGGCCACGCGGACCCGCACGATTCCGACCCGCGCCACCGTCATTCGTTGATCGTGATGATATGAGATGACGAATCGGCGGACCTATACGAACTCGAAATCGCTTGCGCCGATATGCGCGGCAGGAATCCCGTTCAGCGATATTTCGGTCTTGTCATCCAGCGCTATGAGAGCCGTGTCCCCGCCTTCAATCACGATATCGTCAAAGACCAGCCCGGATATGCGCAGGATGTCGGTTCCGATCATGAAATCGGTGATTTCGTCCCGTCCTTCGTAGCTCAGGCCGTCAAACAGGAAAACGTCGGACCCGCCGCCGCCGCTCATCACATCGTTGCCAGCCATGCCGTGCAGAACATCATCGCCGCCCTGGCCGAAGAGATCGTCATGCCCCCGGCCACCGCGCAACACATCCGCGTCCTTGCCACCCCAGAGCCTGTCAGAGCCAGCGTTGCCCGCAAGCCAGTCTGCCCCGGCCCCGCCGCGCAGCAGGTCGTCGCCCGCGCCGCCGGTCAATCGGTCGTTGCCGCCCTGTCCGGATAATATGTCATCGCCGTTTTCGCCGGCGATCCGATCCCGCCCGTGATTGCCGTTGGCCGTGTCGTCGCCATCCCCGCCCAAAATGGTGTCGTGCCCGTTTCCGCCGCTAAGCGTGTCGTTGTCGCCGAACCCGTGCAATATATCGCGCCCCTGTGCACCGCTCAGGGTGTCGGCCCCGTCGCCGCCGGCGAGTATGTCGGCCCCATCGGTTCCGGCGAGACTCAGCGCGACCGGCGGCAGCGCGCTCCCGTTCGAGGTGATATGGTCAAACAGCACGTTCCGGTCGAGACCGGGCAACGCGCCGATGTGATGCGATGCCAGCAGGGTTGCGATAGCCGGGGCAATGTCGAGACCGACAATATGCGCGAGGGTGGTGATGTAGGTGTTGCTGTTCTGCCCTTCGATGGACCCCGTGATTCCAAGCCGATAGTCCACGGTAATCCCGGCAAAGAAATCACGCACATTCGCAAGCAGGTCCCAGATGTCGGAGACATTGCGGCCCTGCGGCATGTCGAGCCTGACCGCGACGCTGTCGACACCAGAGGGGATGTCGAGGTTCTGAACCGGGCTGACATCCCAGTCACCAAAGCCCAGCGAGGTCGGTTGAACCTCGATCTCGCGCTCGTCACCGCTGCCATAGCTGTCATCGGCATCAAAGACGAACTGGATATGCCCGTATGAGGTAAAGAAGACCTCGTTCGCGACCAGGTACATCGAAGGCATCCGCAAACTCCCCTTTCGCAGGTTTAGGGCGGTGTTGGCGTCGTGATAAATCCTAGCGGGGCAGGGTGTGCCCTGTCAAAACTCGGCTGATGCCTGTGGCGGCGTCGCGAGGACGGAGACCTTCGTGCGTCGAAAAGACTTTCGTTCTTGTAATGTTCTTATTTTTCTGTTGGAGACTCAGCCCGGGGTCACTATGTGTTAACCGTGAAACGAGGGCATGATGGCTGAACTGAAAAATATCGAAGTGCGGGGCGCACGCGAGCACAACCTCAAGAGTATCGACGTGGATATCCCGCGCGATCAGTTCGTGGTGATCACCGGCCTGTCCGGGTCTGGCAAATCCAGCCTCGCGTTTGACACCATCTATGCCGAGGGACAGCGCCGCTATGTCGAGAGCCTGTCGGCCTATGCGCGTCAGTTCCTCGACATGATGGAAAAGCCGGATGTCGATCATATTAGCGGTCTGTCGCCGGCCATCTCGATCGAACAAAAGACGACATCCAAGAACCCGCGTTCGACGGTCGGCACCGTCACCGAGATCTACGACTACCTGCGCCTGCTGTTCGCGCGGGCGGGAACGCCGTATTCCCCTGCCACTGGCGAGCCGATCGAGGCGCAGCAGGTGCAGGATATGGTCGATCGCATCATGGCGATGGAAGAGGGCACGCGCGGCTATTTGCTGGCCCCCATCGTGCGCGATCGCAAGGGGGAATACCGCAAGGAATTCGTTGAACTGCGCAAGCAGGGCTTTCAGCGGGTCAAGGTCGATGGTGAATTCTATGAACTCGACGAGCCGCCGACGCTGGACAAGAAATACCGCCATGACATCGACGTGGTGGTCGATCGCCTGGTGGTGCGCGAGGGGCTGGAAACGCGCCTCGCCGACAGTCTGCGCACCGCGCTGGACCTGGCCGAGGGGATTGCCATTCTCGAAACCGCGCCGCGTGAGGGCGATGCCGAACGCATCACGTTCAGCGAGAAATTCGCCTGCCCGGTCAGTGGTTTCACCATTCCCGAGATCGAACCGCGTCTGTTTTCGTTCAACGCGCCGTTCGGGGCATGCCCGGAATGTGACGGGCTGGGAAAAGAGCTGTTCTTTGATGAGCGGCTGGTGGTGCCGGACCAGAACCTGAAAATCTATGACGGTGCGCTGGCCCCCTGGCGCAAGGGCAAGAGCCCGTATTTCCTGCAAACCATCGAGGCAATTGCAAAGCACTATGAATTCGACCGCAACACCAAATGGAAGGATCTGCCCGAAAAGGTGCAGCAGGTGTTCCTCTATGGGTCGGGCAAGGAAGAAATTCCTTTCCGCTATGACGAAGGCGGACGCGTTTACGAGGTGACACGCGTGTTCGAGGGTGTCATCCCGAACATGGAACGGCGCTATCGTGAGACCGACAGCAACTGGATCCGCGAGGAATTCGAGCGCTACCAGAATAACCGGCCTTGTGGCAGTTGCAGTGGCTACCGGCTGCGCGAAGAGGCGCTGGCCGTCAAGATCGGCCCGGCAACCGGTGACAGGGACGCGCTGTTGCATGTGGGTCAGGTGGTGCAGATGAGCATTCGCGAGGCCTATGCCTGGTGTCAGAAAGTACCGGATTACCTCAGCAACCAGAAGAACGAGATCGCCCGCGCGATCCTCAAGGAAATTCGCGAACGTCTGGGATTTCTGAACAATGTCGGTCTGGAATATCTGACGCTGTCGCGTTCGAGCGGCACGCTCAGCGGCGGCGAAAGCCAGCGTATCCGTCTGGCCAGCCAGATCGGGTCCGGTCTGACCGGTGTGCTGTACGTGCTGGACGAACCCAGTATCGGTTTGCACCAGCGCGATAATGACCGGCTCCTGGATACGCTCAAGAACCTGCGCGATCAGGGCAATACGGTGATTGTGGTCGAACATGACGAAGAGGCGATCCGCGAGGCAGATTATGTCTTCGACATTGGCCCGGGCGCCGGCGTGCATGGCGGGCAGGTGGTGGCGAAGGGCACACCGGACGAGATCGCGGCGAACGCTCAGAGTATCACCGGGCAGTATCTTGCCGGCACCCGGTCGATCGCGATCCCGTCAGAGCGGCGCAAGGGCAAGGGCAAGGCGGTCAAGGTGGTCAAGGCGACCGGGAACAACCTGAAATCCGTGACGGCTGAATTCCCGCTTGGCAAATTTGTCTGTGTCACCGGGGTGTCCGGTGGCGGCAAGTCCACCCTGACGATTGAAACCCTGTTCAAGACCGCCTCGATGCGCCTGAACGGTGCGCGGCAGACCCCTGCGCCTTGTGAAACCATCAAGGGCCTGGAACATCTGGACAAGGTGATCGACATAGATCAGCGCCCCATCGGGCGAACGCCGCGGTCAAACCCGGCGACCTATACGGGGGCCTTCACGCCGATCCGCGACTGGTTCGCTGGGCTGCCGGAGGCCAAGGCGCGCGGTTACAAGCCGGGCCGGTTCAGCTTTAACGTCAAGGGCGGGCGCTGCGAGGCCTGCCAGGGCGATGGCTTGATCAAGATCGAAATGCACTTTTTGCCGGATGTCTATGTCACCTGCGAGACCTGCAAAGGCGCGCGGTACAATCGCGAGACGCTGGAGATCCGCTTCAAGGGCAAGAGCATTGCCGACGTGCTGGACATGACGGTCGAGGATGCACAGGAGTTTTTCAAGGCGGTGCCGTCGATCCGTGAAAAGATGGATGCGCTGATGCGGGTGGGGCTTGGCTATATTAAGGTCGGGCAGCAGGCCACCACGCTTTCAGGGGGCGAGGCGCAGCGGGTCAAGCTGTCAAAGGAACTCGCCAAGAGGTCCACCGGGCGCACGCTTTATATTCTGGACGAACCGACAACCGGGCTGCATTTCGAGGATGTCCGCAAGCTGCTGGAGGTGCTGCACGAGCTGGTGGAGCAGGGAAATTCGGTCGTTGTGATCGAGCATAACCTGGATGTCATCAAGACGGCCGACTGGATCATCGATATCGGCCCGGAGGGCGGTGATGGCGGCGGCAAGATTGTCGCCACGGGCACGCCCGAAGAGGTTGCGGAGGTGGAGGGCAGCCATACCGGACGATACCTGAAGCCGATGCTGACCGGAGAGCGGCTGGCCGCGGAGTGAGCCTGCCAGTCTTCAGTCCAGAAGAGCCGCCGCTGCGCCGATGAAATCGAGCACTTCCCGGGTTTCGCGATTGACCCGAAAGATATTGTCCCCGACGCGGAAATAGGTCTGGCTTGGGTCCAGCCCATAGCGACCGGGCCGCTCGACGATCACGTAGCCGTCAAGGATCCGGTCGCCGATACGATAAGGCGCGTTGTATTTTTTCGCCTGGCCCGGCGGCACGCAGGACGGTGATTTTTTGGCGAGCCCCGGTGGGCAACCCTTGTCGGCATAGGGTTTGTCCTTGGCATCGACCGACAGGGCGGAGGCCATAAGGGCTACGCAGAAGCCGAGGGCCGGGATGATGTAGACCAGTCGCATTGAAACGCTCTCCTTTCACCAGAGATAAGGGCGCGCGCCGCACTTGTCGCGGCGCATGCCGAGCCTCGGCGGTGTCCTGCCGGTTTCGCGTGGATGACAGGCGGGATATTGCGTGGCAGTCTGGGTGCAAAGGGAGGAGGCAGCATGCGCAAGTTACAGACCCAGGGAGTGCATCACATCACCCTGACCGGGGCGGACCGGCAGACGACCATCGATTTCTGGGAAGGGGTGCTCGGGATGCCATTTGTCTTCGATCAGCCAAATCTCGACAATCCCGGCGAGGGGCACGTTTATTTCGATCCGGGGGACGGGCGTCTGATCACGGTATTTACCGATGAGACTCGCAAAGGCACGCCGGACCGTACACCGACCGAGCCGGGATGCGTGCATCATCTGGCCTTCAATGTCAGCCAGGCCACATTCTGGCAAGCGGTTGAACGGCTCGACGAACGCGGCATCGACCATTCGGGTCCCAAGGATCGCGGCTTCATGGATTCGATCTATTTCAGGGATCCGCTGGGATTGTTGATCGAACTCGCCAGCTACCGCTTTGAACCTCCGGCAGGCTGTACATATGCGGATGTGATGATCCGGGCGCATCGCCTGCGCGTGGCGCGTGGCGATCATCACATTGACCGTATTCATCTGGCGGATGCCATCGAGGATCTGGTCCTGGCGCGCCAGGACAGCCTGTCGTCGGACAGGTCCCCGAAAGATCCGTATGCGTCGGGGTAGGTGGCGGGGCCGAGGGGCGCTGCCCCTCGGGCACCCCGGAGTATTTTCCCAAAGATGAATAAGGATCAGCCGTCGGCGCCGTTGTAGTGGATGGTTCCCAGCCCGGAAAGGTCATAGCCCGGCAGTTCGGCAGCGCGTTCGGCGCAGGCGGGCGAGGCGAGGAAGCGCATGAGTTTCTGCAGCGGCGGTTCGAACCATGCGCGCCGCCAGATTGCGAGGTCGAACCGTTCGACCGCGAGCGGAATGAAGTCGAGCCCGTAGAGACCGGCGAGCGCGCCGAGACCGAAGCCCACCTCTGCCTTGCCATCGTGCAGGGCAATCGCGAGCTCTTCTTCCGTGCGGGCGCGGACTGGCAGCGGGTTGATGTCCTGCAGGGTCAGGCCCGCCCCTGTCAGCCGGGTTTCGAACTCCCGCTGGCTGGCGGCGCTGCCCTGGCGCAGCGCGACGCGTCGCCCGGCGAGGTCGGAAAAATCCGACACTCCGCCGGTTCCGGGGGAGAGCAGCAGCCCGCGTTGCCGCTCGGCGATTTGCACCAGCACGACCGGAGCCTCTCCGAGGGCGTCGCGCAGGGCGTCGCGGTTCCAGCCACTGTCCTCGCGGATGTGAAGGCCCGCAGCCTGTGCCGAACGCGCGGCGAGGCGTTCGAGCCCGTCGTAGGACCCGTCATAGAAGCTGGCCAGTTCCGAACGGCTTTCGCGTAGCGCCCAGTCCAGCAGCGGGTCATGACTGCCGGCGATGATCGGGGGCAGGGGGGCGTCGGCCACGTGCGGCCCGCTGCGTGAGGCGTTCAGCCACGCGGTGATCTCGGCACGGGGAAACAGCAGCTTGCCGACCGCCCGCACACAGGGAACCTCTCCGTTGCCGGCGAGATCATAGACCTTACGTTCGCCGATGCGAAGCAGATCGGCCAGCTCGCGCGTGGTCAGATAGTCGTTCATTCGCTGTCAAGACGGACATCGGGGCCGCTGCCGCTCTGGGCGGCGGAGAAGCCCGCCCTGTGCAGGCCGTAGGAGGCGGCGACAGCGATCACCGCGATCATGGCAAAGGCGCTCAGCATGGATTTCATTCTGTGGTGTCTCCGGCTGTGGCCCGGCGCATATAGGCGATCAGGTCGGCCCGGTCGCCGGGGTTGGTGATCCGTTGCATCGGCATCTTGCTCCCGGGAATGTAATGATCGGGGCCGAGATCGAAAAGCGCATTTATGCTCTCCGCGTCCCAGATGATGCCGGACGCGCTCAGGTCTCGGGAATAGGCGTAGTCTGGTACGCTACCGGCCGGGCGTCCGAACAGGCGATAAAGGGTCGGGCCGGCGCGGCGTCCGCTGCCGGGGGTCAGGCTGTGGCAGATCGAGCATTTTCGCACGAATTGTCGTTCACCGTTATCCATTGCGGCAGGGTCCCTGAGATAGCTGTGTTCGGTCGCCGCCATCGGACCATACGCGTCAAGATTGGCCAGGGGCCAGCTGTATATCGCTTCATCCAGGCCGCCCGCATGGATGTTGGCGCCATCATTTGAAAAGGCCAGCGCCCAGACCGGGCCGCGCAGGGTGGCGCGAAAGTCATGCGCAACGCGCCAGCGACGCGTGTCGATGACCATGATATACCCCTCGCCATCCCCGACTGCGAGGAATCGTCCGTCGCGTGACAGGGCCATTGCGAGAATGGGCCGTCGATCAAGGGTGAAGTCATGCAGTTCGGTTCCGGTGTCCGTATCGACGATCCGCGTGACCCCATCGACGGCCCCGTAGGCGAGCCAACCGGCCCGCGGGTTCAGGACCAGCTCGTTGATGCCAAATCCGTGGTTGACGAGGATTTGCCGTTCGCTGGCCGTCTCGATATCCCAAAGGCGGATCGAGCCGTCCATGGATGCCGAGTAGAGCGTGCCGCCATCCGGAGAAAAAGCGACACCGTTGACACCCTGATCGTGGCCGTCGAACGTGGCCAGCGGTTCGCCGGTGTCCTGACCGGGCAAGGACCACAGGCTGATGGACCCGTCCCAGCTTGCGGCGGCGAGCAGGTTGGCGGAGGGGGAATAGGCAAGGTCGACAACCTTGCCCTTGTGCGTACCGATCGTCCGGCCGCGATTTTCAGCGATGTCCCACACACGTATCTGGAAATCGTCGCCGGCAGAGACCAGGGTCGATTCGCCCGCGAAGATGACGGTGTTGACGGCTGCACGATGTCCTTCGAACCAGTTTGGCGTTTCACCGGTCCACAGACCGACCGCGTTGTCGAAACTGGCGGTCGCGATGCGACCGGATTGCGAAACGGCGATGTCCATGATCGGTCCGCCATGGCCCTTGAGCGTGAAGAAATCCTGTGCCGATACCGGCAGCGGCAGGAGTGCAGCAGTCAGGGCGAGCGCGCGCCACATGGTTACTCGGCTGGGGTGGCGGAGGCGTTTTCCGCTTCCTTTGCCCTGACTTCGTCGACCCACAGGCCGTGATGTTCGCGCGCCCATTGTTCGTCGACCTCGCCCGAACCCATGGCGTCAAATGCGCCTTCCATGCCGATGGTGCCAAGGTAGATATGGGCGAAAATCATCGCCATGAAGACAAAGGCGACGATGGCATGCCAGAGCTGGGCATATTGCATCTCTTCCTGCGCGGCGAGAACTTCGGGAAAGGGTTCAAGTCCGAACCACCCGGGTACGCCGATATCGTTCAGGATGGCAAAGGTCTTGGCAAACATCGGCATTTCGAACGGAAACAGCAGCGACAGACCCGAGGCGCTGATCGACAGGCCGAGAATGACGCATCCCCAGAAGATCATCTTCTGGCCGGCATTGAACTTTCGCGCGGGCGCGTGAACACCCTTGGAGAACAGCCCGCCCGCCATGGCCAGCCATTTCAGATCATGCTTGTTGGGAATGTTCTGCAGGGTCCAGTTCAGCATGACGATGACCAACCCGACCATGAACGCCCATGCGACATTGTTGTGAATCCATTTGCTGGCCAGCGCGAGCGAGGCAAACATGTCCTTGCCAAAGAGCGGGATCATGACCGTGCGGCCGAAGAGCGAGATCAGACCCGTGGCCCCAAGCACGAGAAAGCTGCCTGCGAACAGCCAGTGACCAAACCGTTCAAAACTACTGAACCGGGTGATCGTGCGTCCGGTCCTTTCGCCGTCGATACGGATGCGGCCGCGGATGAGAAAGAAGAGTGCCAACAGGAGCAGCGTGCCGCCCAGAAGATAGGCGCCGTAGGTCGCCAGAGGCCCTTGCCGGAACTTCAGCCACCACATGCCGCCATCCTGCATGATGACATCGGCGGCGGGGCTGCGCGAGGTCACGGTGATGTCGGCGCTGCCATAGCGCATGGCGCGGAGCAGCTCGGAATCCGAACTGCCGCCCAATGTGCCGAGTTGGGAAGCGATGCCGCTGGCGCTGTCGGGATCTCCAGTGGCATTGCGCCGAAAGCTGTCGTCGATCTTTTCGCCGCGCTGCCGGGCCAGGATATCCGCAAGGGTCTGTGCGCCGCCGGTCGCCGCGCGGCTGTCGCTCGCGTCCGGTGGTGCGCTGCCGGGATCGACCGCGAGGGGTTCGGTCAACTGCCGCACGGACATGTCCTGTGCGGTGACAGACAGCGGCAATAGCAGGCTGACAAGCAGCGTCAGTAGGCAAAGGCGCATCTCGTTTGTCCCATCCTTGGTTCGGTCCGTCGCGTGGTATGATCGGGCGGGAGCATTGTGCGCTGCCCGATCCGGTTCAGGGCCTAACCGCCCTTTTGCTCATAGGCCGTACCCCAGCCCCAGGCCCCGCTGCCAAAGCCGCGCGCGACGACACGTTCGCGATAGATGGCCGAGACCACATCGCCATCCCCCGCCAGCAGCGCCTTGGTCGAGCACATCTCGGCACAGATCGGCAGCTTGCCTTCCGCGATCCGGTTGCGGCCGTATTTGGCGAATTCGGCGCTGGAATGGCTCTCTTCCGGACCACCGGCGCAGAAGGTGCATTTGTCCATTTTGCCGCGCGAACCGAAATTGCCGGCCTGTGGATATTGTGGCGCGCCAAAGGGGCATGCATAGAAGCAATATCCGCAACCGATGCACAGATCCTTGGAGTGCAGCACGACGCCTTCCTCGGTCTGATAGAAACAATCGACCGGGCAGACCGCCATGCAAGGCGCGTCCGAACAATGCATGCAGGCGACCGAGATCGACCGTTCGCCGGGCTTGCCATCATTGATGGTGACGACCCGCCGCCGGTTGATGCCCCAGGGAACCTCGTGTTCGTTCTTGCAGGCGGTGACGCAGGCGTTGCATTCGATGCAGCGTTCGGCGTCGCAGAGAAACTTTGCTCTTGCCATGTCCTTACTCCTTATGCTGCCGAGATCTTGCAGAGAGTGGCCTTGGTCTCCTGCATCTGGGTTACGCTGTCATAGCCATAGGTCTGGGCGGTGTTCGTGCTTTCTCCGAGAACATAGGGATCGGCACCGCTCGGATACTTGTCCCGCAGATCCTTGCCTTCGAAATGACCGCCGAAATGGAAGGGCATGAAGGCCACGCCGGCCCCGACCCTCTCGGTGACCATCGCCATGACCTTGACCCTTGCCCCTTCGGCCCCTTCGACCCAGACCTGTGCGCCGTCCCGAACACCCAGGTTGTTGGCGTCCCGCGGGTTGATCTCGACGAACATGTCCTGCTGAAGCTCGGCCAGCCACGAGTTCGACCGCGACTCGTCTCCGCCGCCTTCATATTCGACCAGTCGCCCCGAGGTCAGGATGATCGGATACTCCTGGGAGAAGTCGTTTTTCTGGATCGAGGCATACATGGTCGGCAAGCGATAGAACTTGCGATCCTCGTAAGTGGGATAGTCGGCGACCAGATCGCGGCGCGGCGTATAGAGCGGTTCGCGATGCACGGGCACCGGATCGGGGAACGTCCAGACCACGGCCCGCGCCTTGGCGTTGCCAAAGGGTGCGCAGCCATGGGCGATGGCGACGCGCTGGATGCCGCCCGACAGATCGGTCTTCCAGTTCACGCTGCTGACCCGATCATCGTAGTCCGACGGGAAAGGCGACATCCCGGCCTCGCCGACCTCCTTGAAACCATCCAGCGACGCGGCCCGCGCAATGGCGCGCCGTTCTTCCTCGGTCAGGTCCGTATGCCACCCCAGATCCCTGAGCATCTGATAGGTAAACTCCGGATAGCCGTCCTGAATCTCGGACCCGACGGAATAGACACCGTCGGCCAGCAGATTGTCGCCATCCCGCTCGACACCGAACCGGGCACGGAAGGTCAGGCCGCCCTCTGCCACCGGTTTGGACATGTCGTAGAGGTTGGGCGTGCCGGGGTGTTTCATCTCGGGCGTGCCCCAGCAAGGCCATGGCATGCCGTAATAATCGCCGTCAGCCGGGCCGCCGACCGCCTGCAAGGTGGTGCGATCGAACGTGTGCTGGTTGGCCATGTGCAGCTTGATCCGCTCGGGCGATTGCCCGGTATAGCCGACCGTCCACATGCCCTTGTTGAACTCGCGCGTGAGGCTTTCAACGACCGGTGTTTCGTCGTCTTCCATCTCGATATTACGGAACAGACGGTCGGCGTAACCGAATTTCCTGGCGAATTTGGCCATGATGACTTCGTCGGGCAGGCTTTCGAAAAGCGGCTCCACCACGCGATCGCGCCATTGCAGCGAGCGGTTGGACGCGGTGACCGAGCCCCGTGTTTCGAACTGCGTGCAGGCCGGCAACAGGTACACACCATCGGTGCGGTCATGCAGCACCGCCGATACGGTCGGATAGGGGTCGATGACGACCAGCATGTCGAGCTGCTCCATCGCCGTCTTCATTTCCTTGCCCCGCGTCTGGCTGTTCGGAGCGTGGCCCCACAGGACCATCGCGCGCAGCTTGTCGGGGTTGTCCATGTTGTCCGGGTCTTCAAGCACACCGTCGATCCAGCGGCTGACGGGGATGCCGGTGACGTATTGCAGCGAGCTCTCCTTGCCCTCGCTGTCCGTCATGCTGGCAAATCGTGCGGACAACCACTCGGGGTCCTCTTCCCAGACACGGGCCCAATGCGCCCATGCGCCTTCGGAAAGGCCGTAATAACCGGGCAGGGTATGCGACAGGACACCCAGGTCGGTGGCACCCTGCACGTTGTCATGGCCACGGAAAATGTTGGTGCCCCCGCCCGAGGTGCCCATGTTGCCGAGGGCCAGTTGCAGGATGCAATAGGCGCGGGTGTTGTTGTTGCCATTGGTGTGCTGGGTTCCGCCCATGCACCAGATCACGGTGCCCGGACGGTTGTTGACCATGGTCCGGGCCACACGGCGCAGCTGGCTGCCCGGTGTTCCGGTGACGCGCTCGACCTCTTCCGGGGTCCAGCGGGCCACCTCGTCGCGAATCTGGTCCATCCCCCAGACCCGGGTGCGGATGAACTCCTTGTCTTCCCAGCCGTTCTCGAAAATGTGCCACAGGATGCCCCAGACCAGCGCCACGTCGGTGCCCGGCCGGAAGCGGACATATTCGTCCGCATGGGCCGCGGTGCGGGTAAAGCGCGGGTCGCACACGATCAGCGGTGCGTTGTTCTGTTCCTTGGCCTTGAGCAGGTGTACCAGAGAGACCGGGTGCGCCTCGGCGGGGTTGCTGCCGATCAGGAAAATCGCCTTGCTGTTGTGAATGTCGTTATAGCTGTTGGTCATGGCGCCATAGCCCCATGTATTGGCTACGCCGGACACGGTTGTGGAGTGACAGATCCGGGCCTGGTGATCGACGTTGTTGGTGCCCCAATAGGCCGCGAACTTGCGGAACAGATAGGCCTGTTCGTTGTTGTACTTGGCGGAACCGAGCCAGTAGACGCTGTCAGGCCCGCTTTCCTCGCGGATCGACATCATGCCATCGCCGATTTCGTCGATCGCCTGGTCCCAGCTGATGCGCTTCCACTCGCCGCCTTCCTTTTTCATCGGATATTTCAGGCGGCGTTCGCCGTGGGCATGTTCGCGCACGGCGGCCCCTTTGGCGCAATGCCCGCCGAGATTGAACGGGCTGTCCCATCCGGGTTCCTGGCCGATCCAGACGCCGTCCTGAACCTCGGCGATGACGGTACAGCCGACCGAACAATGGGTGCAGACGGATTTGACCGTTTCGACCGCTGCTTTGGCCGCGGTCTGGGCGTTGGCCGGGGCGACCGTGCCGCCGGTGGCGCTGATTGCGGCGAGCCCGCCGATGGCAAGCCCCGAACCCCGCAGGAATGCGCGGCGATCCACGGATGTTCTTGTCACGTCAGACAGGATGCTGGTCCGGGTTGGACGGCGTGTTACCCCGTTGGTCTTTTTCCTTAGCATTTTATTTCCTTCCGTGCTGGCCTGTGCAATGGCTGGCTGGGTGTCTCCGGTCCGGCGTCAGGTCGTCATGCCATCGCCTGTCTTGGAGTATGTCGTCCGGTTGTCATGACCGGGCGCGTGTGTTGGCTGTGGCCGCGTCAGAAGCGCGCCGCGTCCAGATAGGCGCGGGTATGTGCCGTGTCCTGGAGCCGGGTTTCGTCGACCGGCAGCGCGGCGGCCTCGGCCTTGGGCGCGCCAAGCGTGGCGGCGGCGATGGCCGCGGGCGCTGCACTGCCCGCCAGTTTGAGGAAATCGCGGCGGCTGCCGCCGTCTTCCTTGGGTTTGCGCATCGGCGTGTCTCCTTCCGTTATGCGGTCTGCCCCGCTGCCGGGGCGCTGAGGGGCGGGCCTAACCCGCGAGCATCCTGAAGCCGTCGCGTTCGATCTCCATGAAAATCCGGCCGGCCGTGCCGACCGAGGCATAGAGAACCGAGTGTTCTGCAGCTTCGAGATCCGAATAGAAATGTCCGGCCCAGGGGCCTATGTGTCGCGACCAGAAGATTTTCTGATCGTCCAGCGGTGCCGGGGTGCCGAAACGCCCGACGATCATTCCGGCCATCATTTCCATGAGGCTGGCGATGTTGTCCTGGGGTTCGTAGACGTTCGGCGCGCGGCTGATCCCGCGCGATGCCATGTCGGCACGCAACTGGGCGAGGGGCTTTTCATTGAGAAAACCCGTCAGATAATAGCTCGCATAGGGCAACAGTTCTCCCCGGCCCAGCCCGATGAAAAGGGCGTTGAATTCGCGTTCGGCTGCCTCGGGACGGGTGACTCTGGCGACGCGTGCCATCGCGCCGATCGCGCGGCCGAGTTCGCTGTCGTCGCCGTCGAGCGCCGCCACCTGGTTCAGAACCGGCTGATCCGGCGGGGCCGACAGCAGCAGGCCGAGAAAGTTGTAGAAATCCGCGCGCAGCCGGTCTTCTGCGGGCACCTCGGTGGTGGATATGGCCGCGCCGGTCATTCAGGACACCTCGCTGCCTGCGGGAAAATCGAAACGCATGCGACGCGGAGCCGGTCGGTCGACAGGCGCGTCGGGGTCCCCGACGGGGACCGCCTCCTTGCCTGTGTCGGTCGCGGCTGCGACCTCCCCGGCGATTGCCGCCGTCGTCGGTGACTCGACATCTTCTTCTTCGTCGGCTGGAGCGGCCGGTTCGGAAGTGACGGTCTTGCCACTCTCCTCCTGGGCCTCGATATGCGCCAGCATGCCCTTGCCGACCTGATAGGCCGATTTCAGGTTGTCGATGACCGTTGCCTTGTCCGTGAAATCCTCGCCATAGTCGACAAGGCCGTCCACATTCGCCAGGACCGGATTGAGCCGCCAGAAGCGTCGCAGCGCACGGCGGCGCAGGCGGTCGGGGACCAGCCGGCCCATGAAGGCGCTGATATTGTCGTCGGAGGTGAGCGTGTCCGGATCGGGCAGGTTCAGTTCCTGCAATATTTCGGAATCTTCTCGCGCCTCCAGGGCGGCGCGTCTTTCGTCGATTTCGGCCTCGGCGATTGCGCCGGCTTCGGCCTCGACGGCGGCCCGTCGGCGGGACCAGAAATCAACGGGGTCGCGGGCGGTCATGGCAGCCCCCGGTTCGGGGCGCGGTAGACGTCGGATGCCTGCCGGATGCGGGCATCGCCCTTGCCGTCCTGGTAAAGGTCGATCCGCGCGCGGTCGCGACGGCGTTTGACGAAAACCTCGTGTTCATGATGCGCCAACGCGAAATCCGACACCCAGGCGATCAACCCCTCGGGCATTGGCACCTTTTCGACAATGTCCTCGCCATTGTCGGCATAGTCCTGTCCTTCGTAGGGCGAGGCGGTCGCGAGCAGCATGGTGAGGGGCGCCCCCCCTGCGCCCTCGTCACGCATGACGACATAGATGGATGGGCGATGGTCCGAAAGATTCGCCAGATAAGCCTCGCTATCGCTGGCCCACAATATCAGGGGCATGGTGGCTGCATGGTATTCAACAGCCTCGCCTTCGCGTCGCAGTTCCATCCAGCGCGCCGGTGCCGCACCGGGCAGCACGGCGACCGCCGACCAGTTCCATCTCGCCCAGCGGGTTACGCCCGGCGTCTTGCGAACAACGACCCCGAGGGGCATTTCGATCTTGTATCCGACCGTTGGTGACACGTTTTCTCCCTTACGCGCCCGTCAACTATGGGACAAAAATCTGATTTCGCCAAGTTTTTTGCTCGTGTCCGTGACGGTCTTGAGACCAAAGTAGTAGACGGCCGAACCGATGTCGGAGGGCGGTTCCGGCTTTACCTTGCAGACATGCTTGCCCTAGGCTCTCGTGACGCGGCTGCCCGGGTGCAGCAACATGAAACCGGGGGAGGAAGCCATGACCAAGTCACTGATCCTGTGTGATTGCATGGGAACGCAGCGCATCGATCCGGAGGCCATTTCCGACGTGTGCGGTGTTGCATGTTCACGCGTGCACTCGGCGCTTTGCACCACCGAGATCATGTCGGCGGCTGCGTTGATGGATGGGGGCGAGGCGATTATCGCCTGCGGACAGGAACAGGTGCGTCTTGGCGAATTCGCCGAGGAAATCGGGGTGGAACAGCCGGGATCCGTCGATTTGCGCGATCGGGCCGGCTGGTCGGAACAGGGCGCCGATGCCACGCCCAAGATGGCGGCGCTGGTGGCCGAGGCGCTGTTGCCCGCACCCGAACGGCGCAGCGTCGATGTGGTCTCGCACGGGGTCTGTTTCATCGTGGGGCCGGGTGAGGTAGCGCTGGAACTCGCGGCGCAGCTTGCCGATGCGCTGGCCGTTACGGTGTTCTTGACCGACGATACGGAACCACCGGCGCTGCGGACATTCGATGTAGTGCGCGGGCGTCTGACGCGTGTAAGCGGCGCGTTCGGCGGTTTCGAGATCCTGATCGACGCCCTGCAACAGGTTGTTCCGGGTGGGCGTGGCACGTTTGGCTGGGGGGCACCGCAGGATGGAGCGCGCTCGACCTGTGATATCGTGATCGACGTCAGCGGTGCCACTCCGATGGTGCCGGCACCCGAGAAGCGCGAAGGCTATCTGCGCGCCGATCCGCGTGACCGGAGCGCGGTTCAGAAATGTGCGTTTGAAGCGGTGCAAATGACCGGGACGTTTGAAAAGCCGCTCTATGTCCGGCTGGACGAGACGCTGTGCGCCCATTCGCGGGCCGGGCAAGTCGGCTGTTCTAAGTGTCTGGATATCTGTCCGACGGGCGCGATCACTCCTGATGGAGACCAGGTTGCGATTGATCCGATGGTTTGCGCGGGGTGCGGCTCCTGTGCCGCCCTGTGCCCGTCGACGGCGATCACCTACCAGGATCCACCGGTTGGCCATGTGGTCACAAGATTGCGCAGGCTGGCCGAGGCGTTCCGGGCCGCAGGTGGCGCCACACCACGATTGTTGGTGCATGACGCTCACGGTGCCGAGATGATCCGGCTGGCCGCGCGGTTCGGGCGGGGTCTGCCTGCCGATGTCATTCCATTGGAACTTGGCGTTGTCTCGGGTTTCGGGCATGCGGAAATGCTCGCGGCACTGGCGCAGGGCTTTGCCTCGGTCCATGTGCTGCTTGCGCCCGCAACCGAGCGCGATGCGCTGTTGCGTGAAGCCACACTTGCCGAGGCGATGGGAGCGGCGGGTCGGGTGATCCTGCTCGACGAGAGCGATCCCGATCTGATGAGCGATGCGCTCTACGCGGCCACGGTCGATCCGGTCGATGTATCTCCGGTTCTGACGCTTGGTAATCGCCGCCAGATTGCCCGGCTCTCCGCCCAGGCCCTGAACCCCGCGGCGGACGCGCCGCTGCCCTTGCCGGCGGGCGCGCCCTATGGGGCAGTACAGGTCGATACCGATGCGTGCAGCCTGTGCCTGTCCTGTGTATCGCTCTGCCCGTCGGGGGCATTGATCGACAACCCCGATATGCCGCAACTCCGGTTCCAGGAAGATGCCTGCCTGCAATGCGGGATCTGCCGCACGATCTGTCCGGAACAGGCGATTACGCTGACCCCGCAGATGGATACCAGCGACGCGGCCCTGACGCAGCGCGTGCTGCACGAGGAAGAGCCATTTGCCTGTATCGAATGCGGCGCGCTCTTTGGCGTGAAATCGACCGTTGAGCGGGTCATGGACAAGCTCGCCGGCAGCCACCCGATGTTCGCGAGCAGCGAGCAGGCAAAGCTGATCCGGATGTGCGACGATTGTCGCGTCAACCGCCAGTTCCGCAACACCGACAACCCGTTTGCAGGTAATGACAAACCAAGGGTGCGGACCACAGACGATTACCTGTCGGGACGGAGGGATCACTGAAAGGAGAGAAGTGGGCCGAGATTTGCGGCGCTGGGGCGTGCAACATCGGCAAGTATTGCTTCCATGCCGTCCTTGTTCAGTTTGACTGGCGCTATGGGCGATGCGCCAATGATCATGGAACCGGACGGATCATGAACGACGCGCAGCGATGTCCTGAGCGATACCTCGGCAGCATATGTTGTCGCAAACCGATTTCGACCAACTGGCCGGGCGCTGCGAGTTCGGGGGTGTCCTGGGTGGCGACCGGGCTGGAACTCGGCAACAGAGTGAGGCAAAGAAGCAGGGCGTGCATCTTGTGAGTCCCCAGGGGGCATGATGCGCCGCGTCAAGTGCAGGAACCGGACAGGAGAATGACGATGAGCGAAGAATTCAACATGTCGATGCGCAAATTCCTCAAGCAGGTGGGTGTGACCAGCCAGCAGGCGATCGAGGAAGGTTTGCGCAAGGCGGGCAACACGCAGGGCAAGACCTATGAGGCGAAGGTTGTGCTGACCATTGACGGTCTGGACGTCGAACATGTCGTGACCGGCACCATCAAGGGGACCGACTGAGCAATGGCGACGCGCGAGGCGGTTCTGGCCGAACTGAAACAGATCACGGATCCCGCAAGCGGTCAGGATATCGTCGCTGCCGGGATCGTGCGGGCGCTGAACGTCGAAGGAGGCGCGGTGCGGTTCGTGCTGGAGATCGACCCGGCGCATGCCAAGGTGATGGAACCCGTTCGCGCAGACGCAGAGGCGCGGGTCAAGGCGTTGGATGGTATCCGCAGCGTGTCGGCGATGATGACCGCACATAGCGACAAGGCGCCGCCCGATCTGAAACCGGCCAAGCCGGCGGAACCCAAAGGGCCGCAAAAGGTGCCGGGTGTCGACCGGATCATCGCGATTGCCTCGGGCAAGGGCGGTGTCGGCAAATCGACGGTGTCGGCGAACCTGGCCTGTGCCCTTGCCGCCGAGGGGCGGCGCGTTGGACTGCTGGATGCGGATGTCTACGGCCCCAGCCAGCCGCGCATGCTTGGCGTTTCCGGACGCCCCGCCAGCCCGGATGGCAAGACCATCCTTCCGCTGCGCAATCATGGTGTCACGATGATGTCGCTTGGTTTGATGACCAACGAAAACCAGGCGGTCGTATGGCGCGGACCCATGCTGATGGGGGCGTTGCAGCAGATGATGATGCAGGTGCAATGGGGCGCGCTGGATGTGTTGGTGGTCGACCTGCCGCCGGGCACCGGCGACGTGCAACTGACCCTGTGTCAGAAATTCGCGGTCGACGGCGCCATCATCGTCAGCACGCCGCAGGACGTGGCGCTGTTGGACGCGCGCAAGGCGATCGACATGTTCCGGCAATTGAACACGCCGATTCTCGGCATGATCGAGAACATGAGCACGCATATCTGTTCGAATTGCGGTCATGAAGAGCACGTATTCGGGCATGGGGGCGTCGTTGCAGAGGCCGAAAAGCTGGGCGTGCCGCTGCTCTCTGAAATCCCACTGCACCTCGACATCCGGCTTGCCGCCGACGGGGGCGCCCCGGTTGTGGTGAGCAAACCCGACAGCGCGCAGGCGGAGGCGTTTCGCCATGTGGCCCGCAATCTGATCGCCAAGGGTCAGTCATGATCGTGACGCCACGCTTTCCACCCTTGATGGTCGGCGTGGCGGCAGAGGGGCAAGGCGACCCGTTCGATCTGGCGCGTGACATGGCGGTGCGCGGATGTGACAGCGGCACCATCGTGCACAACGTCCAGGCCGACCGCTTGCGCGCCGCGATGGTCCTTGCGCCGGAAGTCACGATCGAAGATGCCATGGCGATGCTGCCGTTATGCGCCGTCGGATTTCAGAATGCGCTTGGCGCTCTGTCGCCGCCCGAAGTGGCTGTGCATCTCGACTGGGACGGCGGCATCCGGGTGAACGGTGCGCAGTGCGGCCGTCTACGGGCATCGGCAGCACGGGCGGCCGCGGACGATGTGCCCGACTGGCTGGTCATCGGGCTGGATCTGACCCTTCTTCAGACCGGCGACAACCCCGGAGATACTCCCGATGTTACCGCGCTTTATGACGAAGGCTGTGCCGAGGTGGACTCCGTGCTCCTCCTCGAAAGCTGGGCGCGTCACTGTCTGGTCTGGATCAATCGCTGGAGTGAAGAGGGCAATGCGCCGCTGCACGCCGCCTGGTCCGGCCTGTTGCACAGTATCGGCCAGCCGGTCGCCTATGCGGGGCGGAGCGGCTGCCTGCTTGGCACGGACGAGCGTTTCGGTATGTTGCTGCGCGATGACGCGGCCACGCACCTGGTACCGCTGAGCACCCTGCTGGGAGAAGACAAATGAAGCTGGCCCGCGCCATTCATTTCGATGACAGTGATCGAAACGTGTTCAGCAACCCTGCGCGCACCGGTGAATGGTGCATCTCTGGCGGGTTCGAGTTTTCCAACTGGACCGAGGCCGATCTGAGCGGCAAGGCCCGACAGGCCTTTGCCAATGGCTGGCTTGGTCTGGAAACATTCGGTCGGGTGACATTCGTGGCGGTCACGCAGGTGCAACCGGGCGAAGTCGCGACGCTGACCGACGCCCTGGCGCGGCATTTCGTTGACCTCTACGGTGCCCCGTCGGTGGACGAGGCCCGCGACGTTGCGCAGCAGGAGATCGCGCATATGGCCGAACTCTGCGAAGAACATGATGCCAATACGTTGATCACGGTGGCAAGAGAACTGACAGAGGCCGGAGTGCGCGAGACCTACCGGACCATCAAGCCACAGTCTGCGGGGCTCGACCAGTTTGCCGTGCATGGATCGCCCGGCGGCTAGGCCCGTTCGTCAAAGCCGCTGAAGCCGCCATATTGTCCTGATTTGTGCAACAGGCCGGTGCCCTGACGGCGCATGACGCGCTGCACCTCGCCGACGATGATCGTGTGATCCCCGGCGTCGTGCAGAGCGGTCTGCCGACAATCGAACCGCGCGATACACCCCTGCAGGATCGGCACGCCCGCCTCATCCGGCTGCCAGCTGGTGGGTGAAAAATCGGTGCCGACACGAGAAAAATGCACCGCCAGGTCCATCTGGTCCTCGGCGAGAATGTGGATCGCGTAATCTCGCGCATTGGCAAAGGCGTTGTACCGCTTCGAATGCTTGGCAGCGCACCAGAGCACCATGGCCGGTTCGAGCGAGACAGAGGCAAAGGAATTCGCCGTCATCGCCAGCGGGCCATCCTCTGTCGCAGTCGTGACCACCGTGACACCGGTGCCGAAACACCCGAGCGCCATGCGATAGGCGCGACTGGTGTCAGGGCCGGGAACGATGGTGAGGTCGGACATGAACACGTGCTCCTGTTGATCTGAACAGTTGCGTGCCATGCCTGCCGGGGTTTGTCCATGCCTCGCACCCGCTTCTGCACGCGGTGGCGCCGCCCGATCACAGCAGGAATTGCAGATCGGCCCCGGCGGCGGGGTGGCATCCGCCGCAGCAAGTCAGTCGCCCGGCTGCGCCGAAACGCGATCGCAAAAGGTCAGCGTTGCAACGGTCGTTTTCCAGCTTGCAATACCCCGCATGTTCCGGCACATATCGCCCCCACGGAGAGGTGGCCGAGTGGTCGAAGGCGCACGCCTGGAAAGTGTGTAGGCGGGAGACCGTCTCCAGGGTTCGAATCCCTGTCTCTCCGCCACCAACTATTCGCAAACCCGAGATGAGGTTCCTAGCGGGGCCTTTTTTCTTTTTGGTTCAAAGGGGTTTAGCGATGCCATCCGACTTTCGGAGACTGGTCGTTTGGCCAAAATTGGTCTCCGAACGTCCCGCGTCTCTTTCCATCCGCCCCGCACCCAGATTGAGACGGAATTGAAACTGGTATTCTTTTCAGAGGCTTGGCGAGAATGGACTGCGCCGCAGTTGAGGCAGGCTCGACCGCCATCAACGCGAACAGAGACACCCGAAAGCGGCGTGGTTCTTGGAAACAGTGCGAACGCTCGCGCGAAGTCTCTGATGACAAACGCAGTTTCCGCCCCTAGCCTGGCGGCATGTCGACTGTGCCCTGGACAGATGAAGAAAACGACCTGATCGTCGCGGATTACTTCGCGATGCTGGCCGATGACATCGCTGGGCACCGCTACAACAAGGCCGAGCATCGACGGGCGCTACTGCCTTTGCTGAACGATAGATCTGAGGGATCGGTCGAGTTCAAGCACCAGAACATCAGCGCGGTGCTGAAGGGGCTGGGTGAAGACTGGATCCCGGGCTACAAGCCCGCCTTCAATTTCCAGATGACGCTGGTGGATGCCGTGGCGCGCTGGCTGGCGCTGAACCCGGCTTGGCTTGGTCGCCGTCCTGCTGCGCGACCGCCGACCGGCCTGGCTGACGCCGCGCCGATCTGGATCGGGCCGCCGCCCACGCTGTCGAACCAGCCGCCGCCGCAGGAGCTGGAGCAGATGCTGCACATCGCCCGAAAATTCGATGTCGCGGCGAGAGACGAGAGAAACCGCACCCTCGGCCGTGCCGGTGAGGAGCGCGTCCTAGCGCACGAGCGTGCAACCCTTAAATCAGCGGGCCGCGACGACCTTGCGCGGAGGGTTCGGTGGGTGTCGGAGGAGGATGGCGATGGTGCGGGCTACGATATCGCCAGCTTCGCGCCGGATGGCCGCCTGCGCCTAGTCGAGGTGAAGACGACGAATGGCTGGGAACGCACCCCTTTCCACATCAGCCGCACCGAGCTGGCCGTGGCCGAGGAGCGGCGTTCGGAATGGTCCCTGTTCCGGCTCTGGAACTTCGCGCGCGAGCCGAAGGCGT
>NZ_JBGFGP010000144.1:0-275 GCF_041224545.1 Sedimentitalea sp. XS_ASV28 | reverse complement strand
GGTCGAGCGCTGCTTCAACAAGCTCAAAAACGCCCGGCGCGTCGCCACCCGCTACGACAAGACCGCCGAGAGCTTCCTTGGCTTCATCGACATCACATCTATCCGCCTATGGCTCCGCCATTTGTCAACATGACCTAGTCTTGCTCTGGATCACCGAAACGCGTTCTCGCGCGCGATCATCCTTTACCAGGTCAGACACGGTCAATTTGACGAGATCACAGCCGCGCAGTTTGCTGTCGATCGCGACGTTGAACAAGGCCAGATCGCGCAGATAA
>NZ_JBGFGP010000143.1:0-154298 GCF_041224545.1 Sedimentitalea sp. XS_ASV28 | reverse complement strand
GCCGTCGATCTGGTCATAGGCCTTGAAGTCACCGAAATACTTGGTGATTGCCGCGGTCAGCGTCGTCTTCCCGTGGTCAACATGGCCAATCGTGCCGATGTTGACGTGCGGTTTTGTACGCTCAAACTTTTCCTTTGCCATTCTCGGGCGCCTTTTTTGAATTGGGGGGCCGAAACCGGCCCGAATTTACGTCGATTGCGGGCGCGACATATGAGGTTCAGGACAGAAAATCAAGCCTGACCTGCACGTCCGGGATCACTCGGTCACGGCGGCGACGGGGGCCGGTGTTTCCGATCGCTTGTCGAACCAGCCATCCTCTCTGTGGCGCTCGGCGAGCCAGTCGCCCAGAAGGTCGAGCGCATTGGCGGTCAGGCCATCCATCTGCTCCTGCTTGGTGCGCTCACGACCCGAGCCCTTGAAAAAGGTCGCTGTCGTCGAATCCTCGACCACGGTGATCTGGTGCACCTCGTCATTCAGCTTCTTGCCCGCCTGGTCGTCCCAGACCGTGACATTGATCACCAGCATCGAGCGCGGGTTGTAGATGAAGCCCTCCGGCGCCAGCATGTAGCCCTCGACACTGATGCCGAAATGATAGATCTGATCGCCGTCGAACCCGCCAAATCGCGCCTGTACGGCGTCACGGATCGTGGTTTCCCACTCCTCCGCCGTGGCATCGCGGGAAATCGGCCCCTTGCGCATCTTGGACGCGACCACGACGTTATGGCCAAGTTTGAATTCGCCGAGTGACTCGGGGGTGCGGTCCTGCGGGCCCGTGTTGCAGGCCGCCAACAGGGCGAGCCCCGCCAGCAATGTCAGAATACGGATCATTGTGCTCTCTCGTCAGCCTCGTGTCCCAGTGCAGATAGACCAGCCGCAGCGAGGGTGCAAACCCAAGCGTGGCCGATTGCCGCCAATGTGATACGCATCACGCCGCCCGGACCAATTAGCCGAACCGGTTGTTGCGCGGGAAGCCGTAGGGCGGGCGCTTGCCAACCCCTGCCCGCTTGCCCAGCCACTCGGTCAGGTCCTGTTCGTGCCGGGTCTTGCCGCCGCCCATTTCCCAGCTCAGCCCGTCGGACCAGTTGAAGGTGGTGATGTCCGACAACCCGCCGTCCAGTTCCAGCGAGCCCTGTTTGCCTCGGGCCATGTTGTATTTCTGCAGCCGCACGCCCTTGCCGCGCCCCATCTCGGGGAGTTCATCGGTCGGGAAGACCAGGAACTTGCCATTCTGCGACACCACCGCGACATGGTCGCCCTGCACCGGTCGGCAGATGCTGGCCCGCGCCGCATCTCCGACATTCAGGACCTGCTTGCCACTCCGGGTCTGCGCGACGACATCGGATTCGGCAACGACAAAGCCGTTGCCCGCAGACGACGCCACCAGCAGCTTGCGATCGGGCATGTGAATGAACAGATCGACAATCTCGGCTTCGTTCGGCAAATCCACCATCAGCCGCACCGGCTCGCCCATCCCCCGCCCACCGGGCAGGTTGGCAGCGGACAGCGTGTAAAAACGCCCGTTGGAGCCGAATACCAGCAGGCGGTCGGTGGTTTCCGCGTGGAAAATGAAACGCGGGGCATCGCCATCCTTGAACTTGAGCTCGCGATTGAGATCGATATGGCCGGTCATCGCGCGGATCCAGCCCATCTGCGAGCAGACAACGGTGATCGGTTCGCGATCTATCATCGCCTCGAGCGGCACCTCTTCGATTTCCGCGGCTTCCTGCAAAAGCGTGCGCCGCGCGCCGCCCTCGTAATCCTTGCCAAAGGTTTTCTTTGTTTCCCTGAGTTGCTCGGAGATCCTGGCCCATTGCAGCCCCGCATCGCCGAGCAGGTCCTCAATGTCGGCCCGCTCCTTCATCAACGCGTCGTATTCGTTGCGAAGCTCCATCTCCTCGAGCCGCCGCAGGCTGCGCAGGCGCATGTTCAGAATCGCTTCGACCTGAACTTCCGACAATTCGCCATCGCCCGGCGGCGGCGTCTCATAGTCGCTTTCCGAGGTCGCGCGGGAAAAGCTGCGCGACCAGTCCTCGCGCATCAGCGCCGATTTCGGATCGTCATCATAGCGGATGATATCAATCACCCGGTCGAGATTGAGGAACGCGACGATGAAACCTTCCAGCACTTCGAGCCGGTGATCGATCTTGGCCAGCCGGTGCCGACTACGGCGCAGCAACACGTCCTGACGGTGATCGAGGAACGCGCGCAGCACCTCCTTGAGCGAACAGACCTTGGGCGTAACCCCGTCGATCAATACGTTCATGTTCAGGCTGAACCGCACCTCGAGATCCGAGTTTCTATAGAGCATCCCCATCAGGACTTCGGGGTCCACGTTCTTGGACCGCGGTTCGAGGATCATCCGGATGTCATCGGCGCTTTCGTCGCGGATATCGGCCAGGATCGGAACCTTCTTGGTCTGGATCAGGTCGGCAATCTTTTCGATGAGCCGTGATTTCTGCACCTGGTAGGGAATTTCCGTGACCACGATCTGCCATTGGCCGCGCCCCAGGTCCTCGATCTCGTACTTGCAGCGCAAGCGGAACGAACCACGCCCGGTGCGATACGCATTGGCAATGTTCTCGGGCGGTTCGACGATCACGCCACCGGTGGGGAAATCCGGGCCCGGCACATATTTCAGCAGCGTATCGTCGCGGGCCTCGGGTGTTTTGACCAAATGCAGACAGGCATCGCAAAGCTCGGCTATGTTGTGTGGCGGAATATTGGTCGCCATGCCCACCGCGATACCGCTGGCCCCGTTGGCGAGCAGGTGCGGAAACTGCGCGGGAAGCACCACCGGTTCGGTCAGCGTGCCGTCGTAATTGTCGCGGAAATCGACGGCGTCTTCGTTCAGCCCTTCGAGAAGAGCCTCGGCAACGATGGTCATGCGGGCTTCTGTATATCGGCTCGCCGCCGGATTATCTCCGTCGATATTGCCAAAGTTGCCCTGCCCGTCGACCAGTGGATACCGAACGTTGAAATCCTGTGCCAGCCGCGCCATCGCATCATAGATCGCGGCATCCCCATGTGGGTGGTAGTTGCCCATCACATCGCCCGAGATCTTGGCGGATTTGCGGAATCCGCCAGTGCTCGAGAGCCGCAACTCGCGCATCGCGTAGAGGATTCGCCGGTGAACCGGCTTGAGACCGTCCCGCGCATCGGGCAGCGCCCTGTGCATGATGGTCGATAACGCATACGTGAGATAACGATCGCCGATCGCGCGGCGCAGGGGCTCGGCCACTTCGCCAAGGCTGTTTTCGGGCTTCATATTGGGGTCATCAACAAGATCACTCATAGATGCTGTGATACGCCCATGATCGAGCCGGGTAAAGCGACCCGTATCGCTTTTGCCCGCGAGCGTGCAAATTTGACGGAATGACAAACTTTCTCGACTCTTCCCCCTGCAACGAATCGGCGCGCTCGCTATGATTGGGGCGCTCGTCTGGTTTGGTACCGGCTTCTTGTTTATTGTGATTTTGCACTGGAGGGCGTCCAATGCGCTTGGTTATTGTTTCATTCGCCATCATGGCACTGGTTTTCTACGAATTGAGCGGAGGGTCCGACTTCCAGCCGCCCGAGCCCCCAGCAGTGGCCGAAAACACCGTGAAGCCCCGAACAGACCCCGCCCCGCGCCGGGCCAGCGCGCCGGTCCGCGTCGCGCCCGCGACACTGGTCACGCAAACGCCGACCCCGAAACCGGCGGTCGCGCAGCCTGCGGCCAGCGAAACAGTCGCCCGTGCGCCCTCGCCGGAATTGCAGCAAGTCCGCGCCAGCCTTTCGCAGGGCCTGACACTCGTTTCGGATGACACCCCGGCCAATGCCCTGTCGCTGGCCTCTCTGGAGCTCGGAGCTTCGGGCCTGCGCGCCGCCTCGACTGTCGAAACGGTCGACGTCGATCGCACCGATCTCATCGCGGCGCAGGAGGCCGACCTGCGCGAAATCATCGGAACAAGGGTGAACATGCGCGATGGTCCGGGCACGATCTATCCGATCATCACCCGCCTGAACATCGGCCAGTCCGTCGAAGTCCTGAGCGAAAGCGGGACCGGCTGGTTGCGCCTGCGTACGATCCCCGGGCGTCAGATTGGCTGGATCTCGGCATCCCTGGTCAGCAAGCGCAGCCGCTGACACGTCGGAATATCGCAGGTCGGTTGCAGTAGGCCGCGACAGCAGGCATAGGTTTCGTCCAAGGATCACCAGCGGGCGTCGCTCATGCAGAAATCCATCCTGATCACCGGGTGTTCGTCGGGTATCGGTCTTGACGCGGCGCAAACCTTGCGGGCACAGGGCTGGCGCGTCTTTGCCGCCTGCCGCCAGCAGGTCGACTGCGACCGGCTGATCGCCGAAGGGTTCGACAGCCCGCGTCTCGATTACTGCGACCAGGACAGCATCCGCGACGCCCTGCACTCTGTGCTTGCGGCCACGAACGGCACGCTGGATGCGCTCTTCAACAACGGTGCCCATCAGCTTGCCGGGCTGGTCGAAGACCTGCCGACCGACGGACTGCGCGCAATTTTCGAGGCCAATCTGTTCGGCTGGCACGATCTCACGCGGCAGGTTATCCCGGTCATGCGGCAGCAAGGACACGGACATATCGTGCAATGCTCGTCCATCCTCGGGCTGGTCGCGATCCCGTGGCGCGGTGCGTACACCGCCACCAAACACGCGCTGGAAGGGTTGAGCGATACGATGCGCGCCGAACTGCGTGGCACCGGCATCCATGTTGTCCTGATCGAACCCGGCCCGATCACCACGTTGTTCCGCGAAAAGGGCATTCCCTATTTCGAGAAATACATCGACTGGCGAAACTCGCCCCGACGAGCCGACTATGAAAGCCGCCTGTTGCCGCGCCTGTATCAAGGCGGGGCGCCCGATACATTCGAATTGCCGCCGAGTGCGGTTACCGCGAAACTGGTCCGGGCCCTGAACAACCGTTCGCCCAACCCGCGATACTACGTGACCACCGCCACCTATATCGGCGGATACCTGAAACGGGTGGTTTCAAGCCGGATGACCGACCGCATCGTGTCGCGGATCTAGATTTAACGGTTCGCTTTTGTGCAACATGACGCTATCTGACGGCGCAGGCGACAAAGACTTGGGGACGACATGAGCGATTTTCTTTTCACCGCAATCCTCGTGGCAATGGCCGCGGTGGTGGTCATCCTGATGATCGGCATCGGCGGGTTTGCCAAGGGCGGCGCGTTCAACAAGAAGCACGGAAACAAGATGATGCAGTTGCGAATCATCGCCCAGTTCGTCGCGGTCTGCCTGATCGTGCTCTTTGTCTGGCTGCGCGGAAGCGGGGGCTGACGGCATGGTTGTCCTGAACAAGATCTACACCCGTACCGGCGACGGCGGCGACACCGCCCTTGGCAATGGCGAACGTATCGCCAAACATGCGCTGCGGGTATCTGCCTATGGCACCTCGGACGAACTCAACAGCTTTGTCGGCGTCGCGCGGCTGCATGCCGAAGGCGAACTGGACACCGCATTGTCACGCATCCAGAATGACCTCTTCGACCTCGGCGCCGACCTCTGCCGGCCGGACATAGACAAGGACGCCGAGGCAGAGTACCCGCCGTTGCGGATGGTCGATTCCCAGGTGAGCCGGCTGGAATCGGAAATCGACGCGATGAATGCCGACCTGAACCCGCTTCGCAGCTTTGTCCTGCCCGGCGGAACGCCTCTGGCGGCGCAGTTGCATGTCTGCCGAACCGTCTCGCGCCGCGCCGAGCGCCTGGCCGTGGAACTGTCGTCGGCAGAAGAGGTCAATCCGGCCGCCGTCAGATATCTGAACCGGCTGAGCGACTGGTTTTTTGTCGCGTCCCGCGCGGCGAATGACAACGGCGCAGGTGATGTCTTGTGGGTGCCGGGGGCCAACCGCTGAGGCTCTTTGAGGCACCGAAAATTGCGCTACCCCCCATAGGAAAACAGAAAACGCGACGTTCCACCCGGAAAACGTGACGATTTTACCCTGTTTTCCACGGCTTCGCCCCGCTATCAACTGCGGTGATGCACTGAACCGAGTCGATGACCGGCTCGGTTTTAATTGAGGAGAGAGACGCATATGAAGGTATTGGTGCCTGTCAAGCGCGTGATTGACTATAACGTAAAGGTTCGCGTCAAGGCGGACGGGAGCGGTGTTGATCTCGCCAACGTCAAGATGTCGATGAACCCGTTCGACGAGATCGCGGTGGAAGAGGCAATCCGTCTGAAGGAAGCCGGCAAGGCAGACGAGATCGTGGCCGTATCCATTGGCGTGAAGCAGTGCCAGGAGACACTGCGAACCGCGCTGGCAATGGGGGCGGATCGGGCAATCCTGGTGGTGGCCGCCGATGATGTGCACACCGATATCGAACCGCTCGCCGTCGCCAAGATCCTCAAGGCGATCGTGGACGAAGAACAGCCCGGGCTGGTGCTCTGCGGCAAGCAGGCAATCGACAACGACATGAACGCCACCGGCCAGATGCTGTCGGCATTGCTGGGCTGGAGCCAGGGCACCTTCGCCTCCGATCTGGACATCGATGGCGACAATGCCGTGGTAACCCGCGAGGTCGATGGCGGATTGCAGACCATCAAGGTCAAGATGCCGGCGATCATCACGGTCGACCTGCGTCTGAACGAGCCGCGCTATGCCAGCCTGCCCAATATCATGAAGGCCAAGAAAAAGCCGCTGGATGAAAAGACCGCCGCCGACTACGGCGTCGACGTCGCACCGCGCCTGACGATCGTCAAGACCGCCGAGCCCGAAGCACGGGCCGCCGGGATCAAGGTGGGTTCGGTGGACGAGCTGGTTGCGAAACTCAAGGAAGTGGGGGCTGTATAATGGCTGTTCTTTTGCTTGCCGAAGTCACGGATGGTGAACTGGCGCTGGACGCGACCGCAAAGGCGGTGACCGCCGCGACCAAGCTGGGCGATGTGACCGCGCTGTGCTGTGGCGGCTCTGCCGCTGCCGCAGGTGAAGCGGCCGCAAAGATTGCCGGCGTTTCCAAGGTTCTGGTGGCCGAGGATGCCAGCCTGGGCCATCGCCTGGCGGAATCGACGGCGGCGCTGATTGCCAGCCTGGCCGGAGATTACGAACATATCGTTGCGCCGGCCACGACCGACGCCAAGAACGTGATGCCGCGGGTGGCCGCGCTGTTGGACGTGATGGTGATTTCCGACGTGTCCGGCGTTGTCGACGGCGACACGTTCGAACGTCCGATCTATGCGGGCAACGCGATCCAGACGGTCAAATCCGGCGACGCGAAAAAGGTTGTCACGATCCGTACCTCGACCTTTGACGCGGCGGGCGATGGCGGTTCGGCCTCGGTCGAGACGATCTCGGCGGCGGAGAATCCCGGCCTGTCGGAATGGGTCGAGGACAAGGTCGCCGAAAGCGATCGCCCCGAACTCACCTCGGCGGGCGTGGTCGTCTCGGGCGGGCGCGGCGTCGGCTCGGAAGAGAACTTTGCCCTGATCGAGAAACTGGCGGACAAGCTGGGGGCCGCCGTCGGCGCCAGCCGCGCAGCGGTCGATTCAGGCTATGCCCCGAACGACTGGCAGGTGGGCCAGACCGGCAAGGTGGTCGCGCCCGATCTCTATGTCGCGGTCGGCATCTCGGGTGCCATCCAGCACCTCGCCGGCATGAAAGACAGCAAGATCATCGTCGCCATCAACAAGGACGAGGAAGCGCCGATCTTCCAGGTCGCCGATTTCGGCCTCGTCGCCGACCTGTTTACAGCCGTACCGGAACTCACTGAAAAACTGTGACCTCTGGCCCGGCCTGTTGAGGGTCAGGACCAACACGACGAAGAAGCCCTCGCCGCTGGCGGGGGCTTTTTGACATCGCGATCCCGCCGGGCATCCCGCGCAACGGCGATTTTCCTGATTTTATTTCGCGGTGTCAGCCTCTTGTCATGCCGATCGTCTGCGGTGGATTGCGACAGCGGCAGGCAGGCGCACACGGTCGCCACGCCTGCCCCACCCAAAACACTCTGACGCGCGGGTTCCGTCAGACCCGGATCAGACCCCGAGGCACCAGCGCATCACCGCCTTCTGTGCGTGCAGGCGGTTCTCCGCTTCGTCGAAAATCACGGAATTGGGGCCGTCCATCACTTCGGAGGTAACCTCCTCTTCGCGATGGGCCGGCAGACAATGCATGAAGAGCGCATCGGGCTTGGCCTCGGCCATCAGCGCGGCGTTGACCTGGTAAGGCCGCAGCATGTTGTGGCGGCGTTCGCGCGCAGATTGCGCATCGTGCATGGACACCCAGGTATCCGCCACCACCAGGTCAGCGCCCTGCACGGCGACTCGCGCATCGCGTTCGATGGTGACGCTCACCCCTTTCTGACGGGCGAAACCGACAAACTCGGGCTCGGGGTCCAATTGTGGCGGACCGGAGAAGGTGAAGTCGAAACCGAACTGTCCGGCCGCATGCAGGAACGAGGCACAGACATTGTTGCCATCGCCGGTCCAGACCACCTTTTTACCCGCAATCGGGCCGCGATGCTCTTCAAAGGTCATGATATCGGCCATGATCTGGCAGGGATGTGTGCGGTCGGTCAGCCCGTTGATCACAGGGACATCGGCGTAGTCCGCCATTTCCGTCAACACGGATTCGTCGAAGGTGCGGATCATGATCATGTCGACATAGCGGCTGAGGACGCGGGCGGTATCGGCGATGGTTTCACCATGGCCAAGCTGCATGTCATTTCCGGACAGAACCATGGTTTGACCGCCCATCTGGCGCACGCCCACATCAAAGCTGACACGGGTGCGGGTAGACGGCTTTTCGAAGATCAGCGCCACCATTCGTCCGGCGAGGGGCTGCTCGTCATCCGGCGCGCCCCTGGGACGGTTCAGGCGCGCCTGTTTCATACGCCCCGCATTCTCGATCATCTGCCGCAATGCCGTCGGGTCGGTTTGGTGAATATCCAGAAAATGGTTCATATCATGTACTTTTCTTGTGTTTCGCCGGGGCGGGACCGGTGGGGGCCAGCCCCCACACCCCCGGAGTATTTCGCAAAGATGAAATTCAGGCGGCTTCGAGCGATGTCGCGGCGCGGTCCAGGCGGGTTATGGCCTCTGCGATTTCATCCGCGCTTATGTTCAGGGGGGGCAGCAGGCGGATGACATTATCCGCCGCCGGGACGGTGATCACCTCGGCTTCGTAAGCCGCATTGACCACGTCGCTATTGGTCTTGCGGCATTTGAGTCCGAGCATCAGGCCGACGCCGCGCACCTCTTCGAACGTGTCCGGATGGGAGGCGACAAGCCCCTCGAGCGCCTGGCGCAGCTGGCCCGCCTTGCGGTTCACGTCGGCGAGGAAATCGGGGGTTGCGACGATATCCATGACGGCACAGCCCACGGCACAGGCCAGCGGATTGCCGCCATAGGTGGAGCCATGGGTTCCGGCGGTCATGCCCGAGGCCGCGTCTTCGGTTGCCAGCACGGCGCCGAGCGGGAAACCGCCGCCAATCCCCTTGGCGACCATCATGATGTCCGGTGTGATCCCGGCCCATTCATGTGCGAAGAGCCGACCGCTGCGCCCGACGCCGCACTGCACCTCATCAAGGATCAGCAGCAGGTCATGGGCGTCACACAGCGCGCGAATGTCCTTGAGCTGTTGATCGGACAAGGGGCGAATGCCGCCCTCGCCCTGCACCGGCTCGATCAGGATCGCGCCCACGGTATCGGTGATGGCCGCGCGCAGGGCGTCGGGATCGTTCCAGGGCAGGTGCATGAAACCGGGGAGCAGCGGACCGAAGCCCTTCGTCATCTTTTCCGAACCGGCGGCGGCGATACCCGCGGCTGAGCGCCCATGGAAGGACCCTTCGAAGGTGATGATGTCGGTCTTTTGCGGCTGGCCTTTGTCGAACCAGTACTTGCGCGCCATCTTGACGGCGAGTTCACAGGATTCCGTGCCGGAATTGGTGAAGAACACGGTGTCGGCAAAACTCGCTGCGACCAGCCTGTCGGCCAGCGCCTGCTGCTCGGGGATCCGGTAGAGGTTGGAGACGTGCCACAGATTCTGCGCCTGCCGGGTTATCGCGTCGACCAATGCGGGGTGGGCATGACCAAGGGCGTTCACCGCGATGCCGGCACCGAGGTCGAGAAAGCGTCGCCCGTCCGCCTCGATCAGCCAAATGCCCTCGCCTTTGACAAAGCTGAGCGGTGCACGGTTATAGGTCGGCAGGACGGACGGGATCATTGGATCATCCTTATCAGGCAAGAAGCCCTGTGAGTGACTCACAATGGGCGGTTTCGTCAACGATTTTGTGGATTGGGAGCGCCCATCAGCGGGCACAGGAACAAACAGGCCGGTTACGCAAAGATGCGTCGGCGTCGCAGCAGAAAGGTGTCAGCGCGTTTATTCATGGAACGTCTCTTAGCCAAGGATCACCGGCATGACCAGCCCCAATGTGACGGTGGGGATGGCAAAGAACATCGGTCCGTTGCGTGGCCTGAACGCCGGAAGCGTTCCCCGGCTCAGCGATTTCTGACATAGTCCGCCAGAACGAGACCGGGGAGACCGCCATGCCATCTTCAACCCACATGATCCAGACGCCGCGCATGCCCGATCTTGACGTGGTCGTCATTGGCGCGGGGATATCGGGGATCGCGGCCGCCTATCACCTGGCGACAAACCTGCCCGAACAGAGATTTGCGGTATTGGACGCCAAGTCCGGGATTGGCGGCACTTGGCAGACGCACAGGTTTCCCGGCATCCGCTCGGACAGTGATCTGTTTACATTCGGCTTCAGCTGGAAACCCTGGACCGGAGTGCCGATTGCCACCGCGCCGGAAATACTGGCCTATCTGAACGAGGCGGTCGATGAGCATGACCTGCGCCGACACATTCGATTCGGCCACACGGTTGAAAACGCCGACTGGAACAGCGAGAAAGCGGTCTGGTCCCTGACGGTGCGGAATTCAACGGGGACCGAGACATTGACCTGCCGGTTTCTCTGGATGTGCGCAGGCTATTACCGCCATTCCGAGGGATACCAGCCGCGCTGGCCGGGCATGGAAGATTTCAGCGGCCCTGTCGTACATCCGCAGCAGTGGCCCGCCGATCTGGATCACGACGGGAAACGGATTGTCGTCATCGGTTCGGGTGCCACCGCTGCGACATTGGTTCCGGCCCTGTGCGAAACCGCGGCGCATGTAACGATGCTGCAACGGTCGCCAACCTATTATTATGCGCGGCCCGCGACAGACCAGTTCATCGAGACCCTGCGCGCGCTCGACCTGCCCGCCGAATGGCAGCACGAAATCCTGCGGCGCAAGTTCCTGCATGAACAGCAGGTGGTGACGCGTCGATCATTCGAGGAACCGGAGGCGCTTGCCGCCGACCTGATCGCCGGGGTACGGGCCTATCTGGGCGAAGATTTCGACATCGAAACCCATTTCAAACCGAGCTATCGCCCCTGGCGTCAACGGCTTGCAGTGGTGCCCGATGGCGACCTGTTCACCGCAATCCGGTCCGGGCGCGCGTCGATTGTCACCGATCACATTCGGCGGTTCACGCCGCGCGGGCTGGAACTGGCTTCGGGCGAGATGTTGGAGGCCGATATCATCGTGACAGCGACAGGATTGGTGCTGAACGCGCTCGGTGACATTTCAGTGCGGGTCGACGGCAGGCCCGTCGATATTTCACAATGCTGGACCCATCGCGGCATCATGCTGAGCGGCGTGCCGAACATGGCAATGGTGTTCGGCTATCTTCGGGCCAGCTGGACGCTGCGGGCCGATCTGGTAGCGGATTATGTTTGCCGACTGCTCACGCATATGACAGAGCGCCGGGCAACCTCGGTTGTGCCCGCGTTGCGGGACGAGGAACTGGCGATGCCCGCCCGCCCGTGGATCGAGCCGGAGAATTTCAACGCGGGGTACATCCTGAGAGGTCTCGACATCATGCCGAGACAGGGTGATCGGCAACCCTGGGTGATGACGCAGGACTATTTCGATGACCGCGAAACCCTGCCCGCCGCCGACCTTGACGACGGCACGCTGATCTACGCGCAGCACGGGATCGGAAGCGGGTCTTGAATGCAAGTTGAGGGCTGGGGATAAGCCGGGGCGTGCAATACGGTCGGCTGCGGCTTTGGTGGGATTAAGATCAAATCCCCTTGCACTGCCGCGCGTTTGGCTCCAAGGCTGCGCCATGTTCGAGCCCAAGTCACAGAACCCCGCGCTCGCCGCCGCGCTTATCCTGACCGCGACGGCCTTCATCGCGGCGACGACGCTGTTTGCCAAGGCTCTGGGCACGAATGTGCTCGGTCCCGCTCTGCATCCGCTGCAGATCAGCCATGGCCGTTTCCTGTTTGCGCTCGCAGCCCTCATCAGCGTGGCGATGATCATGCGCCCGCGTCTGGGGCGCCCGCACTGGGGCCTGCATTTCGGGCGTACGACCTTTGGCTGGCTGGGTGTCACCATGATGTTCGCGTCGGTCGCCTATATTCCGCTGGCGGATGCCACGGCGATTTCCTTTCTGAACCCGGTCTTTGCAATGGTGCTGGCCATACCGCTGCTGGGTGAAAGGGTTGGCCCGGTCCGATGGACCGCCGCCATCATCGCCCTGATCGGGGCGATGATCCTGCTGCGGCCGACACCCGAAAGCTTCCAGCCTGCCGCGCTCCTGGCCCTTGCCGCGGCGGCGCTTATGGGGATGGAACTGATCTTCATCAAGAAGCTCTCGGGGCGCGAGCCGATCTTTCAGATCCTGCTGGTCAACAACATGATAGGACTCGGCATTGCCACCCTTGCGGTGTTGCCTGTCTGGGTGCCCCCGACGTCGCTTCAATGGGCGGCGCTGGCCGGACTGGGTATTCTCATGGCCTGCGCACAGACCCTGTTCGTCAACGCCATGGCCCGCGCCGATGCCAGCTTTGTCGCGCCCTTCAGCTATGCCACGCTGATTGCCGCGGCGGTTTACGATTTCATCGGATTCGGTGTCGTGCCAGATACGATATCCCTGATCGGGGCGATGACCATCATCGCCGGGGCGCTGCTGCTTGCGCTTCGCGAGGCACGCATACGGCCCGTTCCGACGCAAGATACCTTGTAACTCGGGTCACAGTGATTAAAATAGCGCGGCATGAGATATCTAAAGCGGCCTGTCCTACGGAGGCCGCTTTTTAGCTGGAAAGGTTGCCAATGTCCTGGACTGACGAGCGCGTCGAGACACTCAAGAAAATGTGGGGGGAAGGCCAGTCGGCCAGCCAGATCGCAAAGGAACTTGGTGGTGTGACCCGCAATGCGGTAATCGGCAAGGTGCATCGCCTTGGCCTGTCCAACCGCAATTCAGGCACCCCGGCGGCCGCCAAGTCCGAGGTCAAGGCCAAGCCTGCCCCCGCCGCTCCCAAGCCCGAGGCCAAGCCGCGCCCGATGCCCAAGACCGAAGCCGCGCGACCGGCAGCGGTACAGGAACCGGCGGCAGAGGCCAAGCCGGCGGTGCCGGCCCGCAAGCAGATCATTCCCGCAGGCCAGCCGCTGCCGCCGCAACCCTCTGCCAACGAGATCAGCCCCGAGGCGCTCGCCAAGGTCAACGAAGTCGAGAAGAAATCGAAAAAGATCAGCCTGATGGAACTGACCGAACGGACCTGCAAGTGGCCCGTCGGCGATCCGGCGACAGAAGATTTCTGGTTCTGCGGCCTGCCGGTCCAGGCCGGGAAACCCTATTGTGAGGCGCATGTCGGCGTCGCGTTCCAACCGATGAGTGCCCGGCGCGATCGCCGGAGATAAGCCGCATGTCGTTGCCAGGCACCTGCACGGCAACGACAAGAGCAGGGTGCAGGTAAAATGGTCTTTTCCAGACACTTTCACCTGCCCCACCCCTATAGCATTTCGCGATAAACCTGAATCACCCAACGCTGCCTGAAATCAAAGATTTCAACGCGTTAGGTGACGCCAGATGTTTCAAGTTAATCGCGAAACGCTTTAACGATCAAAACCGCCATAATCGCCTGCCCGCATCAGCGGAGCAGGCGCATGACCGGGTGGCTTGATCAGTTCGACGCCGGCGCGGACGACGTGAAGTTCGGGATCGGGTTTTCCGACGCGGCAGCCGGTTCGATCTCGGGCCAGTTGCCATTGGCCAGATCGAGATTGCCCGGAATGTCCTCTTCCCAGAAGCCCACGACGTTCTCGGTGATGTTCAGGTAAAGCTTGTCGTCAACGATCCGCCACAGGTTCGGGTTGCCGGGCACCTTGCCGCCCTTGCTGACGCCGAAAGCGCAATGGCCATCATATTGCGGCGCGAATTTCGCCGGGTCGGTCAGGAACTGATCCCGGTTTTCTTCGCTGGCAAAGGCAAAGGTGGCACCATTGTATTCGGCGGTAATATCCGCGCGACCCGGTACGCCCGCAGGCTGCTTCGTGCCGACCGGGCTTTGGGTCAGGCTTCGATAGGCGACCACGTCATAGCCGGATACCGCAAAACCGGTGTTGTCCACATATTGCTCTCCGGCAAAGGCCGGAAGTGCGAGGGTCGTGGCGGCGACAATGGCCAAGGCGAAACGTTTCATTGCAAGTCCTTTCATGCGTCGCGCCGGCCCAGTGCCATCCGCGTGACGCCAACCTAGGATGTGGGTTTCAGCTTGCGCAGTCCCCCTCGCGCGGCTGTGAGCAAACCGGATATGCCGTGACTGCAACCCTGTGAAATGTTTCAATCGACGTCGGATTATCGCAAGATCGGCGGCTTGTCCGGGTCGGAGCCCGGCGCGCGGAGCTCGATTGTTTCGGACTCCGGAGGCACTGGCAGGTCAAAGCGCAATCCGAACCGGTCGAGTTTTGCCGCGATGCCATCCGTTTCCGCAAAGAACGCCACGTCAATCGAGCCGGCCTCGATTCCGGAAAAGGTCAGCGCCTCGCCCGCAGCCCGTGCCAGGGCAGCCTGCGCTTCCGGACGGGCCGCAACGAAACCCAGCATGTGACCGTGCGATCCGTTCTCGTGAACCACGCTGACAAGATAGGCCGCACGCGCATAACCAACCGCCATGGCAAGCTTGGTATCCAGCGCCGTAATCACCGCCTCGGGCAGACCCGTTGGCGGCGACACTTCGGCGATCCGCGAGGTGATCTCATCCGGTGCATGGCCCAGCGTTTCAGACAGCCACGCCAGCGCCTCGGACGGGATCAGGATCGAGGATGGCGCGACATCAAGGTTCAAACCGATACCGATCCCCTGCCCGGCCAGCATCTGTGCGAGGACCCGCCCGGACAGCGATGCATAGGGCGCCGGGCATCCGGTGAACCGGGCAAGACGGGTCTCGCGGTCAAAGGCCAGCACGAACTGACCGTCGGCCACGTCGAACACTTCCGGCGACAGCGAGTCGCCCTTCGCCTCTTCGATCAGCAGCAGAAACAACTCGTTATCGCCCAGCCGCTCGTAAAATCGCAGACGCGCCGAGTCGTCATCCGGGTGTTCCGTCATGGCGGCATGGGCCATGTCCAAAGGTGTTGTCTCGGTCATTGCAGTACCTCGCGCACCCGGCTGCGCAACACCGGCAACAACTCGGATTCAAACCAGGGATTTCGTTTCAACCAAGCGCTATTGCGCCAGGACGGATGAGGCAAGGGGAACACGCGGGGCGCATGGTCGCGCCATCCCTGAACAACCTCGGTCACGGGCCGCCGGGTGCCAAGGTGCCATTTCTGCGCATATCCACCCACGAGGACGGTCAATCTTACCGCGCTCAGTTCTGACATCACCTCGCCGCGCCAGGTCCGCGCGCATATCGGCGGCGGCGGTAGGTCGGCATTGCGCGCGTTGTAGCCCGGAAAACAGAAGGCCATCGGAACAATGGCGACCTTGTCGCGATCATAGAATGCCCTCTCGTCCAGCCCCAGCCACTCACGCAGACGATCGCCTGACGGGTCCGTGAACGGGCGTCCCGATGCGTGAACGCGCGCGCCCGGTGCCTGCCCGGCAATCAAAATACGCGCCGACGGGCGGAACCAGACCACCGGGCGCGGCCGATGCGCCGTTGCGGTGGCGGCAAACCTGTCGGCACAGAGTCTGCATCGCGCGATCCGTTCGGCGAGCGGTGCGGGTTCGCAACCGGGGGCATCAAAAGAGGTCATGGATCATCCGAACGATCAGGCGCCGCGATTGTCAACCGTTCACCCGAAACCCGTCACCCGCGCGCAAGACAGCGACAATTCTATCGCAGTTCGACATAAAATGGCCTAACTCGCGCATATATAACGTTAAGGTTCACCCGGTACGCTGGGAAAAGACGACAAACTCATGCAGCATGCGGCGCCGGTCGCGGGAACAGCAAATCGATGCTCGAATTCGACAATGTCAGCAAATCCTTCTGGACCGGCACCCGTCGCAAGGTGATCCTGGATCAGGCGACCTTTCGCGTCGATCTGGGAAATTCGCTCGGCATCCTTGCGCCGAACGGCACCGGCAAGACGACGTTGATCAACATGATGGCGGGGATAGAAAAGCCGGATGAGGGCGAGATCAGACGCCGATGCAGGGTATCTTTTCCCCTTGGATACATGGGCGGGGTCGAAAAACGGGTATCGGCGCTGGCAAACTGTCGCTACATCGCGAAAATCTATGGAATCGATCCGGATTATGTTGAATCCTACTGCCGCTGGCTCTGTAACCTGGGCGAGTATTTCGACCAGCCTCTGGGCACCTATTCGTCCGGAATGCGCGCCCGGCTGTCTTTTGCGCTGATGCTGGCGCTCGATTTCGATATGTACCTGATCGACGAAGGCATGCCGGGAAGCACCGATGTGGAATTCAACAGGAAAGCGGGCGATATTCTGCAGGAGCGGCTGGCGACCACCACGATCGTCATCGTATCGCACCAGCCTGCGGTGCTCGAGCAATTTGCCCATTCTGCCGCAGTGCTGATGGACGGGCGCCTTCACATGTTCGAAACCTTGGAAGAGGCGAAACAGCTTTATGACTACCAAACCCAAGGCTAACAAATACCGTAACCGGCGAAATGCCGCCGATACCGGCCAGGGCAATCCTGACGATCTGCCGCCACCGGATCTTGCCGAGGCCGCCGCCAATCATCGGGACGGCACAACCGGTGAAGCGGCAGGGGAAGACGCCGCGCCGTCGCTGTCGGATGAGGCCGAGATCGAAGCGATCAAGGCCGAGGGGCTGACCGGGCGCCAGTTGCGCATGGCGCGCCGCGTCGCCCAGAAACATAACCTGCAAGCCGCCTCTGACCTGGATGCCGTGCGCCTGCTGCGGCAAAACGGTATCGATCCGTTCAAGCGCTCGAACATGCTCGAACTCGTCGTGCCACAGGCAGAGGACGCAGAGGGCAACGACACTGCACCGCGTGTCCAGCTGCCGCAAACCGTGCCGGGCGACGCACCGTCATTGCCTTCGGTCGAACTGAGCCCGGCCGAGCGGCGCGAACATGAAATTGGCAAGATCCAGCGCGACATGATGCGGCGCAGGCGGCGCAAGCTGCTGTATCTGATGGGGCGGCTGAGCTTTTTCGTTCTGTTGCCAACCCTGCTGGCGGGCCTCTACTATTTCCACTATGCGACGCCGATTTATTCGTCAAAATCTGAATTCCTGATCCTGAAAGCCGACAATTCGGGTGGCTCTGGACTTGGCGGTTTGCTGTCGGGCACGCAATTCGCCACCACCCAGGATTCCATCGCGGTACAGTCCTACCTGCAATCCAAGGATGCAATGCTGCGGCTGGATCGTGATGTCGGATTCAAGGATCAGTTCAACCAGGACTGGATAGATCCGATCCAGCGGCTGAGCCCCGACGCCACCAACGAAGAGGCCTACAAGACCTACAAGAAATACGTGAAAATCGGCTATGATCCGACCGAGGGCGTCGTCCGGATGGAGGTGTCGTCGCCCGACCCGCTGGTCAGCACCGAATTCTCCACACGCCTGATTTCCTATGCCGAGGCGCGGGTCAACAGCCTGTCCCAGCAAAAGCGTGGCGATCAGATGAAAGATGCCATTGACGGTTTCGAGGCCGCGCAGGAAGAGCGCCGCAAGGCACAGGAGGCGCTTGTTGAATTGCAGCAGCAGGGCGCTCTGCTGGATCCGGAGGGGGTGATCGCCAGCCTGCGCGGTCAGATCAACAATGTGGAAGTCCAGCTACAGGAAAAACAGCTGCAACTTGCCGCACTTATGGACAATGCCCGCCCGAACCAGGCCAAGGTCGAAGGTACCAATGGCGATATCCGGCGGCTGGAGAACCTGCTCGCGTCGCTCAATGCCCGCATGATCGATGCCTCCAAGGGCGAAAACTCGCTGGCGCAGCTTTCTGTGAACATCCAGATGGCGCAGGCCGACCTCGCGGCGCGGGACATGATGCTGCAATCCGCGCTGCAACAGGTCGAACAGACCCGGATGGAAGCCAATCGGCAGGTCCGATATCTGACGGTCTCGGTCGAACCGGTACCCAGCGAATCGCCCAGCTACCCGAGTGGGTTCGAGAACACGCTCCTTGCATTCCTGATTTTCTCGGGCATCTATCTGATGGTATCCCTTACTGCATCCATCTTGCGCGAACAGGTAGCATCCTAAACATGACACAGATTGACATCGCCGGTTTGACTGTCGGCAACGATTGCCCGCTTACGATCATCGCGGGACCGTGCCAGCTTGAAAGCGCGGATCACGCCCAGATGATCGCCGGCCGCATGAAAGAAGCCTGCGAGGCCGCCGGCGCGCAATACGTGTTCAAGGCCAGTTACGACAAGGCCAACCGCACGAGCCTTGCGGGCAAACGCGGGTTGGGCATTGATGCGGGTCTTGGAGTGCTGGCGGATATCAAGACCTCCATCGGCGTCCCGGTGCTGACCGATGTGCATACCGAAGCGCAATGCGCCCCCGCCGCCGAGGCCGTGGATATCCTGCAAATCCCGGCGTTTCTGTGCAGGCAAACCGACATGCTGCTGGCCGCCGGCAACACCGGTGCGGCCATCAACGTCAAGAAGGGTCAGTTTCTGGCGCCCTGGGAAATGGGCAACATCGTCGACAAGATCGAGAGCACCGGAAACAAGCGGATCCTTCTTACGGAGCGCGGCGTTTCCTTTGGCTACAACACGCTTGTGGCCGACATGCGCAGCCTGCCGATCATGGCGCAGACCGGCTATCCTGTCGTGATGGATGCCACCCACAGCGTGCAGCAACCCGGCGGGCGCGGCGGCAGTTCCGGTGGCCAGCGTGAATTTGCCCCGGTCATGGCCCGCGCGGCGGCGTCTATCGGGGTCGCCGCCATCTTCATGGAGACGCATCAGGATCCCGACAACGCGCCCAGCGACGGACCCAACATGATCTATCTCGACCAGATGCCAGCGCTGATTGATACGTTGATGCAACTGGACAGGGTTGCTAAGGCAAACCCAGTCGTAATTTGAACCAGCACCCGGACCTATTTCATGACCAGACCTGCCGCCACGGTGACGCCGAACACCTGGGAATTCCTGCGCGATCCGATGATCGCACCCACCGGTTTTCGCGAATATGACGCCCGCTGGAAGTATCCGGACGAAATCAACCTGCCGGGAATGACCGCGCTTGGCCTCGGCCTTGGCACCCAGATGCAGAAGCGCGGGATCAGGCCGGAAATCGCGGTCGGGAACGATTACCGCGACTATTCGCTCAGCATCAAGAACGCGCTGATCCTGGGATTGATGCAGGCCGGCATCCAGGTCAGGGATATCGGCCCGGCGCTGTCGCCGATGGCCTATTTCAGCCAGTTTCACCTGGACGTGCCCGCGGTTGCGATGGTTACGGCCAGCCACAATCCGAATGGCTGGACCGGCGTCAAGATGGGGTTCGATCGTCCCCTGACCCATGGCCCGGACGAGATGGCGGAACTGCGCGACATCGTGCTTGGCGGGCTTGGTGAACCACGGCCCGGCGGCAGCTACGAATTTGTCGATGGCGTCCGCGAGGCCTATCTGGACGATCTGGTGGGTGATTTCCGCATGTCCCGTCCGCTCAAGGTGGTCTGCGCCACGGGCAATGGCACCGCCAGCGCATTCGCGCCGGAATTGTTCGAACGCCTCGGTGTCGAGGTCGTGCCAAGCCACAATCGCCTCGACTACACCTTTCCCAACTACAATCCCAACCCGGAAGCGATGGAGATGCTCCACGACATGGCCGACACGGTCAAGGCGTCGGGTGCGGATTTCGCGCTCGGCTTTGACGGTGACGGCGACCGCTGCGGCGTGGTGGATGATGAAGGCGAAGAGATTTTTGCCGACAAGGTGGGCGTCATCATGGCACGCGACCTGGCCCGTTTGCATCCGGGAGCGACCATCGTGGCGGATGTGAAATCGACCGGGCTGTTTGCTTCGGATCCTGAATTGCGGAAACACGACATCACGGCGGATTACTGGAAAACCGGTCATTCCCACATGAAGCGGCGGGTCAAGGAACTTGGCGCGCTGGCCGGGTTCGAGAAATCGGGCCACTACTTTCTCGCCGAACCCATAGGCCGGGGCTATGATTGCGGGATGCGCGTCGCCGTGGAAATCTGCAAGCTGATGGACCGCAATCCGGGCAAATCCATGTCCGATCTGCGCAAGGCGCTGCCGCAAACCTTTTCGACACCGACAATGTCGCCTTTCTGCTCCGACACCGAAAAATACGCGGTGCTGGAACGGATCGTATCCAGGCTGACCGATATGGCGGATGCGGGCACGCCAATCGCGGGGCGCAAGATCGACACCGTGGTCACCGTGAACGGCGCCCGCCTGATCCTCGATAACGGCGCCTGGGGTCTTGTCCGCGCCTCATCGAATACGCCCAATCTGGTGGTGGTTTGCGAAAGCCCCGAGAGCGAGGCGGAATTGCGCGCGATCTTTGCCGATCTTGACGCGGTGATCCGCACCGAACCGTCGGTTGGCGAGTACGACCAGACGATCTGACACCCGGAACCGATATCTCTCACCCGCCGGGGCCGCGTGACTGCCCCGGCGGGTTTCTTTATGCGCGGATCAGTTCCGGCCAAGCAGCTTGAAGAGCTGGTCCTTGACCTCATCCTCGAGCTTGTCCTTCAGGATTTCTTCCGCATCCTGATTTTCCTTGATTTCGACGTCCAGCTCTTCGGCAAGTTTCCGTGTCAACCTGGCTTTGGCCTCGTCCTCGAGCTCTTCGAGCTTGGCATCAGCATTCGCCTTGGCGGCAGCTTCGAGATCGGCCCAGATTCGCGGACTGCCCCACGGCCCCCTGATCCGGATCGGCAACGACAATCCCTGCCCGCCGCGTGCGCGCAGGGCGATGGGCGTGAAGGTGTAATCGATATCCCGGGCACCAAGCCCGATCCGCCCCTTGCCATCCGCGCGATAATTGCTGAGCTGGAGCAGCAGGTCGTCGTTGAAGACATTGCCTTCACTCATGGTAAAGCTGGCGCCCAGACTGTCGAAAACCGTGGTTCCGCCGCTGGACGTGTCTCCGCGCATCAGCCGGTCGAGGTCAAGGCCCAGGATCACGCCCCGGCCCATGCGCAGCGCACCCTTGCCCGACAGTGACCGCATGATGGCATCCACGGATTGTCCGACGCCCAGAAACTGAAGCTCGCCTCCGGCCTTGCCGCGTATCCGCTCCATGCCGAGCAGATCGCGCTGTATCTGCAGGATGTCGATATCCGCTGCGGTGAGAGTGCCACCGACCGAAAGGCCATTGCGGTTGTTCGCCACCAGTTGCCCGAGCAACTGGCCGTCGAACACCGAGACATCTTCAAGATGCAGAACCGCGCGCGCCCGGTCGATCTCGAGCAGCAGCCGCGTTTTCCCCACGGTCAGGTCAGGTGTCTTGATGCCCTGTGCGGTCAGCCGCACCGATGCGTTCACCAGGGCAAGGGCGCTGGCATCGATCGGATCACGCGACCAGCCGTCGCCCGCAACACCTGGCGCCGCCCCGGCACCACCCCCTGCGCTGCCCGCCGGGGACGCGGGAAAGGTTAGAACATCGGCTGACAATTTGGCTGTGACCTGCGGCACGTCGCCCAACACGACATCAACGACGCCATTCAGCCGGTTCTGCCCCAGTTCGCTGCGCAACTCGCGCAGCGACAGCCGACCGTCCGCAGTGTGGGTGACATCGGCAACGACCCGCACCGCCGGGCCCCATCCCGCCGGCAGTTCGATGGCGGGCAGACCAAGCGCCGCGAAACCTGCGCCGATATTCTCGCTGCTCAGATCGGCACGACCGGCCAGTTCGCCTGCCGTATTGACCCGGCCTTCAAATGCAATCGTGCCCGAGGGCATCTTCACATCAATCGATACCGGCGATACCGCGCCCTGAATCAAACCCGCCGGATCGGAGAATTCCGCATTCAGTACGATCTCTTCGCCGACCGGTCGCAGTGCCGCCTTGATCGTCGCAGGACCTGTCGGATCGGGCCATGCGAGATCCAGGTCCAGACCCGAAACCGTCACCGGCGCGGCCCCACCCTCGATATAGATCAACGTGCCGTTTCTGAGTTCCAGAAGATCGAGCGCGATCGGCGTCTCCCGGTCCTGATCATTCGTGGTGACTTCGACCGCCGTCGCGTTCGCTTGCGAAGGGGCGGCATCGAACACCCAGTTCGCGCGCCCATCCGGCGCGGTCTGCAACCGCAGGATCGGATCCCTGGCGACGATTCCCGTTACCCGCACCGCGCCGGTCAACAGGTCGCTGGCAGACACGCCGATCGACAGTCCGCTTGCGCTCAGCATCGGCTCCGGCCCGGCCCATTCGGCGTTGCCCAGCGTCACCGGCCCGGTTGTCACGCCCAGGACCGGCCAGAAAGACAGTGACACATCGCCCGAAACGGTCAGTTCCCGCCCGGTCCGCGACTCGATCTGTTCGGTGGCGATCCGAACGATCCGTTCATCCGGCAACAGGAGCAACCCGATCACGCCGAACAGGATCGCGATCACCAGCGCACCCGCTATTCTAAAAATCCACCGCATACCCGCACCCTCCGTCACATGCGACGAGTCTATCACCGGTACGGCGCGACGCAATCGTCGGGGCTAGGCATCGCGTCACGGCATCTCTATATGCACGGGAATGAGCACCAACCCGCCCGATTTGCGCCCCGATCTCGCCCCACGCGCGCGTCTCACCGACGCGCCCCGCCCCGGCCAGCCCACCGTTGGCATGGTCAGCCTCGGGTGTCCCAAGGCGCTGGTCGACAGCGAACGCATCCTGACCCGGTTGCGCGCCGAAGGGTATGGCATTTCGCCCGATTATGCCGGTGCGGATGCGGTGATCGTGAATACCTGCGGCTTTCTGGACAGTGCCAAGGCCGAAAGCCTGGATGCCATCGGAGAGGCACTTGCCGAAAACGGGCGGGTCATCGTGACCGGCTGTCTCGGGGCGGAGCCAGACTATATTCGCGAACACCACCCGCGAATTCTCGCAGTCACCGGCCCGCATCAATATGAACAGGTGCTCGATGCGGTACATGTGGCGGTGCCGCCGGATCCGGATCCGTTCATCGACCTGTTGCCGGCCAGTGGCGTGTCCCTGACCCCCCGGCATTACAGCTATCTCAAGATTTCCGAAGGCTGTAACCACAAGTGCAGGTTCTGTATCATCCCCGACATGCGCGGAAAACTGGCCAGTCGCCCCGCCCGCGCGGTGCTGCGCGAGGCCGAAAAGCTGGTGGAGAACGGTGTGCGCGAGTTGCTCGTCATCTCGCAGGATACCTCGGCATATGGCACCGATACACGGGAGAGAGACGTCAGGCATCCGATCATCCCGCTGGCCCGCGATCTGGGCTCGCTGGGGGCATGGGTGCGTCTGCACTATGTCTATCCCTACCCGTTCGTGCGCGACCTGATCCCTTTAATGGCCGATCCGGCAAACGGTGTGCTACCCTATCTCGACATCCCGTTTCAGCATGCCCATCCGGACACCCTGCGGCGCATGGCGCGCCCCGCCGCTGCCAGCCGCACGCTTGATGAAATCGCTGCGTGGCGGGCGATCTGCCCCGACATCACCCTGCGCAGCACCTTCATCGTCGGATATCCGGGCGAGACCGAGGCCGAATTCCAGACGCTGCTCGACTGGATGGACGAGGCGCAGCTCGACCGTGTCGGCTGTTTTCAATACGAAAACGTCGACGGCGCGCGCAGCAATGATCTGCCCGACCATGTGCCGGATGATGTGAAACAGGATCGATGGAACCGCTTCATGGAAAAGGCGCAGGCGATTTCCGAAGCCAAGCTCGCCGCCAGGGTAGGCCAGACCCTGCAGGTCATCGTCGACGAGGTCGACGACGACGCCGCGACCTGCCGCACCATGTCGGACGCGCCGGAAATCGACGGCAACCTGTTCATCGACGAAGGGTTCGACATGTTGAAACCCGGCGACATCGTTGATGTCACGGTTGACGAAGCGGGAGAGTACGACCTTTGGGGCCAGCTTCGGCGCTGACGCCGAACCGCGCGGGGCGATACACGCAAATCTGTTGCCTCATGCCCCCGGCACGCTATCCTTGGCTGACACAGCCAGGGAGACCCAGCCATGTCAGACGCACCAATCATCGCGCGGAAAACCCCTTATCGGGTCGACGTGGCGGAAGGAAAAAGCTATTTCTGGTGCGCCTGTGGGCGTTCGCAAAACCAGCCCTTTTGCGATGGCAGCCACAAGGGCACCGGTCTCGTGCCAGTGAAATATACGGCCGAGTCCGACAAGAAAGTCTTTTTCTGTGGATGCAAGCACACGGGCAAAGCACCACTCTGCGACGGAACGCACTCCGGTCTGCCTGACTGACACGCTGGTCACAGAGACCTGCACCTGTCCTGCCGGTCAAAGGCTCATGCACGATTGTCGAGATAATAGCGAACGGCATCCTGCACCCGCCGAAACCGGTCTCCGCCCAGCTTCTTGCCACCATACCAGCGCGTCACCACCACGATATGATCGCGCAATTCCGCACGTTCGAGCATGCGCAGGATCACCATTCCGGCACCGCTTTCGCCATCATCGTTCTTGACCGGACCCTCGCCCTCCAGGACGACACCCCAGGTGTTGTGTGTCGCCTTGGCGAATTTCCGGTCCTTGCAAAGTCTGCTGATGAACTCCTGCGCCTCGGCGCGGCTGCTTACCGGGCCGCCCGAAACAGCGTATTTGCTGCCGCGATCGGTCACGATTCCATCGAAAATCTGCACGTTCAGTCACCATCGGTCGCTTCGATCCCGTTGTGACAGGTCGGCATGTCGATTCCAACGGCTGCGGGGGGTTTTCGCGCCGCTATCCGCCCAGCGATTGTAGGGTGCTGGCCACCATGTCCATGCGCGCCTTGTTGGGCGGGTGGCTGGCCAGGAACCTGTCGCCGGGATCGGGCAGGCGCGTAAAGAACTGCGCCCCGACCAGCGGATCATAGCCCGCGCGCCAGGTAATGACGGTGCCAAGCCTGTCCGCCTCCAGCTCGAACTCCTTGGCATAGCTGCGCGCGCCGACGACAGCGCCGATCTCCCGCGCTCGCACGACATCATCCGAGCCGCCGCCGGTCAGCGTTGCCAATCCGCCGAAAATCTCGGCCGCGTCGGCAGAATACCGGCGTTGCCGCTCCAGATGGTTGGCGATGTGATGTGCCGCCTCGTGCCCCATCACAAAGGCCAGTTCATCCGCGTTCTGAACGCTGCCGATGAGCGACGCGGTAAAGCTCAGAACCGGCCGCCCCTGTTCGTCAACGCTTTGAAAGGCATTGGGCTGCGCCCGCGGATTCGGGTCGACCGCAATCAGGAAATCGCAATTGCGTGCCGTTCCGTATCGTCTGCACTCGCGCTCGGCCACCGGTTCGACCGCGCGTACAACTTCGACAAAGCTCTGCGCGGCCTCCTCGGGGGTCAGCACCCATTCTTCGGAAACCTGTCCGGTGGGGAAAGTCACATCACATGCGGCCAGGAACAGGGCCGGTGCAAACAACAGGGCAGTGATGCGCATGGTCGGAGTCAATCCTTTGGCACGGGTCGGAACGATACAAATCCCAACATAATCACCGCAGTGCGGCACCGCCAGTAGAGGATGTTCACGCTTCTGCCACGGGGTGCTTGCCAAGTCCCGATTGCCGCGTCAGGGTGCAGGCATGTTTACGATAGAGCATGAATTCGACGCCACGGTGATCACCCTCATAGACGAGGGCGATGCTCCGTTGCAGGAAGACATCACGATCAACAGCTTTGCAGAATGTGTGACGCTCGAACAACTGGATCCGCGCACGGATCGTGTCCAGAAGATCACCCTGTCACCCGAGCAATTGCGCGATCTGGCGGCGGCGCTCGATCTGCCCGAGGGCGTCTATCAGCTACGGGAAGTACCCGAACCGGAATAGATGAAGACCTTGAGCCTCGACGTTTGCCCGCGCAGCAGGGTGAGGTCAGACGGTGCAACCCCCATCGCCTTGGCCAGCAGGGCGCGCACCGCGGCATTGGCCTTGCCGTTTTCCGGCGGCGCGGTAACGGCGGCGCGCAGGTCGTCGCCCTCGCGCGTCAGGCGAAGGCCCGCCGCCTTGGGCGTTACGCGAACGGTGATCTGCCGCCCCGGCTGCGCCAGATCGGCCAGGTCGGGAAGGTCTCTGGATTTCGGTCGTGCCATGTGTACAGTCTTCGCCAATCCGCACGCAAAGCACCATAGAGTTCCGGCAATCGACAAAGAAAGGGAGCCATTCTTATGACCACGGGGTTTTTCTGGGACGAACGGTGTTTCTGGCACGCTGGCGGCAATTATGTCTTTACGCTGCCCGTCGGCGGGCTGGTGCAGCCCCAGGTCACCGGTGGATTGCCCGAAAACCCCGAGACCAAACGGCGTCTCAAGAACCTGATGGACGTGACCGGGCTGACTGCCGAGCTGGCGGCACAAAGCGCGTCCCCCGCCGAATGGGATGATCTGCTGCGGGTCCACCCGGAGAGCTATCTGACCGAGTTCAAGCGTCTGTCCGATGCCGGCGGTGGCGAGCTCGGCCTCCGCACGCCCTTTGCCGCTGGCGGGTTCGAGATTGCCGCGCTGTCGGCGGGCCTGTCGATTGCGGCGGTAGACGCGGTTCTGACCGGTGGTTTGGAAAACGCTTATGCACTGTCGCGCCCGCCCGGACATCACTGCCTGCCTGATTTTCCGAACGGTTTCTGTCTGCTCGCGAATATCGCCATCGCCATCGAAACCGCGAAGGCCCGTCATGGGCTGGGCAAGGTCGCGGTGCTGGATTGGGATGTTCACCACGGCAACGGCACCGAAGCGATCTATTATGACCGCGACGACGTGCTGACGATCTCCGTTCACCAGGAGGGCAATTATCCAGTGGATACCGGAGCGATCGGTGATCGTGGGCGTGGCGCCGGCCAAGGCTTCAACCTGAACGTGCCGCTTCCGGCCGGCGCGGGACATACCGCGTATCTCGCGGTGATGGATGAAATCGTACGTCCGGCTCTGGATGCATTCGAACCGGACATGATCATCGTCGCCTGCGGTTTTGACGCGTCGGCCTGTGATCCGCTGGCCCGCATGCTGGCCACGGCCGATACGTTCCGGCAGATGACGCTGCGGATGAAAGACGCCGCGCGCGACCTCTGCGATGGCAAACTGGTGCTTGTACACGAGGGCGGGTATTCCGAAATGTACGTGCCGTTCTGCGGCCACGCCACGATCGAAGCGCTCTCGGGGAGCGCTATCACCGCGCCGGATCCGATGGCCGAAACCTTTGACATTCGCCAGCCGTCACCTCGGTTCGACGCCTTCCTGCGCGAGGTCGTTCGCGATGCGGCAGAGGTTCTGCGCGTGCCGGTGGGCTAGGCAAGGCTCGGTTTTCGGGTTGAAACCCGTGGCCTGAACGCCGAAATGTCAGGCAGATTTCAAGACAAGGTACCGCCATGCCCGATCCCAATGCCGCCGCGCTCGATTTCCTGCTGTCCCGCAGGTCCCGACCGGCCAAGACCCTGGTTCCGCCGGTCCCCACCCGCACGCAACTGCGCCCGATTCTGACCGCAGCGGCGCGCAGCCCTGATCACGGCAAGATGGAACCGTGGCGCTTTATCGTCATCGAAGGCGCCGCCATGACGCGTCTGGCGGACCTGGCCGAAGCCCGCGGCATTGCCCTTGGCAAGGCACCGCAAGACATCGAAAAGGCGCGGAACCAGTTCGATCAGGGGCACCTCGCGGTGGCGGTGATCGAGATACAGAAACCGTCAGACAAGATTCCACCCATCGAACAGACCTATTCGGCGGGCGCGGTGTGTCTGGCCCTGCTGAATGCGGCGCTCGCCTCGGGTTGGGGTGCCAACTGGCTGAGCGGATGGGTCAGCCATGACCGCACCTTCTGCGAAGACGGGTTCGACCTCGCGCCGAACGAATCCATTGCGGGCCTGATCCATATCGGGACCGAAGGCTCGGCCCCTCCGGAGCGGCCCCGCCCCGATATCGACAGCATCACGGAATGGCGCGACACATGATCCTTCAATCGTTTTCACTGGCGCTCGGCCAACTTGGCGACCCGCGCTTTCGTCGCGTCCTGCTGCTCGGGCTGGCGCTGACCATCCTTTTGCTGATCGCGGCAACCGCCGGTTTCGGCTGGCTGATCGGCTTTCTGGTGGGCGATGATGCCACACTTCCCCTTATCGGAGAGGTGACATGGCTCGGGGATCTGGCGAGCTGGACATCGCTTGTCGTGATGATGGTTCTGTCGGTGTTTCTGATGGTGCCGGTGGCGTCTGCGATCACCTCGATGTTTCTTGACGAGGTCGCGCAGGCGGTCGAGGACAAGCATTATCCCGGCCTGCCCGACGTGCCCGGCGTGCCCTTTGGCGATGCGCTGCGCGACACGGTGAATTTTCTCGGAGTGCTGATCGGGGCGAATATCGTTGCGCTGTTGCTCTATGTCATGTTCCCGCCACTGGCACCGCTCATCTTCTGGGCGCTGAACGGGTTTCTGCTTGGACGGGAATATTTCATGCTCGCCGCCATGCGCAGGGTCGGTCGGACGCGGGCCAAACAGCTTCGCGCCCAATACAGCACGACGATCTGGGTGGCCGGTACGCTGATGGCGATCCCGTTGTCGATCCCGTTGATCAACCTGTTGATACCAATCCTCGGCGCGGCAACCTTTACCCACATCTTTCACAAGGTGCAGGCACGGGCCGGAGATGCCCCGGCCTGACCTGTTTCGGCCCTGACCTATTTTGAATCGCCCGCGAGACGCGCTATTTCAGCAGCGTGATCTCGCGGCCGTTCCAGTACCAGATGAAGTCGCAGGTTGCGCGATTCTGGCAGCTCGACAAGCTGCCGGTGGTCACGACACCGGTATTGCCATTGCTGAGAGGTTGCATTCGGACCCCCTGCGTCAGAAGGTTCTTTGGCGGCACGCCCCGCGCGTGCAGCGAACTGACAAAGAACTTCGCCGAACACGCCGAGGCACCGCAGAAGGGGCGTGGATACCCGGCGGAACAGGTGATCCCGTTCCAGTACACCACCACATCCTCAAGGCCGTCACCGTCAATGTCACCGCTGTGCAAGGCCTCCGGCTCCAGCGTGGCCGGGCCGCCGCAACCTGAGCTTATCGATGCTTCGGCCACTTCACGCATGGACACCACGGGGGTTGCGGCAGCGGGCACCGAGGTCCAGGGTTCGCCAATTGCCGTGAACATCGACTGGCAATGCCGGGTCAATGCGGTATGCGCCGCAAGAAACCCGCGCGACGTCACGACCCGCGCGCCGGTATCGCTTCGGATTTCAAAGTCGGGCCGGGCCGCGATGGCGGCAAAAACCGCATCCGTCGCGGGAAGATCGGCCTCCCACGACGAATAAAGCGAATTCCTGTTTACAACCGGCAGACGATACCCCGTTGCCCCGACGATCAGCATCACGTCCCGCCGCCGTTGCGTGACGCCGTCGTACCTCCCGAGCACAGCGTCTCCGATGTAGAGCCGCAGGCTGTCACGGGGCGTGATGTCGGGCTCCAGATTGCCGGTCTGCTGCGCGGTGAGACCCTTTGGCGAACGCTCGCCACACAGGAACATCACGTCCTGATCCGTGTTTGGTGAAATCAGCCCGGTGAAATACGCCCCGTCGTCGAATGACCGGAACTGCCATTCCGGTGTCTGCGCCGCGACCTGAACCGCGAGGGCAAACGCAAAGACTCCGGTGAGCGCACGCAGCATGCGGCCCCTATGGCGCAAGCAGCCAGCGCCCGTCTGCAGATTTGCACATCTTCGGCTCCAGAAGGATCGGCTCGACCACGTCCTTGGGATAGATCGAATGTGCAATGACCACGCAATCCCCACGCACCGAAGCCAGCTTGACATCACCGCGCGCGCCCGTCGCGGGATTCGACCACGTCAGCGTCGTGCCGGTCTTGCGCACCTTCGGTATGTAGAGCTCTTTTTCCTTGGCCAACAGCATGTCGAAATCCTGCGGACTCAGCCCGGAATCCGCGAGCATCTTGCTCAGCGGCTTCGCTATTGCGCCCGCTGGCGCGGCCAATGTAACGGCCAGCACCAGCATGAGTTTGATTGCATGTCTCGTGATCGTTCGGGCCAATGCTCCGACCTCCGGTTTGCGGCATGTTTCAGGCTCTCGTGCAACCTTGCCAAAGCAGGCACCCCCGAGTCTACGGCGAAACCGGTTCCGCGCGGTCAATCTTCAAAAAAAGACGATATATCCTACTTGGCCTAACCCGGTTGGTTTGGTCTGTCACCTGCCGCATTCTACCGGCATCCATTCAGCGAGGAACCGGATGCCCCAATCCAGATATTTCGCCCCGACCGGCGGGCACCCGCCGCAGGAACAGCTCCTGACCGACCGCGCGATGTTCACCGATACCTATGCGGTGATCCCCAAGGGCACCATGCGTGACATCACGACGAGCTTTCTGCCCCATTGGACGGCAACGCGGCTCTGGGTGATTGCCCGACCGATGACCGGGTTCGCCGAAACGTTTTCGCATTACATCATGGAGGTGGCCGCCGGTGGCGGCAGCGATACGCCCGAAAGCGATCCGGAAGCGGAGGGCGTCATCTTCGTTGTCGAGGGTGCGATCACGCTGACCATCGCCGGGGATCGGCATGTGATGAATGCCGGCGGCTTTGCCTATCTGCCCGCCGGATGCACATGGACCCTGCACAACCATGCTGGTGGCGAGGCAAGGTTTCACTGGATCCGCAAGGCCTATCAACCCGTATCCGGCGTTGATGCCCCCGACCCTTTCGTGACATGCGACGCGGATGTGGCGCCGACGCCCATGCCGGGCACCGAAGGACGCTGGGCCACGACCCGGTTTGTGGACCCGGCCGACATGCGGCACGACATGCATGTCACCATCGTCACCTTTCAACCCGGCGGCGTCATCCCCTTCCTTGAAACGCATGTGATGGAGCACGGGCTTTACGTGCTCGAAGGCAAGGCGGTCTATCGGCTCAATCAGGATTGGGTCGAGGTCGAGGCGGGCGATTACATGTGGCTGCGCGCGTTCTGTCCGCAGGCCTGTTATGCCGGCGGTCCCGGCCCGTTTCGCTACCTGCTTTACAAGGACGTCAACCGTCACATGCCCCTGCGCCTGTCGCAGCGCTGACACGCTTGCCCAAGCGGGCGGATTGCGCCAAGGTTGTCCGCAAGCGCAGCGCATCCACCCCTGCGTGTCGTGCGCCAACCCGGAGGCAGATGATGATATGTAAAAGATTGCTCCCTGTAATTCCGGTCATGATGTTCCTCTTGGCGGGCTGTGCGGAAGGTCCGGTTCTGGCCGCACCCGAAGTCAGGCAGGTCGAGGTGCTCGGACGCATCTGGACGGTGTCCAGCGTACCCGAGCGGCCGAACGCCTTTGTCGCATCGCGCGACAACAACAATCTCAACCCTTTCGGCCGTCCCGCAGCCCTGCGTACCCCGCAGGCGGTCAAGGCACTGGAAACCGCGACGGGATGCAAGGTCATCCCCGGTCGCATCTGGCAGGATACGACAGCGCAGTACCATGCGGACATGGTCTGCCCGGTGTAAACCCGCATCGGCTCTCCGAGCGTGGTTGAGCTTGGCGTACAACCCTGCAATATCTCGTCCATGCGTATCGCGATCAATGGATTCGGCCGGATCGGCCGCACTATTCTCCGGCAGGTCCTGAACCTGCCGGACGCCAATGGCGTGCAGGTTGCGCTGATCAACGACATCGCTCCGGGTGACATGCTCGGCTACCTGTTCCGGTATGACAGTACCTTTGGCCCGCTGCCGCATGAGGTCGCGATTCAGGGCGAAACCCTCTCGGTCGCCGGGCATCACATCGCGCTGACCCGGCAAGACGATCTGTCGCGACTGGATTTGTCGGGGGTCGACGTGGTTCTGGAATGCACCGGCATCGCGCGGGAAACCAACGTGGCCCGCCGTGGCCTACAGGCCGGGGCGAGATCGGTCCTGATTTCAGGCCCGTCACCGGCCGCCGAGGTGACTGTCGTGCTGGGCGCGAACGAGGAAAGGCTCGGTGATGCGCGGGTTGTCTCGAACGCCTCCTGCACAACCAATGCGCTGGCCCCGCTGCTCGGGCTGCTTGACGGTCTCTGCGGGGTCGAGACCGCCCACATGACAACGATCCATTGTTATACCAACAGCCAGCCCATGGTCGACGCACCGCGCGGCGACATGGCACGCAGCAGGGCGGGCGCGTTGTCGATGGTGCCCACGACCTCAAGCGCCACCCATCTCATTGACGAAGTCCTGCCAAACCTGGCGGGCCGGATCAGCGGCTCGGCGGTCCGCGTGCCGACGGCCAGCGTGTCGGCGGTCGATCTCGTCCTGACGATGCGGGACGTGATGGATGCAGACGCCTTTGCACAGGCGTTGCGCGCGAAAGTCGAAGAGCAGCCGGTGCTCGGCTGGACCGATTTGCCTCTGGTTTCTTCCGATCTGCGCGGCCGCCCTGAATCGCTCGTCATCGCGGGTCCGGAAACCCGGATCGTCCATCAACGCCAGGCGCGGGTCTTTGGCTGGTATGACAATGAATGGGGATTCTCGGCGCGTATGCTCGATGTCGCGGCCCGGATGGCAAACCGGGAGGCCATTTAGCCCCCCGGCCCCGACTGCTCAGACGTGGTCGTCCTTTGCCAGTGATCCCCGGCCATGCCCGGCCAGCCCACCCGAAACTTCCTCGGTCGCCTCATCCGCAAGCTCCTCGGGCAGCACGAGGTTCAGGACAATCGCGATCAGGGCGGCGGGCAGAATGCCAGACGCACCCAGGATGCGCAGCGAGTCGGGCAGTTTCTGCAACGCGTTTGCCGCCCCCGGCGCGACGTTCATAACCTCGAGCTGCAGCCCGAGACCGAAAGAGATCGCAACGGCAAAGATCACCATGTTGCGCCGGTTCCAGTTCACGTCGGACAGCATCGAGATACCTGCCGCCACCACCATGCCGAACATCACGATCACACCGCCGCCCAGAACCTCGATGGGAACCGTGCGGATCAGCGCGCCGACCTTCGGTACGAGACCGCAGAAGATCAGGAACAGCGCACCGAAGGTGACGACGTGGCGGCTCATCACCCCGGTCATCGCGATCAGCCCGACATTCTGGCTGAACGAGGTGTTGGGAAAGCCGCCAAAGATACCGGCCAGCGCCGAGCCAAGCCCGTCGGCATAGGTCGCGCCGGTGATTTCCTTGTCGGTCGCTTCGCGCCCCGCGCCCCCCTTGGTGATGCCCGACACGTCGCCGACGGTTTCGACCGCCGAGACAAAGGCCATCAGGCAGAATCCGATGATGGCCGCCGCGCTGAACTCGAACCCGTATTTCAGGGGCTGCGGAAGGGCAAAGGCGGCGGCATTGCTCCAGCTGCTGCCGATCGCTTCAAAGGTCAGCATCCCGGTCAGAAGCGCGTAGAAATAGCCGACGATGATACCGATCAGGACGGCAGAAACCGCCAGCATCCCGCGGGCAAAGAACTTGAGCCCGAGCGTGACAAAAATCACCACGAACGCCGCCGACCAGTTCAGCAGGCTGCCATATTCCGGCAGGTTGCGCGCCTTGGCCGGAACACCCCCGGCGGCGTATTCGATGCCCACCTTGACCAAAGCCAGACCGATCATGGTGACCACCAGCCCGGTCACCAGAGGGGGCAGCGCAAACCGGATCTTGCCGATGAAGGTGCCCAGTACAGTATGGAAAATACCACCGACGATGATGCCGCCAAACAATGCGGCCAACCCGTCGACCCCCTTGCCGGCAACCAGCGGGATCATGATCGGGATAAAGGCGAACGACGTGCCCTGAACAATCGGCAGCGCCGCCCCGACCGGTCCGATGGTGATGGTCTGCAGCAATGTCGCGATGCCGGCAAACAACATCGACATCTGGATCAGGTAGAGCAGTTCGGGGAAATCCGGCGAGTTCGATCCAAAGCCGAAACCTGCGGCGCCGGCCACGATGATCGCCGGGGTCACGTTGGACACGAACATCGCCAATACGTGCTGAATCCCCAGCGGGATCGCCTTGTGGATGGCGGGTGTATAGTTCGGGTCGCGCAGTTGCTCTGCGGTCCCTAGCGAAGTGTCAGCCATGTCTCTCTCTCCGGTTGGTCATTGGGGTCTTGTACCGCGTCTTGTGGCGGCTTCGGGTGTCGTCCGGGCCTGCGCGGACCGGGGCGGCGGCAGGATCACGCGCCCCATTCCGGGCCTGCAGGTTGCTGTGAACAAGGCTGGCGGCGAGCCAGCTCCGATTGCCTTTCAAAAAGACTAGCCCAGCCATACCTTTCGGGAAATCAGCAAAAAGGAAAAGCAGTTTCAAAAATTTCCGTTGGGCGGGATCAGCGATCCTTATCCGGCGCACCCTGCCGCTCACCGGGGGCGATAATCCGGTAACCCTCGGCAAACCAATGCTCTTCCAGGTTCGCACCCGCGCCGATCCTGTCAACCACCGCGAACAGACCCGGCGCATGCAGGGGGGTCAGGACCCCATGCCACGTACCCTTGTAAAAATTGACGGCCTGTCCCGGTTCGGTTTGAAACGCCAATGGCCGTCCGGGCACCCCGCCCTCGTCCGGAGCCACAACCACCAGGAATGGCGCGTGGGTCATCGGCACGAAGGCCTGGCTCCCGTCCGGGTGGCGTTCGACCATATCCAGCAACAGTGGCAGGACACGGGGGTTGGCATTGAACAGGCTGATGCCCGCCCGCCCGCCGGAAAAATCGAGCTGCGCCCGGTCGTGGTAGCGGCCGCACTGGCCCTGATTGATGATCTTGTCCGGCTCGCCGGCACAGTCGATCAGATTACCAAAGGGGGCGAAACCCTCGGCGTTGATGGGCTGGATCGTGATGTCCCGGCTCATGAGGGCAGCATGTCGCGCAGGCGCAGTTCGGCAATACGCTCGACCTGTCGGCAGGCTTCGGCAAATTCCGTGTCGCGGTCGTTGCCGATGCGGCGCTCGAACGCGGCACGGATCGACGCCTTGTCATTGTCGCGCACCGCGATGATGAAGGGAAACCCGTGTTTCTCGACATAGGCCGCGTTCAGCCGGGTAAAACTCTCGCGTTCCTCATCGGTCAGCATATCCAGCCCGGCCCCTGCCTGTTCCGCGGTGCTCTCGGCAGTCAGCTTGCCCGCTGCCGCCAGCTTGCCCGCCAGATCCGGATGCGCCTTGAGCACGCCCAGCCGCTCTGCCTCGCTCGCCGAGCGGAACATCCGCGCCAGCGCATTGTGCAATCCGCCCGCCGTGTCATGCGCCGGGCCCAGTTCCAGATCAAAGGCACGCTCGGCAATCCAGGGCGAATGCTCGAATACACTGCCATAGGCGGCGACAAACGTGGCCCGGTCCATTCCAGAGGGGCGCGGATGCTCTTGCGGCGGGTGAATGCTGGCCCAGTGCTGCGCGATCTGCAGACGCGTGGCGAACCAGACGTCCTGGTGGCCACGGGCGTAGTCGAGGAACCGTTTCAGCGCCATGATCCGGCCCGGTCGGCCGATCAGGCGGCAATGCAGCCCGATCGACAACATCTTGGGAGCCCCCTCTGCGCCTTCCGCATAAAGCGCATCGAAACTGTCCTTGAGATAGGCATAGAACTGATCGCCCGAATTGAACCCCTGCGGCGTGGCGAACCGCATGTCGTTGCAGTCCAGCGTGTAGGGCACCAAAAGCTGATCGCGGTCGCCAAAGCGCACGTAATACGGCAGGTCATCGGCGTAGACATCGGCGACATAGTCAAAACCGCCCTCTTCGGCGGCCAGTCGCACGGTATTGTCCGAACATCGCCCAGTATACCACCCGCGCGGGCGCTCGCCGACAACCTCTGTATGCAGGCGGATCGCCTCGGCCATGTCGGCGCGTTCATCGGCCTCGGCCGCGTCCTTGTATTCAACCCATTTCAACCCGTGGCTGGCGATTTCCCAGCCCGCGTCCTTCATCGCCGCCACCTGGTCGGGCGAGCGCGCCAACGCGGTCGCAACGCCATAGACCGTCACGGGCACGTCGCGAAGCAGGCGATGCAGCCGCCAGAACCCGGCCCGGGCACCGTATTCATAGATCGACTCCATGTTCCAGTGCCGTTGCCCCGGCCACTGCGCGGCGCCGACAATTTCCGACAGGAACGCCTCGGATGCGGCATCGCCGTGAAGGATGCAGTTCTCGCCGCCTTCTTCGTAGTTCATGACGATCTGAACCGCGATCCTGGCACCGCCCGGCCACTGCGCATCCGGCGTGCTCGCTCCGTAACCGATCATGTCGCGCGGGTATCGTGTCATCATGTGCCTCCGGGTTTTCCCCCTTGTAAATCAGAACAATGCCAGTGTTTTTCAAAAAAATCTAACAACACTATCAGCAAGGCGGTGTTTGCACAGAATCGATGCCTGCGGCACACCTTAACCAAATTCAGGAGTCGATTGATGACCGGATATCTCACCACCCATGTTCTGGACACCGCCCGGGGCTGCCCGGCCCAGGGCATCCGCATCGAGCTGTTTCGTATCGACGGATCCGAACGCACCCTTCTGAAGACCCTGACGACCAATTCGGACGGGCGCACCGACGAACAGATTTTGCCCGCCAGCGAATTCGCCCTTGGCGAATACGAGTTGCTGTTTCACGCAGGCGACTACCTCGATGCGACCGGCACACCTCCCGAGACACCGCGTTTCCTCGACGTCATCCCGCTGCGCTTTGGCATGTCGGAAGCGGCGCATTACCATGTGCCGCTGCTGCTTTCGCCGTTTGGCTATTCCACCTATCGCGGCAGTTGAACCCCGGCCTCGGCTCCTGTCACGGCGTCGCCGACACGTTCGGCGATGAACTCCATGAACAGCCGTGTCTTGGGATCCTGGTGGCGGCGATGGGTATACAGGCACGCCATCTGCACGGGAACCGGTGGGGTGGATTGCGCCACTGGCAACAATGCGCCGCTTCGCAGATGTTCCGCCACCTCGAAAACCGGCTTCATCGCAACGCCCTGCCCGCCCAGCGCCCAGTCGGTCAGCACATCGCCATCGTCACATTCATAGCGCCCCGAGACGGCAAAGCGTTGCGGGCCGTCTGCCGTCATCAGCCGCCATTGAAACTCGGTTGCACCGGGAAAGCGCAGGTTCAGGCATTCATGCTTGTCCTTCACCAGATCCGTCCCCGAATCGGGATGACCACGCGCAGCGACATAGGACGGGGCGGCCACCATCACCCTCTGGCAATCTGCAATCTTGCGAATACGAAGGTTGCTGTCTTCGGGCTGCCCGAGAAAAAATGCGAGATCGAGCCCCTCGGTCGTCAGGTCGACCGAGCGATCCGTCAATCGCAACCGCATGTCGATCTGGGGATATTGTCCGAGAAATTCCGGCACCTGCGGCGCAATCAGCCGTCGCCCCACACCCAGCGGCGCCGCAACGAAGAGCGAACCGCGCGGGTTTTCCGTCAGGTTGATCACCCGCGCCTCGGCCTGTTCGACCGTGTCGAGCACCTGGCACGCCCCATCGTAAAACGCGCGGCCCTGTTCTGTCGGCGTCAGGTTGCGGGTGGTACGCTGAAACAGCCGCACATTCAGATGATCCTCAAGCTGCGATATCCGGGCCGACGTCACCGCAGGAGAGATGCGCAAATCGCGCCCCGCGGCGGACATGCTGCCCAATTCATAGACACGGACAAAGGTTCTGATGTTGTCGAGATAGGACATTGTTCCAGAATTTTTGATACAGCTTGGTACTATATCGGAATACCGAACAAAGGCGGGTTTGCATAGGCTGTCCGCAATCTATCGGGAGACGCGGCATGTATGACTTTCTCGCATTCTGGGACTGGGCAGCCTTTGCCCTGCGCTGGCTGCACGTGATCACGGCAATGGCCTGGATCGGGTCATCCTTCTATTTCATCGCGCTTGACCTTGGCTTGCGCAAGGCGCCCGACCTGCCACCCGGAGCGCATGGCGAGGAATGGCAGGTTCATGGCGGCGGTTTCTATCACATCCGCAAATACCTGGTTGCGCCGGCGCAGATGCCCGAACACCTGATCTGGTTCAAATGGGAAAGCTATACCACCTGGCTGAGCGGAGCGGCGCTCTTGATGGTGGTCTACTGGGCCGGGGCCGAACTTTATCTCATCGACGCCGCCAAGGCGGATCTCGCGGTCTGGCAGGCGATCCTGATCTCTGCCGCATCGCTGACCATCGGCTGGATCGTCTACGACTTCCTCTGCAAATCTACGCTGGCCGAGCGCCCGACCCTGTTGATGATGTTGCTGTTCGTGATGCTGGTCGTGATGGGCTGGGGCTATGACCAGATTTTCACCGGCCGCGCGATGATGCTGCACCTGGGGGCGTTCACCGCAACGATCATGACGGCAAATGTGTTTTTCGTGATCATGCCCAACCAGCGGATCGTCGTCGCTGATCTCAAGGCGGGACGCACGCCAGACCCGAAATACGGCAAGATCGCCAAGCTGCGCTCGACCCATAACAACTATCTGACTTTGCCGGTCATCTTCCTGATGCTGTCCAACCACTACCCGTTGGCCTTCGCCACCGAGTATAACTGGATCATTGCATCGCTGGTGTTCCTGATGGGGGTCACGATCCGGCACTATTTCAACACCCGCCACGCCGGCACCGGCAATCCGACCTGGACATGGCTGGTGACCGCACTGCTCTTCATCGCGATCATCTGGCTGTCAACCGCGCCGATGTACAGGGATGTGGAAACAGCCGAAGCACAACCGCTGACCGTCTATGAAACCCGCATGGCGGCGGCAGAGGGTTTCGAGGCGGCGCACGACGTGGTCATGGGACGTTGCTCGATGTGCCATGCGCGCGAACCTGTCTGGGACGGCATGCTATGGGCCCCCAAAGGCGTATTGCTGGAAACCGAGGCCGACATCGCGCGCAACGCCAAGGCCATCTACCTTCAGGCGGGGGTCAGCCACGCAATGCCGCCCGCCAATGTCACCTTCATGGAACCGGAGGATCGCGCCGCCATCGTGAAATGGTATCGCACCGCCCAGCAGGATGCGGCGCAGTAGCGTTTCACAACACCGACAGGCAGCGCAGTTTACGGTTTTCTTGAGACACGATCATGTTAGGTATTGCTGAACAACGCGCGGAGGTCACATAGGGTAGCCGCGTCAGTAAGAGTGACGATCCGGAGATCTCGTAATGCAGCATGTCCGTCGCAGGACCGGTTTGAACCAAACCCTGGTTGCCGCGTGTTTTGCCATCGCCCCCGGCCTTGCCGCAGCACTGACCACCAGCCTGACCGCCCCCGGTGCGTCCGACGAGGTGCGCGAAAGGTTGATCGAAGCATCTTCGATCATGAACGCAGAGGCCAACGGGCTGGATGACGCGCAGGAGCTTCTGGCTGCATCGTTGTCGGATTACGCGACGCTGGTGCAGATTCTGTATGACGAAGGCTATTTCAGCCCGGTGGTCAATATTCGCGTCAACGGGCGCGAAGCCGCGACCATCCCCGTGCTGGATGCGCCCGGCACCGTCAACAGCGTCGCGATATCCGTGCAGACGGGACCGGCCTTTACATTTGGTCAGGCCCGGATTGCCCCGCTGGCACCGGATACCGAACTGCCCGAGAATTTTGCAAGTGGTCAGATCGCGACAACCGGGGCGATCCGCGATGCCGCCTCGGCCGGGGTCCAGCAATGGCGCAATGTCGGCCATGCCAAGGCCAATGTCGGCCAGCAGCGTATCGTTGCCAGGAACCGCCAGGCGGTTCTCGACGCGGACATCACGCTGGCACCGGGGCCAAAGCTGCGTTTTGGCAAGCTGAATATTCCGCAGGATTCCTATGTGCGCCCCGAAGCAATCGGCAAGATCGCGGGTTTTCCCACCGGCGAGGTCTATGACCCCGAAAAGGTACAACTGGTCGGCACCCGCCTGCGCCGGACCGGATCGTTTTCATCCGTCACGCTGAGCGAAGCGGAAACGCCGAACCCGGATGGCACGCTGGATTTCGATGCGGTCGTCGTTGACCAGGTGCCACGGCGCGTGTCGTTCGGTGCCTCGATCTCGTCGAGCCAGGGAGTGGAACTGTCGGCCAGCTGGATGCACCGCAACCTTTTTGGCAACGCAGAGCGATTCCAGATCGAAGGCAGCGTCAGCAATATCGGCGGCGAGGAACCGATTGATGGCGGCCTGTCGATCCGGCTGGACCAACCCGCCAAGCTCGGCCCCGATGACAGCATCTTCTACCTGGGTCAGATCGGCACCGACAATCAGGAACACTATACCCTGACCCGCTTTTACCTCGGTGGCGGCGTGCGCCGCGTGTTCTCGGACACCCTGTATGCCGAGCTGGGCGTCAATGCCGGGCTCAGCCGCGCAGACGATGTGTTCGGCGAACGTGATTTCTATCTGATGACCTTTCCGCTGCGGGTGAACTGGGACGAGCGCGACAGCAAGGTCAGCGCCAACAAGGGCTATTTCCTCGATTCGTTCGTGACCCCGTTTCTCGGGCTTAACGACACCGAATCCGGCGTGTACGGATATTTCGACGCGCGTGGCTACCTGAGCCTGACCTCAAGCGCATCGATCGTTCTCGCCGGTCGTCTGCAACTGGGCACGGTGATCGGCCCGAGCCTTTCGGACATTTCGCCCGAGTTCCTGTTTTATTCGGGTGGAGCCGGCACGGTACGCGGCCAGCCCTATGAATCGCTCGGCGTCGCGGTCAACGGCGGGATCTCGGGCGGACGTTCGCTGCTGGGGCTCTCCGCAGAAATACGTGGCCGGATCACGGATGCGATTTCGCTGGTTGGTTTCTTTGACATCGCCGCCGTCGGCCAGGACCAATTCGTCACCTCCGGTTCGCCGTATCATTCCGGCGCTGGTCTGGGCGTGCGCTACGATCTGGGCGGGCTCGGACCGTTGCGGCTCGATCTTGCGATGCCGGTCGAGGGCACCACCGATGACGGGCTGCAATTCTATCTTGGCATTGGGCAGGCATTCTGATGCGTATCCGAACATGTGCACTGGTGGCATTCACGTGCTTTTCCACATTCGCCCATGCGCAGGAGGAAGAGGAAAGCGGCGGCTTTCTCGTCAACCTGTTGCAGGATAACCTGTCGGGCGAAAATCGCTATATCAAGGTCACCGGACTGGACGGGGCATTCAGTTCGCGGGCCAGTATCGAAAAGCTGACGGTTTCGGACGATGACGGCGTCTGGCTGACGGTTTCGGATGTCGTGCTCGACTGGAACCGGCTCGCGCTCATTCGCGGACGCTTTTCGGTCAATACGCTGAGCGCGGGCGAGATCATCCTGGCCCGCAAACCCACCCCGACCGAGACGGAAGAGCCGCTGCCCGAAGCCGAGGCGACGCCGTTTCAGTTGCCGGAACTTCCGGTTGCGATCGAATTGAGCGAGCTGAAGGTCGACCGCGTCGAACTGGGCAAACCGCTGGTGGGTATTGCCGCCGAACTGTCGGTCGCCGGTGCGCTCAGCCTCGCGGATGGCAGCCTCAGAACCGATCTCGGCGTCATCCGGCTCGACCGCGATACCGACAGGCTCGATCTGGTTGCCGGGTTCGACAATGAAACCAGCCAGATCGTGGTGGATGTGACCCTCGCCGAAGCCCAGGGCGGGCTGGTCTCAGAACTGCTGTCCATTCCGGACCGGCCGTCGCTGTCTCTGACCGCCAAGGGCGAAGGGCCGGTCAGCGACTTTACTGCCGATATCGCGCTGGCCTCGGACGAGGTCGAGCGTCTGGGCGGTCAGGTGCGCCTGCAAAGCGTGACCGATCCCGATGCGGGCGCGAACGCCCAGCCCGGAACCGGGTTCGATGCGACGCTTGCCGGCGACATCAGCCCCCTGCTTGCGCCACAGTACCAGGAGTTCTTTGGCACCGATACCCAGCTGCAACTGTCGGGACAATCCGGTCCGGAGGGGCGGCTCGCGATCCGGCGGCTCAACGTGCTCTCGGACGCGCTCATGGTGAACGGAACGCTGGACGTCGCCGGGTCGGGACAGCTCGAACGCGTGGCGCTTGACGGGCGCATTTCTCCGCCGAACGGCGACGAAGTCGTCCTGCCGATGGGCGAACCCCGCACCGCGATCAAGGGCGCGACCTTCTCCGCACAGTTCGACGCCGAGCGCGACGACCGGTGGACGCTCCTGCTGGGCGTCGATGGCGTGAACCGGCCCGACCTGGTGGTGTCGCGCGCCCAGATCAACGCCGACGGCATGCTGGAGCAGGATGGCGGCATGCAGCTAGATGGCAAACTCAACGCGGCGATCCGGGGCATAGACTTTGCCGACAACCGGCTTGACGAGGCCGTCGGGAGCGATGTCGAACTGCTCGGAAATTTTGCAACGGAATCCGGCTCGGTCCTGAAGCTCAGCGATTTTACGCTGAGCGGCACGGATTATGCGGCAAATATCGATGCCGAAGTTGACGGGCTCGAAAGCGGGTTCCGCGTCGATGGCACGGCCAAGGTGACGGCCTCGGACCTGTCCCGTTTTTCGGCGATTGCGGGCCGGGATCTCGGTGGCGCGGTCACCGCCACGATCACCGGCATCGGCACCCCGCTCAGCGGCATGTTCGATTTTGACCTCAACGTCGAGGCGCAGGATCTCGAGAGCGGCATCGCGCAGGTTGATCCGCTGATCACCGGACAGACCACGATTGCTCTGAAAGCCGAACGCGACGAAGACGGGCTGGATATCGAGCGGTTTACACTCGATGGCACGGCATTGACGGCAGAGGCCACGGGGAACGTGAGCAGCGGCGACACCAATCTGGAGTTCAGCGCCAAACTGGACGACCTCGGCCGCGTCGTCCCCGACATGAGCGGTCCGGTCGTCATAACGGGCGACATGGTCCAGCGCGGCAAGACAGCAAACGGCAAGCTTCGTGTCACCGGACCACAAGAGTCATTTGCCGATCTGGATGGTGAACTCGCATCCGATGGAACGGTCGACGTCAGCTATGCGGCAGTGCTCAACGGTGTCGATAACTTCATCCCGCAGATCGTCGGCAGCATCCGGGCCGAAGGGCGCGCATTGCGCGAGGATGACCGGTGGCAGGTGACCAGCGACGTGACAGGGCCGCAGGGGTCCTTTGTCAAACTCACTGGCAGCATGACCCCCGAGGGCGAGATCGACGGGCGCTATGACGCCACGATCGCGCAGGTTGAACGCTTCATTCCGCAACTGACCGGCTCGATCCAGGCGGAAGGCACCGCGCAGCGCGTCGAGAACGCCTGGCAAGTGGCCAGCGACATCACGGGGCCGGAGGGTTCGGTCGCCCGGCTGCGGGGCAACATGAATGCCGAGGGGGACATCGACGCGCGCTATGATGCAACCGTGGCCCGTATCGAACGCTTCGTTCCGCAGCTGGTCGGCGCGGTCAACGCCAAGGGCACCGCATCACGCATCTCCGACACCTGGCAGGTGGACAGCAACGTCACGGGACCGGAAGGCTCGGTCGCACAACTGCGGGGCAGCATGACGCCCGAAGGGGATATCAGGGCGCAATACGACGCAACCGTGGCCAAAATGGAACGCTTCGTTCCACAACTGGTCGGCGCGCTCGAGGCCAAGGGCACGGCGTCGCGAATCTCCGATACCTGGCAGGTGGAAAGCGACGTCACGGGGCCGGCTGGCTCGGTTGCACAGCTGCGGGGAAGCATGACACCCGACGGGGACATCGACGCGCAATACGACGCAACGGTGGCCAGGCTCGAACGCTTTGTCCCGGAACTCGTCGGGTCGCTCGATCTCAATGGCACCGCCAAGCGCAACGATGACACATGGCAGGTCGCGACAGATGCCAAGGGTCCGGCGGGTTCTGTCGTAACAGTGAACGGGCGCATGGATCCGAACGGCAAAATCGACGCCAGCTATGATGCGACAATCGTGCGCATCGAACGCTTTGCGCCCGATTTCCCGGGGCAGATCACCGCCAAGGGCACCGCATCGCGCGACGCCGACCTCTGGACCATTGCCAGCAATGCCACCGGACCCGGCGGGCTTTCGGCCGAGGTCGGCGGGACGGTCAATCAAACCACGCTCGAGTCGGACGTCACCGCCAAGGGACAGTTGCAACTCGCCCTTGCGAACCGCATCATCGAGCCGAACTCGGTGCGCGGGGCCGCGCGCTTTGATCTCGCGCTCAGGGGCGAGCTCAAGCCCGAATCTCTGAGCGGGCGCATCAGCGCCAGCAATGCCACGGTCGCCATCCCTTCGGTGCGACAGGCAATAGATGATCTGGATGCTGAAATCGTGCTGGCGAACGGCTCGGCCAATATTTCCGTCTCTGCCGCTGCGCGCGCGGGCGGGCGCATCGTCATCAACGGACCGGTCAGCCTGAAACCCCCGTTTGATGCGTCGATCGTGACCGAGCTGCAACAGCTTGTCCTGACCGACAACGTGATTTTCGAGTCGTCTGCCAATGGACGTGTTGCCTATACCGGCGCGCTTGCCGGAAGCGGCCGCCTCGCCGGAGATATCCGCTTTGGCGAGACCAATATAGACATAAATTCGATTTCCGGTTCACTGGGCGCGGCGCCGATCCCCGAGATCATTCACACCGGCGAAACCGCCGCCCAGCGGACAACGCGCGACCGGGCCGGTCTGATCAAGACCGACAGCGGCGGTGGCGGTGGTCCCGATATCGCGCTCGATATCCGGCTCGTCGCCGAAAACAAGGTCTTCGTGAGGGGCCGCGGTCTGCAGGCCGAACTGGGCGGCGACATCCAGATCCGCGGCACCGTCGCGAATCCGGCCCCATCGGGCCAGATCGGTCTGATCCGGGGCAATCTCGACTTGCTGGGACGGCGGCTGAAGCTCTCAAAGGGGCTGGTGACGCTGCAGGGCGATCTGGAACCCTATATGGAGTTTGCCGCCACCACGACAACATCTGACGGTGACGCGACGCTGGAAATATCCGGCCCACTCACCAAACCCAAGGTCAAGGTCGAGTCCGACCCGGAACGGCCCAGTGAAGAGGCCCTGGCGATGCTGCTGTTTGGCAACCAGTATTCGGAACTTTCGCCGATCAAGGTCGCGCAGCTCGCCGCGTCGCTCGCGACGCTCAGCGGCGCAGGTGGCGGAGCCAATGCCAAGGCGCGCGACGGACTGGGTGTCGATACGTTCGACATCGGCACCGACGATGATGGCAGGGCACAGTTCGGCGCGGGCAAATATCTGGCCGACGGGGTCTATACGGACATCACCGTGAACACCCAGGGCGATACCGAAGTCAACCTCAATCTCGATGTGTCCGAGAATCTGACCGTCAAGGGCACGGTCGATCGGGAAGGCGACACCGGCATCGGCCTGTTCTTTGAACGGGACTACTGAAGCAGTGCGGCTGCCGACGGCACCTCACTCGGCCACGCATACCTGGGCGGCCCCGGTCAGGGCCGCCGCATCATCGACAATGACCCGAACCGGCACCCGCGCGATGTGATCGTCGAACCGGCCCGGAGCCTCGAAACATGCGAGAAAGCGCGCCCGGGCAGCGGAGCCGAGAATTCCGCGCGCGACGCTGCCGGCAAAATGGATGCCGCCAAACGGTTGATACATATAGACCAGTTCGCGCGCCATGCGCCCGAGCAACCCGGCCATCAGGTCGACCGTTTCGGCCGTTTTTCCGGCGGCGCCCCGGTCATACTCCGCCAATATCGCCTGCCCCGCCCTCTGGGTTTGACCGGATAGAATTCCGTAGAGCCGTGAAAGGCCGCGCCCGGCAAACAGCTCTTCGACCGTCGGGAAATCCGCCACCCTGATGCCAATCGCGGCACTTAGCGTGTCAGAGACGCTTTGGGGAAGGCTGGCATGACCAAGCTCGGCCTCGATCACCACGTTGCCGAGCGCGGTCGTCTTGGCGAGGCAGATGTTGACCCCGGTCCCGAGCCCCATCACGACCGCCTGACCATTTCCGGCCTTTGTCGCAGGCGTCTTCCGAATGTCCGCCAATTGCAAGGACGTCAGGGCCGGCAATGCATGGCCCAGCGCCGCGAGGTCATTGATAAGCCGCACAGAACCGGGAAGCAGACCGGGCAGGGCCGCCGCGATGTCGGACCGGTCAAAATGCCAGTCCCGATTGGTCAACCGCGCGATTTCTTCGGTGACCGGACCTGCGATTGCGATGCAGCACCCGGAGAGTACCGGAGGCGCGCAGCGCGCCGCATAGGCCGCCAGCAGCGCCGGAAAGGTCGCGAAATCATCATTCAGGAACCGGATTGTTTCGCCAACCGAACCCGACCCGTCGACAAGCGCCAGTCGCGTGTTGGTGCCGCCCACATCGGCCACAAGAATTGTCATCCGTCCTGCCCGTTCATCATCTGCACCGACGCTGCGCGCGGGTATCGTCCGGGATGATCATCTCCGGCGCAGCGCCTGATGGTGCGGCATTTTAATTTGAAAATCAAATTAAATTGTCTAAGCTGTGAAGATTACCTTGGAGAACCAGGCTGACGCGGGCGCGGGTCTGCTGATCATTGATCTCAGACACGACAGGGCACAGAACCGGGAGAGCAATTCAAATGGTTGTTTTGCCACGCGAATACGGACGCCGCCGCCTGCTGCATCAGATCCGGCGAGCCGGGCGCGTACCGCGTATCGAGCTGGCCCATAAAACCGGGATGAGCCGCGCCACCGTCACCACGATAACCGCCGAATTGCTGCAGGCCGGCCTGATCGAAGAAATCGCCAGACCCGACACCACACCCGATACACGCCGGGGCCGACCCCGGGTCGACCTCAAGATTCGCGGCGGTGCCCATACCATCGTCGGGGCCAAGATTTCCTGTCGCCAACTCTCGTTGGTTCTGCTCGATTTCGAAGGTGAGGAGCTTGCGGAACTGGAACGTCAACTGCCCGCGGAAACCTTTTCCCCCGGGCAACTGGCCGACCTGTTCGCGGATGCGGTGGCCGAACTCGCACGCGGTGCGGGGCTGACAGCGAATGAAATCTCGGGCGCCGGTCTTGGTATCGCCGGTGTCGTGCAGGCCGCCGAGGGAATCGTCTATTGGTCGCCTTCGCTGAGTGAACGCAACGTCGCCCTTGGCGAAATCCTGACACGCCGACTTGGGCGCCCGGTCTTCATCGACAACGACGCCAACCTTGTCGCGCTGGCGGAACGGAGCTTTGGTCTTGGTCAGTCGCATTCCGATTTCATCGTGGTGACCATCGAAAGCGGTGTCGGCATGGGTATCGTGCTCGGTGGCGAATTGTATCGCGGCACGCGCGGATGCGGCGCAGAGTTCGGCCACACCAAGGTGCATCTGGACGGCGCGCTTTGCCGCTGTGGGCAACGCGGGTGTCTTGAGGCCTATGTCGCCGATTATGCGCTCTTGCGCGAGGCGCAGTCCTTGCCGGGGGACGACCCCACCGCGCCACCAGCAATGCGGATCGAGGCCCTGTTGGACGCGGCGCGCAAAGGAAACGCCACCGCGCGCAGCATTCTGGATCGGGCCGGACGGATGTTCGCCCTCGGCCTTGCCAACCTCGTCAACATATTCGACCCCGAATTGATCATCCTCGCGGGCGAACAGATGCAGTTCGACCACCTCTTTGCCGACGAGGTCATCGCCGCGATGCGGACGTCCATCGTGCAGATCGACAAGCCGCCACCGGACGTGGTGATCCACAAATGGGGCAACCTGATGTGGGCGAAAGGCGCCGCCGCCTATGCGCTCGACAATGTGACCGAACTTGCGCTGGCGGGCTTGAACGACAATGCGGCGTGAGATTGCCCGGATTTTGTAACTGAAAGACGCGCTTTTTCCTTCGGCGAAACCAGGACCAACCGGGCGCAGCCTGCAAAACCGGATCAGACAAAACGATTGACGTAGTTCTCCAGCCGCTCCTGCTGTCCGGAACGGGGCTCTGCCAGTATTTCTCCCGCGAGAACCGACTGGAAAATGGTGTCGAAATCGCTGTCCAGCATCGCCTGCGCAGCCGCGGTATCCCAACCCGCGTAGCGTGCAGTCAGCGCCGCCTCCAGCCCGCCATCCTCGATCATCGCAGCTGCTGCCATCAGCCCCCGCGCGCAGACATCCATGGCGCCGACATGCGCCGCGATCAGGTCTCGGGCCTCAAGCGATTGCCGGCGCAGCCTGGCATCGAAATTGGTGCCGCCCGTGCCGAGCCCTCCCGCCCTGAGAATATGGTAATAGGCCAGCGCCACCTCGGGTACGTTGTTTGGAAACTGGTCGGTGTCCCAGCCTGACTGGTAGTCATTACGGTTCATGTCGATGCTGCCGAGCATGCCCTCGGCAGCGGCAACCGCGATTTCATGTTCGAACGAATGCCCCGCGAGAATGGCGTGCCCCTGTTCCAGATTCAGCTTCACCTCGCCCTCAAGCCCGTATTTGCGCAGGAACCCGATGCAGGTTGCCGCGTCGAAATCATACTGATGCTTGGACGGCTCCTGTGGTTTCGGCTCGACCAGGATCGTGCCCTGAAACCCGATCTTGTACTTGTAGTCCACCACCATGTTCAGGAACCGGCCCATATGATCCAGTTCGCGCGAGAGATCGGTATTCAGCAGCGTCTCATAGCCCTCGCGCCCGCCCCAGAGCACATAGTTCTCGCCCCCCAGACGATGGGTCGCATCCATGCAGGCCTTCACCGTTGCCGCCGACCAGGCAAAGACGTCCGGATCAGGATTGGTCGAGGCTCCTGCCATCCAGCGCCGGTGACTGAACATGTTGGCAGTGCCCCAGAGCAGCGCCACTCTCCGGCTTTCCATCTTTGCCGAAAAGTAATCGATGATCTCCTCGAAATTACGGAGCGATTCAGCAAAGCTTGCGCCCTCCGGGCGAATATCGGCATCGTGCCAGCAGAAATAGGGCACCCCGAGAATGTCGAACATGTCAAAGGCGGCATCGGCCTTGATCCTGGCCCGCACCATATCGTCCTGCGGATGCCAGGGACGCTCGAATGTCTGCCCGCCAAAGGGATCGCCACCTTCCCACGCGAAGGAGTGCCAATAGGCAACGGCAAAACGCAGATGATCCTCCATCCGTTTGCCCAGGATCATCCGGTCGGGATCATAGTGGCGGTAGGCCAGCGGATTGGTACTGTCGGTACCTTCATAGCGAACCGGTTGAATATCGGTGAAAAACGACTGGGTCATGGCATGGCTTTCAGGGATGGATATGAGGCCGCATAGGCGGCATATGCCTGCTCATAGGCGGCGCAAAGCTCGGTGCGCGGCAGGATCGTGCCGGCGATGGGCGGCTTTGTCATGACATCGGACGGGGCAGCACCGGTCACGCCGCAGATCGCCAACCGGGCCGCGCCCAGAGCCGCACCGAATTCGCCCTTTTCCGGCAGATCGACGGGCATGTTCAGCACCGTTGCCAGCACTTCGAGCCAATACCGCGAACGCGCCCCGCCCCCGATCGCAAGCACCCGCGACAGGTTGGCGCCGGTCAGGCGCAAGGCTTCGAGACTGTCACGCAATGCGAAGCTTACACCCTCGACGACCGCTCGGGTCAAATCCGTGCGTCCGGATGCGATATCCAGCCCGACAAACGCTCCGCGCACAACGCTGTCATTATACGGCGTCCGCTCGCCCGACAGGTAAGGGAGGAAACGCAATGCGCCGGGTGCGACGATGGTGTCGCCCAATTCCTGCGTGAGGTCGGCGGGTGACGCACCGACAATCTGTGACAACCAGTTCAGGCTGTCCGTTGCCGCCAGGATCACCCCCATCTGATACCATGCGCCGGGGATGGCATGGCAAAACGTATGTACCGCGCTTTCCGCGCGCGGAGCAAACCCGTCGCGCGCCGCCAGCAAAACCCCGGATGTGCCCAGCGACACGAAACCATCCCCTTCCGCGAGCGCGCCGACGCCGCAGGCTGCGGCCGCGTTGTCACCACCGCCCGCCACGACCTGCACCGCCGTTGGCAACCCGAGATCACCCGCCAAACCGGGGCGCAGCGGCCCGACAATATCGCTGCCCTCGCACAGGCGCGGCATCTGTTCCACCCGCATTCCGGTCGTACCCAGCAACTGCGGCGACCATGCCCTTGCGCCGACATCCAGCCATGACGTCCCGGCGCCGTCGGACATGTCGGAAACCAGCTGCCCGGTAAGCCAGTAGGTGAGATAATCCTTGGGCAGCAGCACCTTCGCGATCTGCGCAAAGACGTCCGGTTCATTTTTCGCAAGCCACGCAACCTTGGGCGCGGTAAATCCGGGAAACACGATATTGCCGGAAATCTCACGCATGCCGGCGATTGCATCAAGGCGGCGCGCCTGTGCGCTGCTGCGGGTATCGTTCCACAGCATGCAGGGCCGAAGCACATCGCCATCCGCGCCGAGCAGGGTCGCCCCGTGCATATGTCCCGACAGGCCAATACCTCGGAGTTGCGCCATTTCAGCCGGCTTATCCTCGACAAGACGGCGCAGAACCTTGGTCGCGGCGGCAATCCAGTCCGCCGGGTCCTGTTCGCTCCATCCGGGATGCGGGTGCGCCACGGTCAGGGCCGCTTCGGCGCTGTGAACCGCCTCGCCCATGTCGTTCACCAGCAAGGCACGCAATCCCGACGTGCCGAGGTCAAGGCCGATAAACATGTGCTCCCCCAAACGAAGTCTGGTCCGGAGTGTTCCCGCATTTAATTCTCGTGTCAAACTAAACCGGACGCGGGCAGCGAGGGTGTTGCAAATTCTCGGTCAAGACATTGGCAGAAAACGAAAACAAGATCGGTGAGACCGATCAGAAAGTGCCGTATGTTGCCTGATCGACCAAAACGAGACGTTGCACCCGCGTGTCTGCGGCGAGGCAGCGGCCCATCTCCCATGTGTCCGGCACGAATCCGAGTTCGACGCATTCAGCGAGCGCATCCGTGGAGACGGGCGGGGCCGGCAGGTTCTTTCGGGAGTCGTCACATCCTGCGGAGAGCAGCAGGGCAAACAAGGGGAGGTGGGTTCGGATACACATGTAAAAAGGACCTAGGCGCGCAAACACCCAGGTCCAGTCAGGTCACCAGAAATCACACTCGTTACAAATTCGTCTTCGATCTCAGCAGCCGGTGCGGCGCATAACGACGCTGATGGTCTTGAGCAGCAGACCGAGATCGGTTTTCAGCGACACTGTGCGACGATACTCGGCATCGATCGTGGCGCGGTAGGAAAAGTGGCTCTCGTTACGGGTCGAAACCTGCCAGATGCCGGTGACACCCGGACGCAATGCGACGTAATCCTTGCTGTCGCCATAAAGAGACAGTTGCTCCGGCAGCATCGGACGCGGCCCGACGAGGCTCATCTCGCCGATCAGGACGTTCCAGAGTTGCGGCAGTTCATCAAGCGATGTCTGACGCAGCAAGGCACCGAGCGGCGTGATGCGCGGATCCTTGCGCAGTTTCTGCGTGGTTTCCCATTCCTCGCGCAACGCGGGGTCGCTTTCGAGAACATGCGCAAGACGCGCATCCGCATCTTTCACCATGCTGCGCAGTTTGAGCATGGAGAATTCCTTGCCGTTCCTGCCGATACGCGCCTGGCGATAGAACGGGTTGCCGCTCTCGAACCACAGCAGCAGGGCAAACAACAGCACCAACGGCAGCACGAACGGCAGGAACAAGACGACAAGTGTCACGTCCAGCGCACGCTTGCCCCAGCCAAGATAAAAATTGCCGGGGCGCAGGTTTCGATCACGGCGCACATGCGTCGGACGTTTGAAATCACCCGCGACGGGGCCGGACCTGAAAACCGAATTGGGCTGCATCAAAATCTCTTTCGGGGTAAATGCGCGCTGCTGGACACTGACCAATGCTGTCGCCGCGATGCGCGTCTCAAAAGGGTTTTGCATTCGTTACTCCAACATTCGCAATCTACACTGGCAAAATTGCCAAAAAACCGTCCCGAGCTGCCCCCCAGGGTCACGACATACTCCGTGACCCAAGCGGTGAAAGGAGGCCCTAACGGGTTCCTTTCACCAGGCCGAACTCACACGCAAACCAACACACACTCACTATCAACAACATTAGCCGTGGGAGGGTGGACATCACCGTGGGCGACATCCGCTCGGGTTTGTATAAAAGACACTTTGTTTAAGTCTAAAATTGGGCAGATTTGGTTCGTTTTCACGAAGCGGCCAGAAACAATAAATGAAGATCTGACAAACTGTTTCCGGAAGTCGGGACAGGGGCGATGCGCAGGATCCCGCGCATTGCAGACACGATCGGTTCAACCCGCCGTGGCCTGCATCGCCCGGGCCGTATCAAGCATGCGGTTGGAGAAGCCCCATTCGTTGTCATACCAGGCGAGCACCCGCACCATGCCACCATCGCCGACATGGGTCTGCGCGGTAGCAAGAATCGACGACAGCGGGTTGTGATTGAAATCCGACGACACCAAGGGCAGATCGCTGACCCCCAGAACACCTTTCAACGGACCCGACGCCGACGCCGCGCGAACCGCGTCATTAACCGATTCCGCCGTTGTCTCGCGCTCCGGCATGAAGCTGAGGTCCACCACCGATACATTCGGGGTGGGCACGCGGATGGCCGATCCGTCAAGTTTGCGCTTAAGTTGCGGCAGCACAAGCCCCACCGCCCGCGCCGCACCCGTTGAAGTCGGAATCATCGACAGAGCCGCCGCGCGGGCGCGGTAAAGATCGCGGTGCGCGGTATCCAGCGTCGGCTGGTCTCCGGTATAGGAATGGATCGTGGTCATGTATCCGGTGCGAATACCAAAGGCGTCGTCCAGCACCTTGGCCACAGGGGACAGGCAGTTGGTCGTGCAGGACGCGTTCGATACGATCCGGTCATCTGCCGTCAGCCCCTCATGGTTGACGCCATACACGATGGTCTTGTCCGCTCCGTCACCCGGTGCCGAGATCAGAACCCGGTCCGACCCGTTTTCGAGATATGCCGCCGCCTTGTCCCGCTTGGTGAACACGCCTGTGCATTCCAGCGCGACATCCACATCGCCCCAGGGCAGGTCCGCCGGGCTCCGCTCCCGGGTCACGCGAATGCTGCGGCCGTTGATCACCAGAACGTCTTCCTCGACGCGCACATCCGCGTTGAACGCGCCGTGAACCGAGTCGAACTGAAGCAGGTGCGCGTTGGTTTCGATCGGGGCCAGATCGTTGATGGCAACGATTTCGACATCGGTGCGGCCGGATTCGATCCACGCGCGCAAAACGCAGCGTCCGATGCGACCGAAACCGTTGATTGCGAGTTTCGCAGACATTTTCTTTCTCCTTCCTATAGGAGCTTTGCCTATGGTTAAGACTTGTGGTAGCGCTAACATCGCAATAGCACCGGTTGCCCCACCTGACCAGATCCAATTGCGGATCAGGCAGCGACGCGGCGGTCCCCCGAGAAGAGAACCACCGGACCGCGATCAACAATTCAGGTTTCTGTCGTTGCCCGATATCTGCCCGGACTCATCCCGACCCAGCGTTTGAAGGCATCTGCAAAGCTGCTCATGTTGGAATAGCCCAGCAAATACGCGATTTCTCCAAGCCCGAGATCGCTGTTCCTGAGATAGCTGATGGCAAGGCTTTCACGAAGATCGCTGAGCGTACGAAAAAACGTGGTGTCCTCTTGCGCCAGCCGCCGCGCGAGCGTGCGCGAACTGAGCCCGAGGTCACGCGCCACCAGTTCCTGCCGCGCCTCGCCCGCTGACAGCCGCGCGGCGATGGCGCGTTCCACATCCACGATAAACATGGAACTGTTGCAGCGTTCCCGCTCCAGAACCTCTTCTGCGTATTGTCGCAGGACGGAATAAAGCTCGTGATCCGCCGTTGCCAACGGAAGATCCAGTGTAGCGGGTTCGAAAAAGTAGGTGTTGGTGGCCGCACCGAATACCACACGGCAGCCCAGATAGCGTTCGATAACGTCGATGTGCGTCTTGCGCAGATGTCGAAAGCAAACCCGTCGCAATTGCAATTTCTGACCAGCCGCGCGTTCCAGCCCCGACAGGATGCCCGTGGCACCGAATTCGACCAGTTGCCGCCGTTCGACCCTCGCCGGAACGCGAAAATACCACGACAGCACGCTTGACTGCTCAAGCTGGGATTCATCGAGCTCCACCACATCCGAGAACACCCGGCGATAGCGCGCGAAGTTCTTGATGAAATCCCGCACCGTCGGCGAAGACAACCCGACATAGCAGAGCAAGCCGGTGCGCCGCATGTCAAACTCGGTGCCGACGGTAAACCCGAGAATATCATTGCCTGTCAATTGCGCCGCGTGCTCGAAAAAATCGGCAATATCCGGAAATTCCGCGAACGGGCGCTCCTGCGCCAGCAGATCAGCGCCAAAGGCCGTGCCCGAGAACACCTGGCTCTGGCTATAGCCGTGGCTCAGCAGGTATTCCGCCAATGACTTGGCATAGATGGCCCCGTGACGATAAAGCTGTGTCGGCATCGGGTCAGCGCCCCGACCCTGCGCGACAGGGCCGCGCAGAGGGCAGCGACGGGCAACCCGACACATCGAAACACCGCAATTTCTTTTCCCGCATCAAACCCACTCTGACAAATGACCTTGGGTCAAGTTAAGCGCAAAAGCGTCGGTTTACTCAAGAGGATTGAAGCCGGCCGTCAATTCCGCCTTCCGCTACACGCACCACAATCAGGTTTTGACAGCCCCGCCCTGCCACCGCTTAATGGCCCCGGCACAGCGCATCATTTTCAGGAGTTTCACGATGTCCAAATCCTTGCAGGTTCTCTATCCGATCACGGATGGCACACGGTTTGATTATGATTATTACCTCTCGACCCACATGAACGTGGTCGCAGAACACATGGGTCCGCATATCGAGCGCACCCTCGTCACCCGCGGCAATGCAGGCGGCCCCGACACGCCGCCTTCGATCTATGCGATCGCCACAATCGTATTCGCGGATCAGGATGCGATGAACGCGGCGATGAAGGCCTCTGCCCCGGTAATGGCGGATATTCCCAACTTCACCGATGTAAAGCCGCAAATCCTCATCGGCGACGTTGTTGGCTGAACCGGCTCGGCTCTGAACAATGCCGTGCCTCTGGCGGCGATGACCCCGGGGCGCGCCACTTTGCCTGACGCGCCCCCGATAGATTGTTTAAAGCGTTTCGCGATTAACTTGAAACATCTGGCGTCACCTAACGCGTTGAAATCTTTGATTTCAGGCAGCGTTAGGTGATTCAGGTATATCGCGAAATGCTATAACCTTGCGGAATGACCGCTTACTTCTTGCGCTTTTTCGGCGGCATCAGATCGGTAATGGTGCCCTCGAACATCTCCGCCGCAAAGTTCAGCGTTTCGCTGAGCGTCGGATGCGGGTGGATCGTGTGCCCAAGATCGACGGCATCCGCGCCCATCTCGATGGCGAGCGCCGCCTCGGCGATGAGATCGCCGGCATTGGTCCCGACGATCGCCGCGCCGACAACGCGGTCATCCTCGGGGTCGAACAGGATCTTGGTCATGCCTTCGCTGCGCCCGTTCGACAATGACCGGCCCGACGCGGCCCAGGGAAATACGCCTTTCCCGACCTTGATCCCCTTTTCCTTGGCCTGCGTTTCGGTCAGCCCGACCCAGGCAACCTCCGGATCCGTATAGGCAACCGAGGGGATGACCATCGCATCAAACGCCCGCTTGTGGCCCGCAGCAACCTCTGCCGCGACCTTGCCTTCGTGCACCGCCTTGTGGGCCAGCATCGGCTGTCCGACCACGTCACCGATGGCAAAGATATGCGACACGCCGGTGCGCTGCTGGTTGTCGACCGCGATGAAACCACGCTCGTCCACCGCGACGCCCGCCGCTTCGGCATTGATCAGCTTGCCGTTGGGCCGCCGCCCGACCGAAACCAGAACCCGGTCGAACATGTCGGTCGTGACCTCGCCCTTGTCATCTTCAAAGGTGACTTTCAGGCCCTTTTTCAGCGCCTCCATCGCGGTCACCTTGGTCTTGAGCATGATCTTCTCATAGCGGCCTTCGATGCGCTTGTGCAGCGGTCGGACCATGTCCTTGTCCGCACCGGGCATCAGCTGGTCCATGAACTCCACAACCGTAACCCTGGAACCCAGCGCGTCATAGACACAGGCCATCTCCAAACCGATGATGCCACCGCCCAGCACCAGCAGGCGTTTCGGGACCTCGGCAAGTTCCAGTGCGCCGGTGCTATCCATCACGCGCGGGTCGTCATGCGGGACAAAGGGCAGTTCGACCGGTTCGGAACCGGCGGCGATGATGCACTGGTCGAAACTGACTGTCGTGTCGCCGTCTTCTCCGCCCGACACCGCGATCATGTTCGGCCCCGAAAAGGTTCCCGTACCGCGCACCACCTTGACCTTGCGCGCGCGGGCCAGCCCGTCCAGACCGCCGGTCAGCTGGCTGACTACCCCGTCCTTCCAGCCGCGCAGCGCATCCAGATCAACCTTGGGCTTGGCGAAACTGATGCCGTGTTCACCCATTTCCTCGGCTTCGGTGATGACCTTTGCCGCATGCAGCAGAGCCTTGGACGGGATACAGCCCACGTTCAGGCAAACACCACCCAGACGGTCTTCGCGCTCGATCAGGATGACCGACTTGCCAAGATCCGCAGCACGATACGCGGCCGTATAGCCGCCGGGCCCGGAGCCGAGCACAACCACCTCTGCGTGATGCTCACCCTCACCGCTGGCGGTTCCGGTCGCAGCGGCGGCAGCGGGCGCAGATTTGGCGGCTGCCGGTTCGCGGCCCTGCCCGGCCGCGTCGTCCGAGTCCGCTCCTTCCAGCACAAGGATCACGCTGCCTTTCGAGACCTTGTCACCCTCTGCCACCTTGATCTCGGCGACCTTGCCAGCCGCCGGACTCGGGACCTCCATCGTGGCCTTGTCGCTTTCAAGCTCGATCAACGGATCTTCGGCAGACACCTCATCTCCCACAGCAACCAGAATGCTGACGACGGGCACTTCGGAAAAATCACCGATATCGGGTACTTTGACATCCATCCCTGCGCCCTCCCTAAAGCATCAATCGGCGCACATCGCCGAGCAGGTGTTTCAGCGTGGCACAGAAGCGCGCGGCCAGCGCGCCGTCGATGGCCCGATGGTCATAAGACAGGCTCAGGGGCTGCAAGTTGCGCGGCACGAAATCCTCGCCATTCCAGACCGGTGCCATCTTGGAGCGCGTCAGGCCCAGGATCGCCACCTCCGGCGCGTTGACGATCGGCGTGAACGACGTGCCGCCGATGCCGCCCAGCGACGAGATCGTGAAAGTCGCCCCCGACATGTCGTCGCCCTTGAGCTTGCCCTCGCGGGCCTTGGCCGACAACGCGCCCAACTCCTTGGAAATCTCGATGATGCCCTTGCGGTCCGCATCCCGGATCACCGGCACAACCAGACCGTTCGGCGTGTCGGCGGCGAATCCGATGTTGTAGAAATCCTTCCTGATCAGCTTGTCTCCGTCCGGGTGGATCGACGAATTCACCTCCCAGTGTTTCTTGAGCGCCGAGACCGACGCCTTGATGACAAAGCTCAACAGCGTCACGCGATAGCCGTCTTCCTTGGCCTGCGCATCCAGCTCGCGCCGATACCCGTCAAGATCGGTGATGTCGGCCTCTTCGTTATGCGTGACATGCGGAATGTTGAGCCATGAACGGTGCAATGCCGGTCCGGAGAGCTTCTTGATGCGCGGCATCTCCACATCCTCGACAGGGCCGAACTTGCTGAAGTCCACGGCGGGGATCGGCGGGATACCCATCCCACCCTGCGCCCCGCCCGCAGCGGCTGCAGGCGCAGCCGATGATTTCAGGTACTTGGTCACATCCTCGCGCAGGATACGTCCCTTGCGCCCGGTGCCGTTGACCTTGCTGAGATCGACATCGAGCTGACGGGCAAAGGCGCGCACCGACGGGCTGGCATGCACCTTGCCGAATCCCGCATCCGTCACGGCAGGCGCAGCCGCCGGCGGCGCGGCCGGTGCCGCGGGCGCAGCGGCTGGAGGGGCGGCAGCGTCCGAAGCGGCCTCGACGGCCGGTTCGGACGCCCCCCCTGCCTCGTCTTCCTGCTCTTCGGCCTCGACCATCATGATCACGCTGCCCTTGGACACCTTGTCGCCTTCACTGACCTTGATCTCCGTCACCTTGCCCGCAGCGGGGCTCGGCACTTCCATCGTCGCCTTGTCGCTTTCCAGTTCGATCAGCGGATCTTCCTGCGCGACCACATCGCCCACGCTCACGAGAACGCTCACCACCGGAACGTCGTTGAAATCGCCGATATCCGGCACGGTTACTTCAGTTGCCATAATTCTGTCTCCTCGTGCCCGCACTCAGACCAGGCGGGGGTTCGGCTTGGCGCCGTCGATGTCGTATTTGCTCAGGGCGGATTCCATGTCCTCGCGGCTGACATGACCGGCGCGGTAGAGCCGCTCCATCGCCGCCGCGGCGATATGGTTGGCGTCCACCTCAAAGAACCGCCGCAGGTTGACCCGGCTGTCGGACCGGCCATAGCCATCCGTGCCCAGCACCGTGTAGTCCGCCGGGACCATGGCCCGGATCTGCTCGGCATAGTTCTTCATGTAATCGGTCGCCGCAATCACCGGCCCCTTGGCCCTCGAAAGCTGACGGGTCGCGAACGGAACCTTCTCCTCGGCCAGCGGATTCAGGCGGTTGTGGCGCAGGCAGTCCTGCCCCTCGCGCGCCAGCTCGTTGAAGGACGTTGCCGACCAGATGTCGCTGGTCACGCCGAAATCCTCTTCGAGCATCTCCGCCGCCTTGAGCGCCTGCACAAGAATCGTGCCGGACCCCATCAGATTCACATGCCTGTCACCGGGTTTCGGCGTTTCACGGAACCGGTACAGCCCCTTGATGATGTCATCCTCGACGCCCATCGGCATGTCCGGATGGCTGTAATTCTCGTTCATCAGGGTCAGGTAGAAATACACATCCTCCTGATCGACATACATGCGCTGCAACCCGTGCTGCACGATCACCGCCACCTCGTACTGAAAGGTCGGATCATAGCTGATGCAGTTGGGGATCGTGCCCGCGAGGATATGGGAATGCCCGTCCTCGTGCTGCAACCCCTCTCCGTTCAGCGTCGTGCGGCCTGCCGTGCCACCCAGCATGAAGCCCCGCGCCCGGCTGTCTCCGGCGGCCCAGGCCAGATCGCCGATCCGCTGGAACCCGAACATCGAATAATAGATGAAGAACGGGATCATCGGCACGCCGTGGTTGGAATAGGCGGTCGCCGCCGCGATCCAGTCGGCCATGGCACCGGCTTCGTTGATGCCCTCCTGCAGCACCTGCCCGTCGGTGCTTTCCTTGTAATAGGACATCTGGTCGGCATCCTGCGGGGTGTATTTCTGCCCCAGCGGGTTATAGATGCCGACACTGCGGAACAGACCCTCCATGCCGAAGGTGCGGCTTTCATCCGGAACGATCGGCACCACGTTGTTGCCGATCTTCTTGTCGCGCAACAGCGTGGTCAGGATGCGCACAAAGGCCATGGTGGTCGAGATTTCGCGATCCCCCGTCCCCTTGAGCTGGGTCGAGAACTTGTCGAGGCCGGGAATGTCCAGCTTGTCGCTGGCGGCCTGACGCTGCGGAAATGCTCCGCCAAGCGCCTTGCGACGATCCGCGAGATACGCCTTCTGCGCATTGTTCAGTGTCACGAAGGGCGCCTTGCCCACGTCCTCGTCGCTCACCGGGATCTGGAAGCGGTCGCGGAAGGCGCGCAACTGGTCCTCGTTCAGCTTCTTCTGCTGGTGCGTGGTGTTCTGACCCTCGCCCGCACTGCCCATGCCGTGTCCCTTGACGGTCTTGACCAGCAGGCAGGTCGGCTGCCCCTTGGTCTCGGTCGCGCGCTTGAAGGCGGTATACACTTTCTCCGGGTCATGTCCGCCCCGGCGCAGCGCCCAGATCTGGTCGTCTGTCCAGTCTTCGACCAGCGCGGCGGTTTCGGGATATTTGCCAAAGAAATGTTCGCGGATATACGCGCCGTTCTTGGATTTGAACGTCTGGTAGTCACCATCGACGGTTTCATCCATCAACTGGCGCAACCGGCCGGTCGAATCCTTCTCCAGCAACTCGTCCCAGCCCTTGCCCCACAACAGCTTGATGACATTCCAGCCCGCGCCGCGGAAGTCGCCTTCGAGTTCCTGCACGATCTTGTGGTTGCCGCGCACCGGCCCGTCCAGGCGTTGCAGATTGCAGTTGATCACGAAGATCAGGTTGTCCAGCCCCTCGCGCGCGGCCAGGTCGATGGCGCCCCGGCTTTCGGGTTCGTCCATCTCGCCATCACCCAGGAAACACCACACCTTGCGATCCGCCATGTCGATCAGGCCCCGGTTGTGCATGTATTTCATGAACCGGGCCTGGTAGATCGCCATCAGCGGGCCAAGCCCCATGGAGACGGTCGGGAACTGCCAGTAATCGGGCATCAGCCACGGATGCGGATAGGATGACAGCCCCTTGCCGTTCACCTCGCTGCGGAAATTCTCCAGTTCTTCCTCGCTGATCCGGCCTTCCATGAAGCTGCGCGCATAGATGCCGGGGATCACATGCCCCTGAAAGAACACCAGATCGCCACCGTGCACCGCAGACTTGGCGCGCCAGAAATGGTTCAGCCCGATGTCATACATCGCCGCCGAGCTGGCGAAAGAGGCGATATGACCGCCGTATTCGCTGCTCTCCTTGTTGCGGCGCACGACGGTGGCCATGGCGTTCCAGCGATTGATCGTCCTAATCCGCCACTCCATTTCCATATCGCCCGGAAACGGTTCCTGGTCGTCGACCGGGATGGTGTTCTGATAGGGTGTGGTTGCCGAAAACGGCAGATTGGCCCCGGCGGCGCGCGCCTGCTGCACGGCCTTGTCCAACAGGAAATGCGCCCGGTTCGCGCCATCGCGTTCGATGACGTCCTCGATCGCTTCCTGCCATTCCTGGGATTCGACAGGATCGATATCCTGAGCGTGGTCTGTCATATGCCCTCTCCCTTGCCCCGCATGATTGCGGCGTTAGTTTAAAATTAAACTATGGTTAAAATCATCAACCTTCACCCATAGTCAGAACCAACCGGATCGATCGATCCAATAGATTGCGCGGTGCCTAACATGCCCCGTTTACGTCGCGTAGCCCACTGAGCGCATATCCTCCCTGCGCCTGACGCATAACATATGGTTTAACGCTAAACCAATATCGCATCCGCGAAATCGCCTGCCAAACCGCTCCCATCCCGCCCTCGGCAAACTACAGCAATTTTTTGGTATCCTGTCCATGGGCGCGCTTTGGTCTTCAAATCGTGGTGAAGGCCATCGGCCTGTTCGTCACCGCAGGAAACGGATCATCGAAACGATGATGTCTCCAGCAGGACCCTCCGGATTGTCCGCGACAGGTGTTACATCACGGCGCCGATCTGCCAGGGAACGAATTCGTAATCCCCGAGTCCCTGGGCCTCTGACTTGCTGGGTTCGCCCGAAGCGACCCGCAGGATCAGCTCGTAAATCTCGCGACCTTTCTGCTTGAGCGTGATACCGTCGGTCAGCATGTCACCGGCGTTGACGTCCATGTCGTCGATCATGCGGGCATACATCTCGCTGTTGGTCGCCACCTTGATCGTCGGGGCCGGTTTCGAGCCGAAAGCCGATCCGCGCCCCGTGGTGAACACGACGAGGTTGCACCCACCCGCGATCTGCCCAGTTACACTGGCCGGATCGTAGCCGGGGCTGTCCATGAAGGTGAAACCCGCCGCCGTCACCGGTTCGGCATATTTGTAAACCCCCATCAGCGGGCTGGTGCCCCCCTTGGCCGCCGCGCCAAGCGATTTTTCGAGAATGGTCGTCAACCCGCCCTTCTTGTTTCCCGGGCTGGGGTTGTTGTCCATGCTGCCCCGGTTGCGCGCAGTGTAATCTTCCCACCAACGAATGAGCCCCACGAGCTTGTCGCCGGTCTCGCGATCCGCCGCCCGTCGCGTCAGGAGATGCTCGGCCCCGTAGATTTCGGGCGTTTCCGCGAGCACACCGGTGCCGCCCTGCGCCGCCAGGAGGTCACTCGCGTAGCCAAGCGCCGGGTTGGCGGTAATGCCCGACCAGGCGTCGGACCCGCCACATTGCAGCGCCACCATGAGGTCCGACGCCGGGCATGGCTCGCGCCGCGCTTCGTTGGCCAGCGGCAACATCGCGCGCACCTTTTCGATGCCCATGTCGACCGTGCGTTGCAGTCCGGCGACCGACTGAATGTTCATGGTCTGAAACAGCGGCCCCTGTTGCAATCCGTAGGCGTCAAGCAGCCAGTCGATCTGGTTCATCTCGCAGCCCAGCCCAACCATGAGAACACCGGCATGGTTCGGATGACGTGCATAGCCCCACATCACCCGTTGCAGGGCCTCGAACCCTTCGCCATCGCCGCCCATGCCACAACCGGTTCCGTGCACAAAGGCCACAACCCCGTCGACATTCGGATAATGCGCCATCTCATCAGGCCCGAACGCATCCGCGATCCGGCGGGCGGCCGTTGCGGAACAGTTCACCGATGTCACCACCGCGATATAATTACGGGTGCCGACCCGGCCGTTCGCACGCCGATACCCCATGAACCTGTCCACCTGCGCCTCGGGAACCGGAACGACCGGGCGCAAATCGGTGCCAAATTCATAAGACGTCTCGGTGTTGCGAAAGGCCACGTTATGCGTATGCACATGCTCGCCCGGCGCAATGTCCTGCGACGCGAGACCGATGAACTGCGCGTATTTGCGGATCTGATCGCCCTTGCGGATCGGGCGTGTGGCGATCTTGTGACCCGAGGGAACCAGCCCGGTCGTGGTCACCTCTTCTATCTGCACGCCAGCCTGCAACGCATGGGTCGCGGTCACGACGTTGTCGTCTGGGTCAAGGCGGATGAAATCTCTCATCTCTCTTCTTCCTCTTTGTCGCAGTGCGGGTCGATCAATGGAACCGTTGACAGCGTGCACTCACCGAAATAGCCGCACGGACCGGATCAGCGATGTGTTCTCATACCCTCAACCTGCGACTAAACTGCTAAACACGCAACAGATCAACGCAAGGCAAAATATGATGATCGCCAGCGTCGACAGAACATCAAGCAGGTGGCGTAACCTCATACAGGGTGAGGTTGGGCTCCTTGGACCGCGTGGAGACGGTAAAACGGATAGACCGTTCGGCTGATCCAGAGCGACGCCTCGGTCATCCACAGTGTGGGACGCACGACAACATAGCGCATGATCACTTCGTAAAAGCGTTGTTGCAGAACTCTGGCCGCGAAGGCATCACCCTGTGGGTCCAGGCAGTTATGCCCGCTATTTTCCCCGCAATGTCGAAGAACATGCGCGCATCGTTGAGTGGGCGCCCGCGGGGGACGCCAGGGCGCTGCGACAGGCAATTCGAGATCACCTGTCACGCAATCTCCTCGACACTCGGCCAGCAAGCCGTTCCTCGGCGATATAGGTTCGAATGATCTCGGAAAACTCAGATTCCGCCACGAACCCAAGCGCCCGCGCCCGTGCCGTATCGAAATCACGTGGCCAGCCGGCGACGATCTGCATGATCGCCGCGTCCGGCTCTCTGCGGATACGCCCGACCGCGTCCGCGCCGGCCACCTCGCGCAGGGCTTCGATCTGTTCGGCAACGGTGCAGGACAGGCCCGGCATGTTCAGGCTGCGCCGCGCCCCGAGCGGATCGAGGTCCATGCTGCCCGCATGCAGAAGAAAGCCCACCGCCGAGCGCGGCGACGCGTGCCAGTGACGCACCGTGTCAGGCACCGGCAACACTGCCTCCTGACCGTTCAGCGGTTCGCGGATGATACCGGAAAAGAAGCCGGACGCGGCCTTGTTCGGCTTGCCCGGACGCACGCAGATCGTCGGCAGCCGAATGGATACGCCATCGATGAAACCCTTGCGGCTGAAGTCACCGATCATCGTCTCGCAACAGGCTTTCTGCGCGCCGTAGGAGGTGAGCGGCGCCGCCAGAAAATCATCACCGATCTTGTCGGGAAACGGTGCGCCGAACACCGCGATAGACGACGAAAACACCACGCGGGGCCGATATGTGCCACCGCTGTCCGCGTGTTCGGCCCGCAACGCCGACAACAGGTTCCAGGTGGGAAACATGTTCACCTCCCATCCCTTGTCGAAATTCTGCTCGGCCTCGCCCGACACGATCGAGGCGAGGTGAAACACCACGTCGGGGCGCATGGCGGCCAGCCGTTCGGTTGTCCCGGCGTCGGTCAGGCTGCCTGTCAACCGCTGCGCGGCCCCGGCGCCCGAGGGCGGGAACGCCATGTCGTGCAGGATCACCTCGGCCTCCCCACCTTGCCAGCCCTCGGCCGCCAACCGGTGAGCCAGCTTCTGGCCGATCATGCCGCCGCCGCCAAGGATCAGGATCTTTGTCATCGTTCAGTCCATCTTCAGGTTGTTTCGTGCTCATGATTCGAGAAAAAGACCCGAATGATCCATCTCGCCGCCCACCATCTCATCGCAGAAATGCGCGAACCGGTCGCGGGTATGCTGTGAGATCGTAAGCGACAGTCCCCAGGCTTTCCGCCTCGCCAAGCAGGTTGGTCAGATCCTTGAACTGGAACCCTGAGAGCCCGCCCGGCACGAAATTACGCCCCGGCAGGCGCGCGTTCTTCAAGCTATTCTGTAAAGGTCGGCCGATCCCCAGGCTGGACCCGGTGACCGGCGCCCGCCTGCCCGAAAGATCAAAATAGTTCTTCCCCAAAACGCTCTCTCCCCCGGTGCTGATACGCCGTTGACCTGGCGGAACTGGACCCTAGTATTTTGAATCGCTTTCGACTAGGCCATAAAAAACGGCGCTTTTCAGGGCCGGTTCCGGGGGGATAAATGAAAGCTGTGGTCATCCATGCGGCAAAGGATTTGCGCATAGAATCATATGTTTGTGATATGGGCTCTCCCGATCAGATCAGGCGACGCTTCAAAATTGGCGGCATTTGCCGAGGCGGTATCGCCGATCAACACCGGCACGCTCGAACTGCAACCGTTGCCCAGCGGACGATATCCCTTGGAGGGGCCGTGCAAGCCTTTGAAATGGCCGGAGATCGCTCGCGCGCGATGAAGGTGCCGATAGATTTCGCAACGCCCCGTTAAACGAGAGGGAACATGGCACGACTGGACGGAAAACGCGCATTGATCACGGCCGCGGGACAGGGCATCGGCAAAGCTTCGGCGCTTGCCATGGCCGCAGAGGGGGCGCATGTCTTTGCAACCGACATCAACGACGACGCGCTGGCCTCGCTGGCACAGGAAGCGGACGGGAAAATCGAAACCTTTTCCATGAACGTCCTCGATACGGAATCCGTGGTCGCGGGCGTCGCACAATCCCAACCCGACGTGCTGTTCAACTGCGCCGGATTTGTCCATGCGGGCTCGGTTCTCGACGCGACGGACCAGGAAATGGATTTCGCGCTCGACCTGAACGTCAAATCGATGTTCCGCACCATTCGCGCAGCACTCCCCGGAATGCTCGAACGGGGCGGTGGATCGATCATCAACATGTCGTCGGCCTGCTCGTCGATCATCGGTGCGCCAAACCGCTTCGTCTATGGCACGACCAAGGCAGCGGTGATCGGCCTGACGAAATCGGTGGCAATCGAGTACATTACCCGCGGCATCCGCTGTAACGCCATCTGCCCGGGCACGGTTGAAAGCCCGTCGCTGCATGATCGCCTGCGCGCCACCGGAGATTATGACAAGGCGATGAAGGATTTCGTCGCACGCCAGCCGATGGGCCGTATCGCCAGGGCCGAGGAAATCGCCGCACTCGTGGTGTATCTCGCCAGTGACGAAAGCGGGTTTACCACCGGTCAGCCACACATCATCGATGGTGGCTGGTCCGGCTGATTTCAACATATCACTCAAGGAGAGCGCCACATGTCTGACAAGAAGCCTCTGCTCCGGTCGCAAAAATGGTTCAACAATCCGGATGATCCGGAAATGACCGCGCTCTATCTCGAGCGCTACCTGAATTACGGCCTGACCCGCGAGGAATTGCAGTCGGGCAAACCGATCATCGGCATTGCCCAGACCGGCAGCGATCTCAGCCCCTGCAACCGCCACCACATCGAATTGTCCAAACGCGTGCGCGACGGTGTGATTGCCGCGGGCGGGACCGTGATCGAGATTCCCGTGCATCCGATACAGGAAACAGGCAAACGCCCGACCGCGATGCTGGATCGAAACCTTGCCTATCTTTCACTGGTCGAAACGCTGCACGGCTATCCCATCGACGGCGTGGTGCTGAACATCGGCTGTGACAAGACCACGCCGGCATTGCTGATGGCGGCGGCCACGGTGAACATTCCGGCCATTGCGCTGTCGGTTGGTCCGATGCTGAACGGTTGGTTCCGTGGCGAGCGCACCGGATCCGGCACCATCGTCTGGAAGGCGCGCGAATTGCTGGCCGCCGGCGATATCGATGACGACGGTTTCATGGAGCTGGTCTCGTCCTCGGCCACCTCGGTCGGCTATTGCAACACAATGGGCACGGCGAGCACGATGAATTCGCTGGCAGAGGCGCTTGGCATGCAATTGCCCGGTTCCGCCGCCATCCCCGCCGCCTATCGCAAACGCGGACAGATCAGCTATGAAACCGGCAAGCGGATCGTGCAGATGGTGCATGACGACCTGCGCCCGACCGACATCATGACGCGCAAGGCATTCGAGAACGCCATCGTCGTCAATTCGGCCATCGGCGGCTCGACCAACGCGCCGATTCACCTGAATGCAATTGCCCGCCACCTTGGTGTCGAACTCGTCAATGACGACTGGCAAAGGCTCGGTCACAAGGTGCCGTTGCTGGTCAACCTGCAACCGGCGGGGGCCTACCTGGGCGAAGATTACTTTCACGCCGGTGGCGTGCCGGCGGTGATCGGCGAACTGCTTGGCGCGGGGCTGCTGCCGCATCCCGACGCGATCACGGCAAATGGCAGGACCATGGCCGAAAATTGCGGCGACAAGCGCAGCGAGACACCGGACGTGATCAGGCCCGTTGCCGATGCGATGACCGGCGAGGCCGGGTTCATCAACCTGTCGGGCAACCTGTTTGACAGTGCGATCATGAAGACCAGCGTGATCTCGCAGGAATTTCGCGACAGGTATCTGTCGAACCCCGACGATCCGGACGCATTCGAGGGCCGCGCCGTGGTGTTCGACGGACCCGAGGATTTTCACAAACGGATCGACGACGAGAGCCTCGCCATCGACGAACATTGTATCCTGATCATGCGCGGCGCCGGCCCGATCGGCTATCCCGGCGGGGCCGAGGTGGTGAACATGCGCCCACCGGCCTATCTGCTCAAGCGCGGCATTCACGCCCTGCCCTGCGTCGGCGACGGTCGTCAGTCCGGCACCTCGGGCAGCCCGTCGATTCTCAACGCATCGCCCGAGGCGGCGGATGGCGGCGGGCTGGCATTGGTGGCAACCGGCGACCGGGTGCGTATCGACCTGCGGGCCTGCTCGGCCAACATGCTGGTGGATGAGGCCGAACTCGAACGTCGCCGCGCCGCGCTGCCCGAACACCCCTTTGCCCCACCCAGCCAGTCCCCCTGGCAAGACCTGTTCCGCGAAAAGGTCCGTCCCTTTTCGGAAGGCATGGTGCTGGACGGGGCCACCGATTTCAAAGACATCGCGCGCAGGTCGCTGCCGCGGGACAATCACTGACAGGAGACTTTGACATGAAACTGGTACGATACGGCACGCCGGGCGCGGAAAAACCCGGTCTGATCGATGCGGAGGGCAAACTGCGCGACCTGTCCGGCAAGATTGCCGATATCTCCGGCGCGAATTTGGGCGATGACACGATCGGCAAGCTGCGCGCGCTCGATGCCGCAGACCTGCCCGAGGTCGAGGGCAATCCGCGTCTTGGCCCCTGCGTCGGCAATATCGGCAAATTCCTGTGTATCGGGCTGAATTATTCCGATCATGCCGAGGAAACCGGTGCCGATATTCCCGCGCATCCCATCCTCTTCTTCAAGGCCAACTCGGCAGTGGTCGGCCCGCACGACACCGTCAGCATGCCGCGCGGCTCGACCCATACGGATTGGGAGGTCGAACTGGGCGTGGTGATCGGGAAAACCGCGAAATACGTCAGCGCCGCCGACGCGCTGGACCACGTTGCGGGCTATTGTGTGATCAACGATGTCTCCGAACGGCACTTCCAGACCCAATTGTCCGGCCAGTGGACCAAGGGCAAATCCTGCGACACCTTCGGCCCGACCGGTCCGTGGCTGGTAACCCGCGACGAAATACCGGATCCGCAGAAACTCGACATGTGGCTCGACGTGAACGGCAAGCGGATGCAGACCGGCAATACCAGCACCATGATTTTTACCGTTGCCGAAATCATCGAACATCTCTCGGGGCTGATGACATTGCATCCGGGCGACGTGATCTCGACCGGCACGCCTCCGGGCGTCGGAATGGGCATGAAGCCCGAGCCGGTCTATCTGAAATCCGGGGACCGGATGGATGTGTGGATCGAGGGACTGGGTCAACAAACCCAGACCGTGACCGAGGACCGCTGAGATGACCGGAAAACCCGATCTTCTGGTGATCGGAGGCGTCACGGAGCGCATGATGGATCGGCTGACCGCCGAATTCACCATTCATGCGCTTTATGACCAGCCGGATGAGGCGGCGTTCCTGGCCGCGCACGGCGCCGCGATCACCGCGGTCCTGACCAATGGACATGACGGCCTGCGCCCTGGTCTGATGGCGGCACTGCCGAACCTGAAGATCGTGTCCAGCTATGGCGTCGGGTACGACGCCATCGACGCGACCGCTGCCGCAGACCGTGGCATCGTCGTGACCCACACGCCCAACGTGCTGAATGACGAGGTTGCCAATACGGCGCTGCTGCTCTGGTTCGCGGTCAGCCGCCGGCTGGTGCCGCATGACGCCTATGTCCGCGCAGGCCGCTGGCAAGCCGAAGGCAACGCCCCGTTGACCCGTTCGGTTCAGGGGCGCACAGTCGGCATTGTCGGGCTGGGCCGTATCGGACAGGCGATTGCCGATCGGCTTGCCGCTTTCGACAGCACGGTGATCTATCACTCGCGCAACGCCAAGGACGTGCCCTATCGCTATTACGCCGATCTGTCCGAAATGGCCGCCGACAGCGATGTCCTGATCTGCATCACGCCGGGCGGGGCCGGGACGAAACATCTGATCGACAAGGACGTGATCGACGCGCTTGGTCCCGAGGGTATTCTGGTCAACGTGTCACGCGGCTCGGTCGTCGATGAAGCGGCCCTGGTCCAGGCGCTGCAAGACGGGCGTCTGGGCGGGGCGGGTCTCGACGTGTTCGAAGAGGAACCGCGTGTGCCTGCCGAACTTTTCGGCATGGATAACGTGGTTCTGCAACCTCACGTGGGCAGCGCCACCCACGAGACGCGGCAAGCGATGGGCGATCTGACCTGCGACAATCTCAGCCAGTGGTTCAGGGATGGCACCACCATCACGCCGGTGCCGGAATGTCGGAACATCGGCTAACAGGTGCTATAGCCCGAAACTGCCATAGGGAATGAACCGCACCGGATCGCCGGGACGGATATGCCGCTCACCATCGCCAAGTTCGACCAGCCCCTCGGCCCAGCTCAGCCCGCTGATCCGTCCCGATCCTTCCGAGGCGAAAACTTCGGCCCGGCCATCGCGCATCCGCGCCCGCAGGTATTCACGACGCCCCGGTTTCTTGCGCTTTGAAAACGCCGCAGGCACGTCAAAACCTTGCGGTTCGCGCCATTCGGCCCCGGCCAGAAGGCACATGGCCGGGCGCGCAAAGACCAGCGTGCAAACCATCGCCGCCACCGGATTTCCCGGCAGGCCGAATACCGGCACCCCGTGCCACAGGCCCAATGCGAGCGGCCGTCCCGGCTTGATCGCGATCCGCCATTCCTGCATCGCGCCCGCCTCTTGCAGGAGTGCTGACACGTGGTCTTCGTCCCCCGCCGAAGCGCCACCGCTGGTCAGGATGACATCCACGGCCTTCGCCGCCTCGTCCAGCCGAACCTGCAGAGCCGCACGATCATCGGCAACCCGTCCGAAATCGAGCGTTTCGAATCCGAAGGCCCGCGCCATCGACAGCAACATCGGCCGGTTGGCGTCGAATATCTGGCCCGGCGCCGCCGTATCCCCCGGTTCGACAAGCTCATCACCGGTGGACAGAACCGCAACCCGCAATCTCTTGCGCACCGGCACGCCGGCAATTCCGACTGCCGACATCAGCGCCATGTCCGCCGATGTGACCATGCGTCCCGTCGACAATGCGCGTTCTCCCGCGACAACATCCTCACCGGCCTTGCGCGTGTTTGCCCCCTGTTTCAGCGGCCCGCGAAAGGCGATCTGGTGGCCGTCGCAGGTCACGTCCTCTTCGAGAATCACCGTATCGACGCCTTGCGGCACCGCCGCCCCTGTCAGGATGCGGATCGCATGACCGGGTGGCACCGATCCGGCAAACGGAACACCGGCGGCGGCGCGCCCCTCGATCAGCGGCAGCACATGCGCGCCATCCGCGACCGCCCCGGCAAAGCCATAGCCATCGACCGCTGAATTCGGCTGTGGCGGGTTCGACCGCATGGCCACAACGTCTTGCGACAGCACGCGGCCAAACGCCTCTTGCAAGGGCACGGTTTCCTGACCCGTCACCGGGCTCAGCCGGGTGCGCAACATGTCCAGCGCCTCGTCAACCGGGGTCCAGGCGACACCGGCCGGCAGGGCAAAGCAATCATTGCGCAGGGGCGGCGGCGCAAGCGGTGCGCCCGCCTTGCCGGTCGGTTTGTCTTGGTGTCCCGCCCTCATGATCCGTCCCTTCTGCGGCGTGTCCGTCATCCGCATTTTGTCACCCCACCAGCCCAAAAGCGACCCGGATCAACCGGTTCACAACCCCACCTCGGCCAGAATGAAATCCGCGATCCCCGCAGTATCGTCGAGATCAAAGACCGGTCGATCCAGCGTGATCGCCGTATCGCTTGCCACCGCGCGGACGCTTGGATCGTCGCGCGCAATCAGCTCCTGCCCGACCTCGGCGCGATGGGTTTCGATCTTGGCGTGACCCTCGCGCTTGTATCCCTCGACCAGCACCAGATCGACCGGTGACAAACGCGCCAGCAGCGCCTGCATCCCCGGCTCGGGCGCGTCGCGCAATTCGTGCATCAGGGCCCAGCGTTTGCCGGACGACAATAGAACCTCCTGCGCCCCGGCCACCCGGTGCCGGTGGCTGTCCCGCCCCGGTTGATCGACGTCGAACGTGTGATGGGCGTGTTTCAACGTTGAAACCGTCATCCCGCGCCCGGTGATCTCGTGCACCAAACGCTCGACAAGACCGGTCTTGCCAGTGTTCTTCCAGCCAACAACACCGTAAACCTTCATCGCAACGCCTCGTGCATCTGCCCGGCACGGGCGAGGTCATCAGGGGTATTGACGTTGAAAAACGGATCGGTATCGCCGACCGGGAACACCGCGTCGCGACCGCCATGTCGCTCGGTCCAGAGTACCACCTTGCGCAGCCCGTCATTGAGCGCCTGTCGCAGATCCGCGCGCAGCGACACCGGCCACAGGCCGAAGGTCGGGTGACGCACCTGCCCGCGCCGCGCATCCGGTGTCGCCGCCAGCACCAATGGTGCCGCCATGCCCTGCCCCGCCTGCTGCAACCGGTCCACGAGATCCGCGGGAAAGAACGGCGTATCCGCCGCAGCCGTCACGATCGCATCCGCGCCCTGCTCCGCCGCCCAGTCAAGCCCCGCCAGCACCCCGGCCAACGGCCCGGCAAACCCGTCGATACTGTCCGCCAGCACCGGAAGGCCATAGGACTCGAACCGTGCCGGATCGCCATTCGCATTGAGGGCAATGCCCGACACCTGCGGCGCCAGGCGATCGATCACCCGCGACAACAGGGTCTGCCCCCCGAGCGACAGCAATCCCTTGTCGCCGCCCCCCATACGGGTTGCCAGCCCACCGGCCAATATGACGCCGGGCGGGGCGCTCATGCGCGCGCACTCTTTCTGCGGTGTTTGCCTTCTTCCGCCGGAATCGAAGCCGGGTCGATATCGCGTAACAGGCGGTCTTCTCCGGCAAGGCAGATGAATCGTTGCCCCCGCATCCGTCCGATCAGGGTCAGACCGACCTGACGGGCGATTTCCACGCCCCAGGCGGTGAATCCCGAGCGCGATGCCAGCACCGGGATGCCCATCATCGCGGTCTTGATCACCATTTCCGAGGTCAACCGCCCCGTGGTATAAAGAATCTTGTCGGCAGCCGCCGTTCCGCTCTGCAACATCCAGCCGGCAATCTTGTCCACCGCGTTGTGACGGCCGACATCTTCCATGTAGACCAGCGGCCGATCCTGCTTGCACAAGACCGTACCGTGGATCGCCCCGGCCTCGAGATACAGCGACGGGGTGCGGTTTATGCTGGACGCCAGGGCATAGAGCCAACTGCTGCGCACAGGCGTCTGCGGCAGGTTCACATCCTCAAGCCCCTCCATCATGTCGCCGAACACGGTGCCGACGGCACAGCCCGACGTACGGGTCTTTTTCCGGAGCTTTTCCTCGTAGCTGGTCTGGCGTTCGGTACGCACGACAACGGTTTCCAGATCATCGTCGTAATCGACCCCGGTGATCCGGTCGTCCGGCAACAGCATCCCCTGATTCCTGAGAAACCCCAGCGCAAGGTATTCCGGGTAATCGCCGATCGTCATTGCCGTCACGATTTCCTGCGCATTCAGGAAAATCGTCAGGGGGCGTTCCTCGACCACGTTGATGCGGCTGATTTCCCCATTCTGATCAACACCCTCGACCGCCCGCGTCAAGCGGGGCGCCGCCGGGTCCGGGGCGATCAGGTAGCCCGAGATGTCCTGCTCTTTGGCCAATTGCAAACCTCTGCGTTCGTCGCTAGTCCAGTCGGGCATAGTCTAGGGTCAACGCATGTCATCCACCACCGCGAAATCGTTTTTCTGGAAAGGGGTAAGAGACAGCGCACCCTTCGTCTTCGTCGCGGGACCCTTCGGACTCCTGTTCGGCGTGCTGGCGACAGAAGCGGGGCTGAACGTCACAGAGACAATGATCTTTACCATGACGGTTTTCGCCGGCGCCGCGCAGTTCGCGGCGCTGCAACTGATGCAGGAAAACGCGCCGACCCTGATCGTTCTTGCCTCTGCGCTCGCGGTGAATCTGCGGGTTGCGATGTACTCCGCATCGCTCACCCCGTATCTGGGGGCAGCGCCGATCTGGCAGCGGGTTCTGGTGGCCTATTTCACCGTCGATCAATCCTATGCGTTGTCCGTTTCTCAATTTGAAACGCACCATGACATGTCACTGTCCGAGCGGCTTCGCTATTTTGCCGGCACCTGCGCGTTGGTCGCACCGTTCTGGTATGCCGCGACCCTGCTCGGCGCACTCATGGGCGCGAGAATCCCCGAAAGCTGGGCGCTGGATTTTGCATTGCCGATTGCCTTTCTGGCGATGATCGGCCCGATGTTGCGCACCCCCGCGCATATCGTTGCGGCGCTGGTGTCGATCGTCGTGTCAATCGCCGCTGCCGGCCTGCCCTACAACTCCGGGCTGCTGGTCGCGGGGATCATCGCCATGATGGCCGGTGCGCGTACCGAACTCTGGCTCCAGCGGCGGGGATCGTGGACATGAACATTGATCCGGTCACACTCTGGACCGTCATCATCGGGCTCGCCATCGGCAGCTTTGCCCTGCGATTCGTGTTCATCGGGCTGGTTGGCGACCGTCCTCTGCCGCCCTGGCTTCTGCGCCACTTGCGCTATACCGCCGTGGCGATCCTGCCCGCGCTGGTCACACCGCTTGTCATCTGGCCTGCGGCAACCGGTGGCACGCCCGATCTGCCGCGCATGGCAGCGGGCGCGGCGACACTGGCAGTCGGACTGTGGACGAAGAACGTCCTTGCCGCCATCGCGGCGGGAGCTACGACGCTATACGGGTTGTTATACCTATTCGGCTAGCGGGGTTACGCCCTCTTCCAGCGCCTTTTGCAGGTCCGGGTCGTCGTCCTCGTAATAGCGCGTGGTCGTGACGCCGGGAATCTGTTCGAACTGTGCCATCAGCTTGTTCGGGTACATCACACGCCGAATCGACTCGAAACCCGGCACCTGCGACAGCAGTTCCGACAAAGACGAGGTGCATAGCGCGTCCATCACCGGCCCGGCCTGCAACGCCAGTTGATAGGCGATCTGGGCCTGCTCGGCGGTGACGTCGATGGTCTGGCTCACCACATGGTATGTACTGCGCGCGTGGGCGCTGCGATACCCCTTTTCCATGGCGGGCGTGATGCCGAACAACACGTCATGGCGCTCGGGAGTCGCTTCGGAATAGAACGATCCGGCGGGATCGAAAATCACCCGTTCGGACGCGTTGATCAGCAACCCGCTATGGGCGCCGCTGCCCGTCCGGTTGTTGACCATGGTGTAAAGCGTCAGTGACGGCGGACCGGGGTGGCGATAGGAGGCGCGCGCAACCACGTCATCCGGGGCATAGACGCGCGGCTTGCTACAACCGGCCAGGATCAGGGCCAGGGCCAGGCAGACAAAGACGGTTTTCATCTGGGATACGGGTGCGTCAGCGCGCGAAGATCGCGAGGAGTATCAACACCACCAGAATAGCGACAACGGCCCAGGTGGTGTACCGGATGAACCCTTCGAATGTCCTGGTCTGAACTTCGATGTCCATCTCTCCGTGCTTGTATTCCGCCATCTCAGAAATCCTGTTCGCGTTGCGTTATCTCTTGTTATTGCATTCGCAAATCCCTGTCACCGCGTCAACCAGACACGGTTGCGCAAATACGCGTCATTCGGCCCCGCCTCGTTGCAGGATCGAGCAGTGAGGCCAGCCATAGCCCCATCGCCAGGGCAATCCGGAACACGGCCCACCACCGAAGCGCACGGCCAGATACATGCTCTCGGCGATGATCTCGTAGGCTTGCTCGACGGTGGCGACATCCACGTCGTAATGTGCCGCAAGCCGGGCCTTGCGGCTCTCTCCGGTTTGCACGACGCAGCTGCGCAAGTCCGCATCGGCCTGCAATCTGGCGTCAAAGCTGGTCGCGGCATCCTGCGCCCCCGCGATCCCGTGATAGGCCCGGTCATGGGTGACACAGCAGGCTTCCCACGGCGGAGCATCGTCATGAGCGGCGGCAAAATCCGGCAGTTGTGCGGACACCAGCCGCCATACCTCGGACAGACCCCCGCTGCAGCCATCGGTCTCAAACGGAGCCAATCCGGCCCCGTCACCGGCGATCCTGTCGATCAGGGCGCGATGGGCCGGCATTTCGAGCGCCCGACCGATCCCGCCGCTCGCATCCTGCGCGGTCTGGCCAAGCGCGGCCTGGCCCGGCAGAAGCATGACCAGGACACAGACATCAAGGCGAGGCATCGCGATACTCTCCGGTATTGATCGACAGGCCAAGCTCTTCGGACATCCAGAGCACAAGGCGTTCCGCAGTGTTCAGTTCGGCGCGCAACTCGACGACCTGCCGCGCCAAGGCAGGTTCGTCAGTGATCAGCCCGTCCACCCCCATCGAAATCATCTTGGACATTTCCAACGGATCATTGACGGTCCACACATAGAGATCCTTGCCGGCCTCCTGAATGCTGCTCGCCATCCACGGGGTGGCGCGCCCCTTGCTCAGCGCGACAAAATCACCTTGCAACCGTGTCATGTCCCCCACGGCGGTTGCCGCAAGCACGCCCGCCGGCCAGTCAGGTTCGAGTTTCAACATCTTCTGAACCGCCGGGTATTTCAGCGACATGGTCGCGATATCGCCGACCATCCCGGTTTCCTTGACGATCGCGATCACGCGGTTTTCAAGATCCTCGTCGTGGCCATAATATTTCAGTTCGATCAAGACCTTGGAGCGACCCTTTGCCAATTCAAGCACATCGCGCAGCAAGGGGGTCCGCTGATCGGTATAGGCAGGATCGAACCATCCGCCGATGTCGATATCGGCAAGCTGCTGCACGGTCGCGTCCCAGATCTTGAGGTCGACACTCGACAGCTTCATGAAATCGCTGTCATGGATCACCACGACCTGACCATCCGCAGTTTCCTGAACATCGATCTCGATCCAGTCGGCCCCGTCATCAAGCGCCTTTTCGACCGAGGCCAGCGTGTTCTCCGGCCTGCTCCCCGCTGCACCGCGATGCGCGATGATCTCGACATCGTTCTGCGCCGAGATCTCGTCGAGCAGTTCGGCGGCAGACCAGAACCCGAGCAGGACGAAGACCAGCAGACCGGCGGCGATCCATTTCAACCTATGTCTTAACCGGACCGTCTCGCTCCGGGCCAAAGGTTGCAGATGGACGTCGTAGGTGAAGAACCCGTTGATCACATGGGCCAGCGCCCCGAGCGACAGGGCGGCTATCACAATGTTGACGAACCCCCACAGGCTCGCCATCGCCAGAGTCAGCACCAGAACCAATCGCAACCCGCCATCCACGGGCAGCGGCATCAGATTGAGAATACCGGTCGCGATGACCCCGACCAGCGCCATGCATGACACCCGAATGCCCAGCCAGATCACGATGTCGCGCTGCAACCGCATCCGTTGCCCCGCCATGCGCGTCGCGCTCATGGAAAAGGCGCGACGCGGGGGCGCATTCTCGAACAGCACGAGATGCAGGGACAACGCGCATCCGGTGAATTTCACCAGCAATATGATCGCGGCGATCAGGCCCAGGCCGCCAATCAGTCCGCCGGCGATCCAGATCTCCGACGGCATCTCGGTCAGGTAATAGTTGATATCGTAATCCGACAGCAGCAGCCACGCCACGCCCAACCCCAGCAGCACGAAAGGCATGACAATCGCCAACACGCGCAGCACGAACAGGACCGCAAAGACGATCAGTGGCCGCATGCGTCGCGCCACGGCCACCAGGGCCGCACGTACCCTGGCAAGGCGATCCCCTCTGTCGGCACGCCAGAGCGCCGCCATCAGCGCAAAGTCCAGAACCTCGACCAGCAGCAACAGCGCCAAAACCACCACTGCGGCGGCAAACCCGACCGGCGTCAGGAAGAATGCGGCGATATCCTGATCGGTCAACGCCGATTGATCGGACAACGACACCCCAAGATTGAGAAGCACCCCCAACAGAGGCGCCAGCAGCGCATAGATGGCCAGCCGCAAGACCAGGTAAAGACCGGTAATGACAAGCCCGCGCGACCACGCGGCCCGATAGGCGGAAATCACCGTGGTCAATGCGCTCATGTGCACAATGCTCCTGTAATGTGCGGGGCTCCTGTCATGTGCGGGGCTTGCGCCATGGAATCCCGGCCCCCGCCAAGGTGCAAGGGCGTGTCAGGCGTTTTCCAGATCCGCCGCCAACCGAAACCCGATGCGGCTTGCCGGAACGTCCGCGCTCGGTTTGGGCAGGGCGCGCAGCATGACGCTGAGCTGGCTCACATGCTGGATCAACTGCGTGCGGGCGCCGGTGCCGTCCCGACCGTAAAATGTAACGATATCAGGATCGTAAAAGCCCAGCCCCTCGATCCTCAGCACCCCGGCTCCGCCGCCGACAAAGCCCATGGCCACTTCATGCTCGTTGTCGAGCTGTTCTTCGAAGTTGCGGATGTACATGATCAGACGCTCATAGGCCCATTGCGCGGCGCTCTTGCCCGCCACCGGCTGCTTCAGGCGCTCGGGGACACAATCCGCTGTCTTGCAATTCTCGGGGTCGGCGTGGACCTCATGCATCCGGGGCAGGACATCGCCCTCGACGGCTTCGGCCGTTGTCTTGATATCGTCATCCATCTGAACCACCTCGCGCCTGGTACAACCATGCACCATCGTCGCTGCGGCTGCGACTGACAAGGCCCGCGTGAAAAAGATGATTCACATGCGCCACGGCTTCAACCAGCGCCAGACCATATTCGCCAGCGCCGATGCGCCGCTTGAAGAGGGTCGGAAAACAGGCGGCGGCGGTTTGCGGCGTGCTCAGGAACTCCTGCAACCGGCGAAGCGCCCCGTGGTGATTCTCGATAAGTTGCTGCAACCGGAACGGCAGACCGGTGAACGGCAGCTTGTGTCCGCCAAGCACCAGATGATCCTCGCGCGCCAGCAGCAACAAGCGTTCGCAGGCCTCGAGCCAGCCCTCGAGCGGATCGGCCTCGGGCTCGGTTGCGTAGACACCGATATTGGGGCTGATCGAACAGAGGATCTGGTCACCCGAAATCACCAGGTTGTCGTCACGGCTCCAGAATGTGGCATGTTCCGGCGCGTGACCGTTGCCGATATGAACGTCCCAGCAGCGCCCGCCCATGCGGATCGTGTCATCCTGTTTCACCCGCCGGAATCCAAGGGGCATGGGGGCGACGATATCCGCGTAGTTGAAGGGTTTTTCCTCGCTTCTCTGGGCGAGGATCGCCGCGTCCATCCCAGCACTGCGCCAGAATTCGATCGTCTCCGGCGGCGGCCTTTGCTGATCGTCAAGCAGCAGCATCCGGGCAAACAGCCATGACGTGCGCGTCGAGACCAGTTCGGCCCGGTATTCGCTCTGAAACCACCCTGCCAGCCCGACGTGATCCGGGTGATGATGGGTGACAACCACGCGATGTACCGGCTTGCCGCCGAGTGGCCCGGCCATCAGCTCCGTCCATATGCAGCGCGTCAGCCTGGAGTCGAACCCGGTGTCGATGATCGTCCAGCCATCACCGTCGTCCAGCGCATAGACATTCACGTGGTCAAGTTTCATCGGCAACGGCAGGCGCATCCACAACACGCCATCCGCCACCTCGATCGCCTCTCCGCGTCCGGGCGGGGTCGACCAGGGATAGCGGATGACGGGCGCGGACGCGCCATCCATGCTCATGCACTCAACTCGTCGGCATCCAGCGCAAAGAGACCCGATGCGCCGGACTGGGCGTGTTCCAACAGACCCACATGTTCCGGCAACATCCGCGTGATGTAGAACCGGGCCAGTTTCTCGCGGGCGCCGCCACGGTCGGCCAGGGCCGCCGCCAGGTGAAAATGACCGCCCAGAACCCGCGCGAAGGCCCGCAGATACGGCACCGCCCCGGCGAAGCGTTCGTTCATGTCGGTCTGCGACACCAGCCATTCGGTTGTTTCGCGCAGGGATTCGGTCGCCTGCCACACCGCCTCGGCCATCTCGGGGAAGGTTGCCCGCGCCGCCTCGGCATGTGCCTCGATTTCATCGAGCAAGCGTGATGCCGCCTCGCCGCCATCCATCATCTTGCGCGCCACGAGATCCATCGCCTGAATGCCATTGGTGCCCTCGTAAATCGCCGTCACCCGCACATCGCGATAGAATTGCGCCGCGCCGGTTTCCTCGATGAACCCCATGCCACCATGAACCTGCACGCCGGTCTGGGCGGTTTCGATCCCGACTTCGGTGCCGAAGGTCTTGGCAATCGGGGTCAGCAGGGCCGCCCGCGCCGCCCAGTCCGCATCTCCCGTGGCCGTCTGCATGTCGATCGCCACCGCACAGGCCAGCAGAATGGCGCGTGACGCGAACAGGTCGGCTTTCATCGTGGTCAGCATCCGGCGCACATCGGCATGGTCGATGATGGTGCCGCTCGGGGTTTTTCCCTGCTTGCGCTCAAGAGCATAGGCCAGCGCGTGCTGATAGGCCCCCTCGGCCACTCCGACACCCTGTCCACCGACGCCAAGACGCGCATTGTTCATCATCGTGAACATCGCCGCCATGCCGCCATGTTCCTTGCCTACGAGCCATCCGGTGGCCCCGTCATATTGCATGACGCAGGTCGGGCTGCCGTGCAGGCCCATCTTGTGCTCAAGGCTCACCACCTTGAGACTGTTCGCAACCCCGGCATTTCCGGCGTCGTCCGGCAGGTATTTGGGCACGAGGAACAGGCTGATCCCCTTGGTGCCCGGTGCCCCGTCGGGCAGACGGGCCAGCACGAGGTGACAGACATTCCCGGTAAAGTCGTTGTCGCCCCAGCTGATATAGATCTTCTGTCCGGTGATGGCATATGTGCCGTCGTCGTTGGGCACGGCCTTTGAGGACAGCGCGCCCACATCGGATCCGGCCTGCGGCTCGGTCAGGTTCATGGTGCCGGCCCACTCGCCACTGATCAGTTTCGGCAGGTACAGGTCACGCAGCGCGGCGCTCGCATGGTGTTCCAGCGCCTCGATCTGCCCCTGTGTCATCAGCGGCGCGAGTTGCAGCGACAGGCAGGCCGCGCTCATCATTTCATTGACGCTGGTGGTCAGCGTCATCGGCAGGCCCATGCCGCCATACTCCGGATTGCCGCTCATCCCGATCCAGCCGCCTTCAGCGATTGCGCGCCAGCCCTCGGCAAAACCCGGCGACGTGCGCAACACCCCGTTTTCGAGATGCGCCGGGTGCAGGTCGCCGTTGCGTTGCAGCGGCGCCATGACCTCTTCGCACATCTTGCCGGCCTCGGTGAGGATCGCGCTGACAAGATCGGGCGAGGCTTCTTCAAAGCGCCCGGTTCCGGCGACCCGGTCAAAGCCGACAACATGGCGAAACAGGAATTCGTAGTCTTGGACAGGCGCTCGGTACGGCATGAAGAACCTCTTGAATGGCGGGCGACGGGCTTGGCATTGCCGGGTGTCGCCACTATGGGACGGGGTAGACCCTATTGCAAACCAGCGCGCCTCCGGGCGCAACCAAAACGCCGCGTCACGGAAATGTCCGAAAAATCCACATTGAAGCTGTCCCCCTCGTCCGCGGATCTGGCGCGTGCCGCCGAACTGCTGGCCCGGGGCGAGCCGGTCGCCTTTCCCACCGAGACGGTCTACGGGCTGGGCGCGGATGCGCGCTCGGGTCCGGCGGTGGCACAGGTCTATGCCGCCAAGGGCCGGCCGGCCTTCAACCCCCTGATTGCACATGTTCCGGATGTCGAAACCGCACGAAAGCTGGTCATCTGGTCCCCCCTTGCGGAGCGGTTGGCGCAGGCCTTCTGGCCGGGGCCGCTGACGCTGGTTCTGCCCTTGCGCGCGGGTCACGGCATTGCCTCGCTGGTGACCGCGGGGCTTGAGACCCTGGCGGTACGGGTGCCGGCGCACCCGACGGCACAGGCCCTGCTGCGCAGGTTCGGCGGCCCGCTTGCCGCGCCGTCGGCAAACCCGTCAGGCCGAATCAGCCCGACCACTGCCGCCCACGTGCTGGCGGGGCTGGACGGGCATATCGCCGCCGTGGTCGATGACGGAGCCTGTGCGGTGGGGCTGGAATCCACAATCGTCGGGCTCATCGACGATATCCCGCGCCTGCTGCGCCCCGGTGGCCTGGCGACGGAACGGATCGAGCAGGTCATCGGCCAGGCCCTGCAACAGCATGCGACAGCCGACGCGCCCGTCGCGCCGGGCCAGTTGCTGTCGCATTACGCGCCCCGGGCCTCTCTGAGGCTGAATGCCGACACCGCGCACGCGGGCGAGGTCATGCTCGGCTTCGGCGCTGTCGGTGGAGACCTGAACCTGTCGCCGGATGGAGATATGGCGGAAGCCGCGGCAAATCTCTTTGGGCATCTGCACCGACTGGACCAGCTCGACCGTCCCATCGCGGTGGCACCGGTGCCGGAGCACGGGCTTGGCGTGGCGATCAATGACCGGCTGAGACGCGCAGCCGCGCCGCGCGATGCCCGGAATGTGCAGGATTTTGAGGGATGAGGGGCGCTGCCCCTCAAACTCCCCGGAGTATTTGACCAAAGATGAAGATCAGGCATGACCCGCGCTTGCCGACAGGCTGAGCGGATCGACGCCGAAGGAATGCAGGGCGGCGCCCCATTTTTCGTCATCCGCCCTGCCAAAGACAAGGTCTGCGTCCGCGTCCGCCGTCAGCCAGCCGTTCATGGAGATCTCGCCTTCGAGCTGGCCAGGGCCCCAACCGGCATATCCAAGCAACATGAGCGCGCGTTCCGGACCCTGGCCGGTGGCGATGTCTTCGAGTATGTCGAGCGTCGCGGTCATGCTGAATGCGTCGGAAATCGACAGCGATTGCAGATCAGACCGGTAATCCGGCGAGTGCAGGACAAAGCCCCTTGCGCCCTCGACAGGGCCTCCGAAATAGACGGTCATGTCCTGCGCGGGCGGGTCCGGCGTGATGTCGAGCTGCTCCAGCAGGTGCGACAGCCGCACGTCCTGGGCCGGTTTGTTCACGATCAGGCCCATCGCGCCCCGGACACCGTGGCTGCAGATCAAAATCACCGCATGCTCGAACCGCATGTCCCCCATGCCCGGCATCGCGATCAGCAGCTTTCCGGTCAGGTCCATATGATGTCGAGCCTTGGTGTCAGACGTGCCCATGGTTTCAACATGGCCCCAGCCCCCGCGCGGTGCAAGAGTCAGTTGATCGAATTGCCCGGTTGTCACGTTATTGACCGGAACGTGACTTGGCATTTTGGTGGCGAACGCGCATTTATCTCACATGAGACCACGCTTTGCATCCCTCCTCGGCCTTGCCACCGCGCTTGCGCTCGTCGCCATGCCGCCTGCCGCGCAGGTCAGAGTGGATGATCTGGTGCAGGCCGATGTACTGGATGGCGGTCTGACACCGCGCGGCACCTATATCAGTGCGCTTCGACTGACCTTGTCGGACGGGTGGAAGACCTATTGGCGGGCACCGGGGGATGCGGGCATTCCACCGCAATTCGACTGGGGCAGGTCGCAGAATCTCGGGCAGATCCAGATTACCTGGCCGACGCCGCGCGTGTTCGACCAGAACGGCATGCAGAGTATCGGTTACGAGACCCAACTGGTCCTGCCCGTCGAGATCACGCCCGCCGATCCCGATCGTCCCGTCCGGTTGCGGGGCAAGGTCGAACTGGGCATCTGCAAGGACATCTGCGTTCCCGGAACGCTTGTGGTGGATCACGAGCTTGATGCCGGGGCCGGCCGCAATCCTGCCATCGTCGCGGCGCTGGCGCAACGCCCGTTCAGCCGCAAAGAGGCCGGAGTGACCTCGGCCACATGTCGTCTGGCACCGGTTGCGGGCGGAATGCAGATCGAGGCGCATATTGCCATGCCCTCGGCCGGTGGACCCGAGATTGCGGTGATCGAACCCGGAAGTCCGCGAATCTGGGCATCGCAGACCGACAGCCGGCGGGATGGCGGCACGCTGGTTGCCACCAGCGAGTTCATCCCGGTCACAAACGGGCCGCTCGCGGTTGACCGGTCGGCAATACGTATCACCGTCCTTGGCCAGCGGCACGCGGTGGATATCCGTGGCTGCGCCCCGGGTTGAGGTGACGAAGCCGGGTCCAAGGCTTGGGGCGATCGCGGTTGTGATGTCCGACGGCCATGTGCTGTTGGCGCGGCGCAGGAACCCGCCCGATGCCGGGCTGTGGGGATTCCCCGGCGGCCATGTCGAGTACGGCGAGACCGCGCTTGCCGCTGCGGCACGGGAATTGAAAGAAGAAACGGGCATCGTCGCCACACCCGTTGATTATATCACCAATATCGACGTGATCCTGTGGGATGCGGATGGCAACCCGGCCGTGCAATACCTGCTGGCTGTGGTGCTGTGTGAGTATGTCGGCGGGACCCCCTGCCCGGCCGATGACGTCGAAGAGGCCGCGTGGGTTCCGTTTGACCATGTCAGGCGTGGCGACATCCCGATGAGCGACCGCGTGATCGAGGTGATTAATCAGGCCATCGCCCTGCGTCGGTAGACCAGAAACGCGCCCAGCCAGGCCAGGCTCACGATCACCATGGCTCCGGGCAAAAAGGCCAGGAAGGCGGCACGCATCGCCACCATGTCTCGCAGCGCGGGTACGAGAACCGCCAGAGGTGCGGGCAACGCGCCGGTTACCGCTGTCGCTCCGAGCGTGGCCGCCAGCCATGCGATCAGCACGATGCCGGTTGACCAGATGACGCCGCGCAGGCCGCGCGCTGGGCTACGCAGGGCCCGGCGCAACGCTGCGAGTGGTCGGGCAATATCCTGCTGCGCCGCCACTAGGGCCGGCACGACGAGCAGCACCAGCACCATGCCGGCGGCCAGCCCGTAAACCAACGTGATTACCGTGGGCTTGAGGAATTGCGCCTGCTGGCTTTGTTCAAAAAGCAGCGGCGCCAACCCCAGTACCGTTGTCAGCGTGGTCAGCATCACCGGTCGCAGACGGTCGGTCGTGCCTTCGATGATCGCTTGCTTGAGATTGCGTTCGCGAGCGTATTGGTCAATCGTCGTGACCAGGACAATGGAATCGTTGATGATGATTCCCGTCATCCCCAACAGACCGACAACGGTGAACATGCTGAGCGGAACATCCCATTGGTGATGTCCCCAGATCGTTCCGACAAGGCCGAAGGGAATGATCGCCATGACGACGAGCGGGCGCGTCCAGCTTGCAAAGACCCAGGCCAGCACAAGGTAGATCCCGGTCAGGCACAGGATAAGACCGTTGCGCGCATCAGTGAGAAAATCGCTTTCCTGCTCGCTCAGGCCGGACAGGCGCCAGTCGACCTGCCGCTCACTTGCGATTTTCGGCAGGATCTCGGTTTCCAGTGCTGTCTGGATTTCGGCGGCGCGGGCCGGGTCATCCTCGGCAATGTCGCCGGTGACCGAAATCAGCCGGAGGCCATTTTCGCGACGCACGGTGGAAAAACCTGTGCGCTGCTCGACGCTGACCACATCGGACAGGGGCACATAGACTCCCCCCGGTGTGCGCATATAGGTGCGCTCAAGGAAATCGGCGCTCAGTTCGCCCTCGGGCAGTTCCACCCGGATCGTCGCGCTGCGCGGACCATCCGGATAGGTCGCCGCCTCGATCCCGTTCAGCCGCGCGCGCAGCGCCCGCCCCAGCGTGTCGATGGTAAAACCCAACGCCTGTCCCTGTGGCGTCAAATCAAGGATCAGTTCCTCCTTGTCGTAGGCCAGATTGTCCTCGACAGCAGAGACTTCCGGATAACGCAGCAACGCCGTCTGCAAATCCTCGCTCGCGGTTTTCAGCGTCTGCACATCCGCGCCATGAAACTGGACGTCCAGAGCATCGCCGCCCGGCCCGGAACGCCAGCCGCGAAACGATACAACCTCGGCAAGCGGATGCCGGCGAACGCGGTCCTGAAGCTCGGCGACAAAGGCAAAACTCGAATAGGGGCGCAGATCCGCATCGATCAGCTCAATGGCGATGCCGCCCAGCAGGTCGTTGTCCTTGGTGTCCGCGCCGGGCAGGTTGCGCCCGGAATTGCCACCGGTTTCGGCCATCACATATTGCAGCGGGTTCGTGCCGTATCGCTCCTCGTACTCCCTGCCCAGTTCCTCGGTCGCGCGCTGCATCTCGCGCATCATCGCCATGGTATCGGCGCGCGTCGCCCCCTCGACCATCGCGAAATTTCCCGTCACGGAACCGTGTTCCGGCGCATTGAAGAACCGCCATTGCACATCCCCCCGGATGAACACCGCAATCTGGCTGGCAAGGATCGCCACGGCGGCTGCCAATACCACGTAACGCCCGGCGATCACCCAGCCCATGAATGGCGCAAACAACCGGTCCCGCACCCAGCGGAAACCGCGATTCACCATCCGGTTGGGCCAGTCATACCAATGGTCCCTCGCGGAATGGGCAATGGCATGGGACATATGATTGGGCAGGATCAGGAAACACTCGATAAGCGACGCGGCAAGCACGGCGATCACGGTAAAGGGGATATCCTTGATCAGATCGCCGAACCGTCCGCCAACCGCCGTCAGACCGAAAAAGGCGATCACCGTCGTCAGCGTTGCGGCAAAGACCGGCATCGACATGCGCCGCGCAGCATTCTCTGCGGCAGCGACCGGATGCTCGCCCAGTCGCCGGGCCCTGAAATCCGCGTGCTCACCGACAACGATGGCATCATCCACCACGATGCCGAGCGTGATGATCAGACCAAAAAGGCTGATCATGTTGATGGTAAGGCCACCGACATACATCAGCGCGATCGCGGCAAACATCGCCACCGGTATGCCCGCCGCAACCCAGAAGGCCGTGCGCGCATTCAGAAACAGGAACAACAGGGCGACCACCAGCGCGAGCCCCATGATACCATTGTCCACAAGGATGTTCAGCCGCCCGCTGATCGCTTCGGCGCGCGTGCGGATCAGGTCGATGGTCACCCCTGCGGGCAGGCTGAGCAGCATGTCGGCGGCGACCTCTTCGACCTGGCGCTGGATGCGGATGGCATCACCCTGGTCCGAGCGGTCGACGCGGATCGACATGGCAGGATTGTCGCCGACGAAATAGCTGCGATTGCGGTCCACGCCCTCGACCCGGATCGTCGCGAGATCGCCCACCGTCAGGTTCGAGCCGTCATCGTTTGTACGCAGAACAATCCCGGCAATATCCTCCGGCGCGCGCTTTTGCGTGCCGGTGCGCACGCGTGCATTGGCGCCGGAGACATCGCCTGCCGGACTGGTCTCGACCTCTGCGGCCACGGCCTGGGCTATTTCGGTCAGGCTGATGTCGTTCTGGATCAGCTTGACCGACGGCACCTCGATCAGGGTCTGCGGCGCGGCAACGCCCCGGATCGTCGTGCGCGTGACTCCGGCCGCAAAGAGCCGATTGACGAATTCGTCGGCAAACAGCGCCAGTTGCTTTGCGGCAATCGGGCCCGTGATCACCACATCCGTCACCCGATCGCGCCAGGCGCCGCGCCGCACGCTGGGCTCTTCCGCCTCGTCCGGCAGGGTGGTCACCGCGTCCACAGCCGCCTGGGTATCATCCGCGGCCCGCGCCATGTCCCAGCCCGGTTCGAACTCCAGCACGATGGTCGCGATCCCCTCGCGCGATGTGGAGGACGCGCTTTCGACGCCATCCACCGCCAGCAGGGTCGGTTCAAGCACCTGCACGATTGCCCCGTCGACATCTTCGGGCCCGGCGCCTTCCCATTCGACACGGACCGTTACCTCGTCGACGATCACATCGGGAAAGAACTGCGCACGCATGTTCGGGATGGATGCCGCGCCCAGAACCAGCATGAGCAACAGCAGCAGGTTCGCGACGGTGCGATGCCGGGTGAAATAGGACAGCACGCCGCCGGCCGCCTTGGGGATCTCGCGCGCCATCTCCGGTTACCCGCCGCTGCGGGCTTCGATGCGTTCGACCAGCCGGGACGGCACCCGCGCCTCTGACAGCTGGGCCAGCACCCGCGCCTTGGCCTCGGCCGGCATACGGTCATTGGCCCGCACCACCGCAACCAGCCGCGCACGGTGGTCCTCACTCAGTTCGAGCATGGCCTGTTCCGGTTCGGCGCGCGCCTCTTCGCGCAGGGGGCGCACGCGTATCCCCGCGCCAAGCAACGGAGTGCGCCCCACCACGACCTCGCGCCCTTCAAGAGCGGGCGCGCGCACCAGCACATCGTCTCCCTGCCGCCGCACCAGTTCGACAGAAAGGGTCTCGAGCCGGTCCTCGGGTCCGAGCAGCAGAACCGTCCGCGCAGCGTCCAGCGACGAGGCCGGCAGCCGTGTGACCCCTGCAATCGGTGGCTCCTGCACCGTGACGGCGACGAAATCGCCGGGCTTGAAACCCGGTGCCGTCGAGAGCCGCGCAAAGATCATCCGACCGGATTGCCCTTCGCCGGCAATGGCGCTGTCACGACTTATCCGCCCCTGCGCCATCAACTCTGCACCGGTCACGTCCAGCGTTGCCGTCACATCCGCAGTGAGCAAGTCACCATCCGTGTCCAGCAACCGCGAATATTGCGCCGTCGACACCCGGAACGCCACTTCGAGCGCATCGGGATCCACCAGCATCGCAAGTTTCTCATTCGCCGAGACAAGCCGCCCTTCGACGAGGCTGACCTCGCTGAGCGTGCCCTTGAACGGCGCGCGCATCGTGGTTTCGGCGAGATCGCGCTCTGCCGTGGCAATCGCGATGCGCACCCGCGCCAGCGCGGTGCCCGCCTGATCCACCCGCGCCTCGGCCTGCGCCACCGCCTGACGCCGCGACAACACGGCCTGGCGCGCGGACGCGGCGGCCAATTCCGCCGTCTCGACCGTCGCGGCGGTGCCGACGCCCCGCGCCTGCAGGTCCCTTTGCCGCTCGAATGCCCGCTCGCGCAGCGCGGCCTGATCCGCGGCAGCGGCCAGCTCATCACGCGCCAGCACCAGCACCCGCTCGGCATCGCGCTGCTCGGCCTCGGCATCGAGCCTGTCGCTTTGCAACCGGTCCAGTTCGGCCTGCGCATTGGCGGGGTCGATCTCGACCAGCACATCGCCTGCGCGAACCTCGCCCCCCTCTTCAAAGCTGTCGGCCAATGAAACGATCCGGCCGCTCACTGCCGTTCGCAGTTCCAGAAGGCGGCGGCTCTGAACCTGTCCGAACGCCTGCAACACCGGCGCAATCGTTTCGGTCTTGGCCGTGACCACGTTCACCGCGAAAACCCGCTCTTGCGTCTGCGGAGGGGTCCTGTCGTTGTTCATCCGCGATTGTACCGCCGACAACACGGTGGCCGCGGCATAGATCATCAATGCCAGCGTCACGGACGCCAGAAGCAGACCAACCAGGCTTTGTCGCAAAAATCGCATCAACACACATCCTTGGGGCGGTTGTCACGCCCACGCCCCAATGTAGCGCGACGCCGGAAAATACCAAACCACAAGGGTGTTACGCAGCGCGATGCTATTTCCGTCGCTGATGTTCGTCCAGTCGCGGCATGATTTCCACGAAATTGCAGGGGCGGTGACGATAGTCCAGTTGCAGCGACAGGATTTCGTCCCACGCATCCTTGCAAGCGCCCGGACTTCCCGGCAACGCGAAGAGGTATGTGCCCCCCGCAACGCCGCCGGTTGCGCGCGATTGCACGGCGCTGGTGCCGATCTTGGCCATCGACACCATGGTGAACACCGTGCCAAAGGCGTCTATCTCTTTTTCATAGACATCGCGATGGGCCTCGACGGTGACGTCCCGCCCGGTCAGGCCGGTGCCGCCGGTGCTGATCACCACGTCGATTGCACGGTCGGCGATCCATTTGCGCAGCTGCGCCGCGATGGCGTCGCGGTCGTCGCGGACGATCGTGCGATCCGCAAGAACGTGGCCCGCACCGGTCAGTCGCTCGACGAGAACCTGCCCGGAGCGGTCATCCGACGGGCTGCGTGTGTCTGATACCGTGAGGACCGCAATCCGCACCGGGATGAATGCCCTGCTGTCATCGATACGTGACATGTTTCACCTCTCGCGCGGTACAATATCGAACCAGTTGGGCGTGGGGCCGAGATTCGCCACCGCGCTGGCACCGATGACCCCACGTTCGCCCCATCTGTCATGAATATGGCCGCAAACCGCCAGTTGCGGCTGGATCCGGGCGATTGCGGCATGGATCGCCTCTGACCCGACGGATTGCCCCCTGGATGTCAGATCGGCGATACCCTTGGGCGGGGAATGCAAAACCAGTATGTCCGCCGCATCACAGGCCGCAAGCATGTCTTCCGCCTGCGTCTCCGACAGGTCGCAGGACCAATCACCAAAAGGCGTTTCCGGCACGGCATAGCCGAGGCCGAACAACCGCAGACCCGCAATCTCGGCGCTCTGACCGTGCAGGACAGTCGCCCCCTCCGGCGCGGCGGCAGCCAATTCGTCGCGGCTCTCGGAATTGCCCGGCACAAGGACCAGCGGCGCAGCGATCCCCGACAGCATCGCCATCGCCTCTGGCAGTCCCCGCCGCATGTTGCAGAAATCCCCGGCCCCGATCACGAGATCGGCCTCGGCACTTGCCTCGACGATCAACGCCGCACGGCTGCGTGCCCCGTGCAGGTCGGAAAAGGCCAGAATCTTCATGTATTTCCTTTCAATCGCGCCTGAAGGCTCAGCAAATCCGCCCAGGCTTCGCGCTTGGCAAGAGGCTGGCGCAACAGATAGGCCGGATGGCACATCGGCAGGACCGGACGCCCAAAGCCCTGCCCCCAGTTGCCCCGCAACCTGGTGATGCCACGCCGCCCCAGAACCGCATCACAGCTGATGTTGCCCATCGCGATGATGAAATCGGGTTCGGCGAGCTCCACGTGCCGTCGCAGGAACGGGCGCATCATCGCGATCTCGTCAGGTCTCGGATCGCGATTCTGCGGCGGCCGCCACGGCAGCACATTGGTGATATAGACCGATGTTTCGCGGCTCAGGTTCACCGCCGCCAGCATCCGGTCGAGCAACTGTCCCGCGCGTCCGACAAAGGGGCGCCCTTCGCGATCCTCGTCGCGTCCGGGCGCTTCGCCGATGATCATCACCCGTGCGCCCGCGACTCCGTCGCAGAACACGAGGTTGCGCGCCCCCTTTTTCAGTTCGCAATGCTCGAACCTCGCCAGCGCCGCGCGCAGCGCCTCCAGCGTGTCCGCCCGTTTCGCGGCCGCTTCGGCCACCGCAACCGGATCCTCCGCGGGTCGGGCCACGGGCATGTCGGGGGCATCCGGCTTGTCCACCCGTTTTTCCTGCTGCCACGGAGCAGCGCCGGGCAAATCATAGCGATTGACCGGATCGTCACCGATCGCGTCGGTCACGCCGAGTTCGAACTGCCACTCCAGAAGCGCGCGGGCGGTGTGATGATCGATTGCCGATTCCATGAATGGCACGTTAGTGCGCGTGCCGGTGCGCGGAAACCCTTGGGGGACACGCGGCGTGTAATTTCCTTGTGGCGCAGGGAAACCCGATCACTGGGCCGCGATCTGCCGGCGCAGGGTGGCGACGGCGCGCGCCTGGATGTCGGCATAGGGGATCAGTTGCTCCTTGAGGCGCTCAAGCTGCGGCACGCGCGACTCGTAATCCGCCTCAGACATGTCATTCAGAGCCGCGAGGATATCCGCCTCGCTCGTGCATTGGATGATGCCTTCGGGGTCGAGAAAATCGGGCAGGTTCGGACACCCCCAGTAAATCGGAACCGCTCCGCAGAACACCGCATCCAGCAGTTTCTCGGAAAAATAGTTCCGCTCGCGCATGTTCTCGATCACGACGGAATAGCGATAGGATGCAAGACCATCCGCCTTGTCGCGGAACGGAGCATAGCCGCCGCCCATCACATCAACATCCAGACGGCGCACCCGGACCTGATCGACCACCGCATGACGCAGTTTGTGACCCGTCGTGTCTTTCTTTGCAGATGCGATCAGCGAACATGTCCTGACCTTGGTCAGGTCGCGCGCGCGCCAATCGGGCACCCATGTTCCGCCCAGCGGGAACATCACCGCATTTGGGATCGTGTCGAGCAAGGTCTGGCTGAAGGTAAAAACGCGAAAGAACCGCCGATAGGTCAGCCACAGCAGGCGAATGTGCTTGGCATGGATGAAGGATGGTTCGCCCATCAGCAGCGTGACCCGCGCCCGCGTGCCCCAGTTGCGCCGGAAATGCATGCTCGTGCGCGGAAAAGCGATCAGGTGATCGTCAGGCCGCAATTCCCCGATGCTGGCCCCGACATAGCGCACGGGGCATCCCTCCGGCCAGATCAGGTCGGTGACGGGCCGCGCTGCAAGGCCGGGGCCAAGCGCCTTCCCGTAGGGCAGGATCGCGATTGCCGGCGCCTCAGCCATGGGGCATGTCAACCTCGCCGCGCATCAGTATATGCCCATGCCCGGCAACCCGGATACCGGTCATCGCATCGCGCGGTCCCACGCGGGTGACCCGCGCCTGTCCGGGGCGTCCCATCCAGTGCCCCTGCTGCGCGACGAAACTGTCCTTGTCCATCAGACCGTGATGCCACAGATAGGCCGCCATCGCCCCGGTCGCCGACCCGGTAAATGGATCTTCGGGCGGGCTGGGCGGGGCCAGCAGCAGGCGCGAAAATGTATCTCCGGCGGTTGTTGCACCGGTCAATGTCACAAGAAATGGCTCCATAAAATCAGCGCCATTATAACCGAGATCGGCCGTCATGTCTCGCAGCGCGTCGATATTCAGCCGCGCGGCGCGCAGATCGCCGTGGTCTCGCAGGACGGTGACGCAGAAAGGGAGGCCGGTTGAAACAACCTGAGGCTGGGCGACAATGGCCTCGGGCATCAATCCTATCGTGTGGGCCACCCGCGCAGCGCTCGGGGTGGCACCGAACACGGGGGCAACCTGCGTCATCTCGATCAACGCGCCATCGAGATGCACCTCGACCACCCCGGCCCCGGTCTCGAGCCGCAGACTGTCGCCAGTGATCAGACCGCGGGACCGCATCGCCGCTACGGTGGCAATTGTCGGGTGCCCGGCAAAGGGGATTTCCCGACTGGCAAGGAAATAACGCACGCGGATATCGGCGACGTCGAAGGGACCGGTGAAGGTACATTCGACAAGCGATGTCTCCCGCACATAGGCCATGCAGGTCGCGTCGCTCAGACCGGCCCCGCCATGCACAACGGCACAGCCATTGCCGCAGAACGGGGTATCGGTGAACGCATCCACCCAGTCGAATTCATAAGTTGCCATAGCGGCCCCCGTTGATGGCAGCCTGGGCTGCCATCAGGCTTAGTGTACCGCTACAGGGGAATAATCATGCTGTCGAGCCAGGACAAAGGCCATCTTGCGATCGGAGACCAGCGCAAGCTGCTGGCCATCGGCGCTGTGGACCGCATAGAGATGCTCGAGTTCCCCGGCCTCTGCGCGCACTTCCTGCGGCAGATCGGTGACGTCCACGGTCTTGACATACACGATGCGATTCCGGGACTGGTCGAATTCATATGGCGTATTCATAACTTACCCTTTCCTGATACTGATCGTCTGAACCACGGTCTCGGGGGCGGCACGGGTCAGATCCACGTGCAACAGCCCGTTCTCCATGATCGCCTCACCGACCTCGACCCCGTCCGCCAGCACGAACATGCGCTGAAACTGTCGCGCGGCGATGCCACGGTGCAGATATATGCGCCCTTCGCTGTCATCGGACTGCCGCCCGCGAATCACCAGCTGCCTGTCTTCGACCGTGATCGAAAGATCGGATTCGGCGAAGCCTGCAACCGCCAGCGTGATCCGGTAGGACCGTTCGGACGTCTGTTCGATATTGAATGGGGGATACCCTTCGTTGCCGGTCTTCGAAGACCGCTCAAGCAGGCGTTCCAGTTGCTCGAACCCCAGCAGGTGGGGGTATGAAGCCAGAGTGAGTTTTGACACGTACTTCGTCCTTTGACATGAAAAGCGACGGTGCGCACGGTCCCGTTTCGGCAACCGTGCCCGATATACATGGGCTCAAACACGCAGATTAACAAGGTCTAGGCGAAAACATCTTCTGCGCATACTCTGGGCAGCATTACTGTCCCGATTCTGGATCGCACACATGAACGTCCAATCCGATCTCTCGATGAAAACCGATGACGTCTTGCGCGTCGAACTCGAGGTATTTCGCCGCGAACATCGCGATCTTGACGAAGCGATCACCGCGTTGACCGAACGCGGGACGGCAGACCAGCTGACTCTCAAACGTCTGAAAAAACAGAAACTGCGGCTCAAGGACATGATCGCGCTCATCGAAGATCGGCTTACACCGGACATCATCGCCTGAAATCCGGTGGCAAGCGCATTGCCTCGCCCGGTGATCCGGCTATAGTGCGCGCTCTTTTTGCTGGGCAGGGGTAGGCAATGGCCGACATTCAGGTGGGCATCATCATGGGAAGCCAATCCGATTGGGACACCATGAAGGAAGCGGCCGACATTCTCGTGCAACTTGATGTCCCGCACGAAACCCGCATCGTTTCCGCTCACAGGACCCCAGACCGGCTGTGGGACTATGGCAAGAGCGCGGTCGCCCGTGGATTGCGCGTGATCATTGCCGGCGCGGGCGGCGCAGCGCACCTCCCCGGGATGATGGCGTCCAAGACACGCGTGCCGGTCATCGGCGTTCCGGTCCAGACACGGGCGCTCTCGGGGGTCGATTCGCTCTATTCCATCGTTCAGATGCCGCGCGGCTTTCCGGTGGCGACAATGGCAATCGGCGCAGCGGGCGCGGCCAATGCGGGTCTCATGGCTGCCGGCATCCTCGCCTTGCAGGATTCGGACCTCGCCGCCCGGTTGGACGACTGGCGCGCGGCGCTCTCTGCCTCGATTCCCGAACGACCGGTCGACTGACCCATCCGAACCGGCCGCGTACCGACCCGCACATATCAAAAAGGACCTCGTCGTCATGGTAGAAACTCCCGGGCCCCTGCCGATCGGCGCAACCATCGGAATCCTCGGCGGCGGACAATTGGGCCGCATGCTCTCGGTCGCGGCGAGCCGCCTCGGCTTCCTGACACATATCTACGAGCCCGGTGCAAACCCGCCAGCGGGCCAGGTCGCCGACCGGGTCACCACCGCCGCCTATGACGACCGCGAGGCCCTGACCGCATTTGCCGCCTCGGTCGATGTCATCACCTACGAGTTCGAGAATATTCCGACCGAAGCGCTCGACATACTGGAAACAAAGAGACCGATCCGCCCCGGACGAGAAGCGCTCCGGATCAGCCAGGATCGCCTGACCGAGAAAACCTGTCTGCAGGGTCTGGGATTGCGCACCGCACCCTTTGCGGACATCGCATCCCTTGAAGACCTGACCCGTGCCGTCGACGAGATCGGCACCCCGGCGATCCTCAAGACGCGGCGATTTGGATATGACGGCAAGGGACAATCCCGGATCGCCGCACCGGCGGACGCCGAAGCCGCCTTTGCCGAGATGGCTGGCGCGCCTGCGATACTCGAAGGGTTCGTGGATTTCAGCCACGAGGTTTCCGTCATCGCGGCACGTGGCACCGATGGCCAGGTCGCCTGTTTCGATCCCGGCGAGAACCTGCATCGCGACGGCATCCTGCGCGCGACAACCGTCCCCGCGCGACTGTCGTCGGCGCAACGCACCGATGCGGTCCTTCTGGCCGCCAACATCCTGAATGCGCTCGATTATATCGGCGTGCTCGGCGTCGAACTGTTCGTGACGTCTCAGGGGCTGATCGTGAACGAGATTGCCCCGCGCGTGCACAATTCCGGCCACTGGACACAAAACGGCTGCACCGTGGATCAATTCGAGCAACATATCCGCGCCGTCATCGGCTGGCCGCTCGGAGACGGTCAGCGCTACGCAGACGTGGTAATGGAAAACCTGATCGGTGACGACATGGAACAGGTGCCCGTGCTCTCGCGCCAGCCGATGACGGCGCTGCACCTCTACGGCAAGACGGAGATCAAGCCAGGCCGCAAGATGGGGCATGTCAATCGCATCGTTCGGAAAGACTGAGAGCTCAGCTGACTATGGGGAAAGGGTTTGCGCCGCCTTCGGCGTCGCCTGATGCGAGGGGCTCTGCCCCTCGCGCTCCCCGGGATATTTTGAGCAGGAAAAAGTGGATTTTTCGGTTCCGAGATAGAAGCGGCGGTTCGATAGGTGGCGGGGTGAGGGTCCGAAGGGCGTTCACGCGGCTTGACGAAGGCTCGTCGAGCCCGAGGAAAGGCGCCGTCGCCTAACGGATCAGGCGCGTTGCGATATCTCCGCGCAAGTAGCTGAACCGGCCCGCAGCGATGGTGGCGGCGACCCGCTGCGTATGCTTTTCCAGGATCACGAGATCTGCGCGCATCCCGGGCGCAAGGCGACCCCGATCCGTCAATCCGAGGATTCGCGCCGGTCCATCCGACAGCAATCCCCATGCGTCAGGCAGACCGCATATCCCGCTCCGAACCAACATGAGTGCTGCACGGCGCGGGCTTGGGTAGTGGTAATCGGATGCCACCGCGTCTCCCAACCCCATCGAAATGAGCTCCACGGCGCTGGCGTTTCCCTTATGCGAGCCGCCGCGCACAACGTTCGGCGCGCCCAGGATAACGCTATCACGCGCGTTACGTGCCGCTTCGGCGGCTTCACGTGTCTCGGGGAACTCGCAAATGGTGACGCCACGCGCCCGCCAAGCCTCGCGATCGGCAGCCGAATGGTCATCATGGCTGCCCATGCGGATGCCCGCTGCGGCCAATGCCGGGATCAGTTCGTTCAGCGCGGCGGGCACCTCCCGGCTGCGCCCGTGCAACGCGCGCAGCAACGCCCAATGACGTTCCGGATTGCGCCCGGCCTTCAGCGCCTGGCCGGTCAGACGGGGCGGCCTTTTTCCTTCCGCCAGCCGGTCATGCGGCAGGTGGTCGTTGAAGACCACGTAATCGACCCCCCATTCCGCCACCTTGGCGGGGAGCCCAGCATAGTGATCGAGCAGGTTGATTTCAAAACGCAATTGCGGGATCAGGTCCGTCACGACCTCGACCCGTACATCGCGGATCGCCTCAAACACTCTGGCCGCGAATTCCGGACCGCGAAGTCCGCCCTCCCAGCTATAGAACTGTGCCATCACCGCGGTGGTGATGCCGTTGGCGGCCAGTTCCGCTTCCGCCGCCACGACCCCCTCGGTCATCTCTTTCATGGCGCCCCTGCGCGGAGCGAGATGCCGTTCGAACCCGTCTCCATGCAGATCGATGATGCCGGGCAACACGAGAAACCCGTCAAGATCCACCGTGCGACCGGTCGGTTCGGATGTGATCAATCCATCTTCTAACGACAGCCGTTCCCGGCGAAGGCCGTCAGCAAACAACACGTCGGCCCCTGTCAGGTCCAGCGTCAGGGTGGTCATCTGTCCGGTTCTCCTGTCCCGGTATCCTCGCAGGTTCCGCCCCCGCAGATATCGTCGATCAGTCCGAACACACCATCCAGCCACGAGATGTCCGAGTCAAAACGGCCCTGTTCGATGAAATGAAGCGCCTCTGCAATGACCCTCGGGTTGTTCATCATGAAAGTATGCGTCACCGGCAATACAATATGATCCGCCATTCCCGCGACCTCGGTCGAGCGGACCGATACCTTGCCATCGTCCGGCCCCTCGATCAACGACGAGAAAAGCGGGTTCAGGGAACTGTCGCCGGCGATCACCCCGAGCGGGAAATTCACCGGCGGCAACCGTCTCGGCAGACTGTCGGGACCCGTGCCCAGTTGCATCCCTGCGGGGCCGTTGAGCAGGCCGAAAACCTCGAGATCACCCAGCACATCGACCAGTTCGCTGCCCTGGTTCGGTGGGCCGAGCATGACGACCCGCCCAAGGTTCTCCGGTTTGCCGCGCTGGAACGCATAGCGGATCAGGATGCCGCCCATCGAATGCGCAATAAAATGCACGGTCTGCGGGCCGCATTGGTCGATGGCCGCCGGGATCGTCCCCTGCGCCAGCATCGGAATGGGCAGATCGGTCGAGGGATAGCCAGGCCGCACCACGTCATAGCCGCGCCTGACGAGGACATCTTCCATCAGCGCGAACGACGTCTCGGTGCGGGCCAACCCATGCAGCAGCACCACGCAATCCGCCCTGAGCGGCGCGCCCAGCACGAGCAGCAGCAACAGCGCCGCCAATCGCATCATGTCACGGTGACGTCGCACGTTTCCTCCGCGTCGCGTGTGATGTACTGACTGCAAGCGCGATACCGCCAAGCACCAGAACCGTTCCGAAAATCAGTTTCACGCTCGCCTGCTCGCCAAGCAGCACCGCACCTGCGATCAGCGCAATCACCGGCACCGCGAGCTGGATGATTGCCACGAGAGACGGCGCATAGCGCGGCACCAGGCTGTACCAGAGCGCATAGCCCATCCCCGACGTCACCGCGCCCGAGAGAACGGCGAGCGCGATGCCCGGTGCGGTGATCGTGGTGGCGACGGGAATCATCAGCGCTCCGAGGGCGACCAGAGGTGACGCCACGCAGAAATTCGCCGCCGTCCCCGCGAGCGCATCCCTCTCATTGCGGCCCTCAAGCGTGTAGATCGCCCATCCGATACCGGCAAGCACCATCAGCAGCAGGCCCGTGGAATCGACCGCAACAGTCCCTGAAGGCCAGAGAACCCAGACGAGACCGGCAAAAGCGATTGCCGCCCCCGCCAGTTGCCGACCAAGCGGTGGAGTGCCGGTGAGCGCGGCAATCGCAAAGATCGACAATTGCACCACCCCGAACAAGACCAGCGCCCCCAATCCGGCCTCGAGTGTCAAATAGCTCCATGAAAATCCGATCATATAGAGCGTGAGCGAACCGGCCCCGATCAGCCGACGTGGCGCCAGGATCGGCACCCGCCGCCCGCGCAACAGCACCATCGCGGTCAAGACGACTGCCCCGGACAATATGCGCAGGATCGCGAAACTCGCCGGGTCGATGGCGCCACTGTCGACCGCCAGCCGGTTCAGGATGGAGTTCGCCGCGAAGGCGATCATGGTAATGGTCGTGAGAAGAAACAGGCGCATGGCTCTCCCATAACCTTAACGCGCGAAAAAACAACACTCCCGTTTGCGGGCGTGACCGACCAATGCGGCCCTCCCTCGCCCGGCGACGCAAAAAAGGGGGACCGGATGGCCCCCCTTTCAAAGTCGTCAAGAAGACGAACGGCGTTGGCTTACATCATGCCGCCCATGCCGCCCATGTCGGGCATGCCGCCGCCCGCTCCAGCACCTTCCTTCTGCGGACGGTCTGCGACCATCGCTTCGGTGGTGATCAGCAGACCGGCAACCGAGGCTGCGTCCTGCAGCGCGGTGCGGACAACCTTGGCAGGGTCGATGACGCCAAAGCTGAACATGTCGCCGTATTCTTCGGTCTGAGCGTTGAAACCGAACTTGGCATCGTCGCTTTCGCGGACTTTGCCGGCAACAACCGATCCGTCGACACCGGCGTTCTCGGCGATCTGGCGCAGCGGTGCTTCCAGAGCCTTGCGAACGATGCGGATACCGATGTTCTGGTCGTTATTTGCGCCTTCCAGCCCATCCAGCACCTTGCCGGCCTGAACCAGGGCAACACCGCCACCGACGACGATCCCTTCCTGAACGGCCGCACGGGTCGCGTTCAGAGCATCGTCAACACGGTCTTTGCGCTCTTTCACTTCGACTTCGGTCATGCCGCCAACGCGGATCACGGCAACACCGCCTGCCAGCTTGGCAACGCGCTCCTGCAGCTTCTCACGGTCATAGTCGCTGGTGGTTTCTTCGATCTGGGTGCGGATCTGGGCAACACGTGCCTCGATCTCGGCCTTTTCGCCATTGCCGTCGACAACGGTGGTTTCGTCCTTGGTGATCGACACCTTCTTGGCGGAACCCAGCATGTCGACAGTGACGTTTTCCAGCTTCATGCCCAGGTCTTCGCTGATCACCTGGCCACCGGTCAGAATGGCGAGGTCCTGCAACATCGCCTTGCGGCGGTCACCAAATCCGGGTGCCTTGACAGCAGCGATTTTCAGGCCGCCACGCAGCTTGTTGACAACCAGGGTTGCCAGCGCTTCACCTTCGACGTCCTCTGCGATGATCAGCAGCGGCTTCTGCGACTGGATGACCGACTCGAGCAGCGGAACCATCGGCTGCAGCGAAGACAGTTTCTTCTCGTGCAGCAGGATCATGCAGTCTTCGAGCTCTGCGGTCATCTTGTCGGCATTGGTGACAAAGTAGGGCGACAGGTAACCACGGTCGAATTGCATACCTTCGACGACGTCGGTCTCGGTTTCCAGACCCTTGTTTTCCTCGACAGTGATGACACCTTCGTTGCCGACTTTCTGCATCGCGTCGGCGATCTGCTGACCGATTTCCGCTTCACCGTTGGCCGAGATGGTGCCGACCTGGGCGACTTCGGCGCTGTCGCTGACGTCGCGCGCCGCGGCCTTGATCGCTTCGACGACCTTCGTTGTTGCCAGATCGATGCCGCGCTTGAGATCCATCGGGTTCATGCCGGCGGCAACCGATTTCAGACCTTCCTTGACGATGGCCTGTGCCAAAACGGTCGCGGTGGTGGTGCCGTCGCCGGCTTCGTCATTGGTGCGGCTGGCGACTTCTTTCACCATCTGCGCGCCCATGTTCTCGAACTTGTCTTCCAGTTCGATTTCCTTGGCGACCGAAACACCGTCCTTGGTGATGCGCGGCGCGCCAAAGGATTTGTCGATGACCACGTTGCGGCCTTTGGGGCCCAGTGTCACCTTCACCGCGTCGGCAAGGATATTGACACCCTTGAGCATGCGATTGCGGGCGTCGGTGTCGAATTTGACGTCTTTTGCAGACATGGATTGTCTCCTAGTTTACTGAGTTGGGGTCAGACGAAGCGTGGCGTTCAGGCCGCTTTTGCGGCTGCGCTTGCTTCGATGATTCCCAGAATGTCGCTCTCTTTCATGATCAGCAGCTCTTCACCGTCGACGGTGACTTCGGTGCCGGACCATTTGCCAAAGAGGATTTTATCGCCTTCCGCAACAGCCATTGCGATCAGTTCGCCACTGTCCTTGCGGGCGCCCTCGCCACAGGCAACAACGATGCCTTCGGCGGGCTTTTCCTTGGCGCTGTCGGGGATGATCAGCCCGCCAGCGGTTTTTTCATCGCTTTCGACGCGGCGCACCAGCACCCGGTCATGAAGTGGTTTGAATGCCATCTTTGCAGCTCCTTAACGCTCAAAGTTTCGGGGTCCTCCGCTCCCGTAAGGGTGTTATCACTCACCCCGCAGGAGTGATAACGGCACATAGGTAGGAGGCACCGCCGAGCCTGTCAACAGGTCGTTTCACAAAAAAGTGTCGCCCATCTCTGCCATGCGCTTGCCTCCGCCCCGCATGTCAGAGATCCACGGCTGAGGCGCACGTACACGGTCAGACCCCGCGCCGGACCGCGCAAATCTGCGACCTGTACGGGCATATGCTGGCATCCTGCTACCAGCTGTCCGCCCAATGAACGAGGCCGTCGCTGCCAACCGGGGTCAGCGCGTACACGCCGCGACTCTCGCGCCGGAACCAGCCATAATGGTTGTCGGCCATCAACCGGGTCGCCGCCGCGACGCCCGTCGCCTGCGCCACTTCTGCACCCCTGCTCGGTCCGTGCTCGGCCAGGTAGGCGGCGCAACGCAACGCGTCCTGACGATAGCCGGTCACAAGCCCATGCCGGGTTGCACCGCCCGCATTCGGATCACCGCGCAGCCGGTCGAATTCCCGCAAGAGCCGCTGCGCACGCTTCCGCGATTTTCGCGGCGTGTGGGGACTGGGATCGCAATGAACCTCGACATGCCCATCCAGGCGAACGGTCATCAGCCCGAGGCCCAATCGCCGACATAGCGCAAGATTATCTTTCAACGCCCTTCGCGCACTGCGCCCCGTGGGGCGCGACACGGCGACATAAACCAGATCGGTGATCCTGAGCCGTTCAACCGCCTGATGAAACAGCGACAGGGTAAAACGCAGCTTCATCTCCAGAATCACCGGCGGCTCTTCGCCACGGCGCGCGACCACATCCGCCGCCCCGACTTCGCCCTTGACCTCGTATCCCTGCCGTTCGAGCAGGAGCTTGATCGGCGGATAGAGCTGTTGCTCTTGCGTGAAGACCTTATCGTTCATACCCGAAGGCCTCGAAATCCTCGCGGTATCGATCATAAAGCGCGTCGGCCTGCCCGGCTGTGATGCGCGCATTCGGTTCCGCACGGGCACGATTTCTGTGCGGTAAGTGTCGTACCTCGCCGAAAATCTGCCGGAATACCGGAGCAATCTCTTGTGCCAATCTCTCGAACCGCAGGACCCGATCCACCAGACAGCGCCCCCTGTCATCCATGATATAACGCACCTGTGGCACCAGATGGCGTGCCGTGTCCGGATAATCGTCGGCGATATCCAGCTTCAACATGTCCTCAAGCCCTAGCGAGCGTCCCCGCTTCGCGGCCGCTGCCGACCGGTAGCGAAATTCCGAAAGCACCCGTTCGAACGGATGCCGCACGATCGCGAATTTAAGGTAGCGGTCGAAATCACCGGCTGCGATATGCCCGAGCTTCACGTATTCGTCGGCATATAGATGCGCCAGCTTTTGCGGCCCCGCGGCACGGTCGTTGTTCTGCCGCAACAAAAGCGCCGCACGATCGCGCCATGCCAGGCCCAGATCGTCCAGAAACACGTTCTCGACACTTTGCCCGCCGGTCTTGGGGATGTGAACGAAAACAGTCTTGTGCGCGTGGGAAATCATCGACAGGTCCGGGCGATCCGCCGACACCCTCACAACCGCCCGCGCGAAAGTCAACGCGAAGCAGGGTCCGCAGCAATCAGACCAAGGGTCGCATTCCGCGCAACAGCGGGTGACAAGCGCCGACCGCGTTTCTATAAGGCGCGCGAATTGCACCCTATACAGGACCCACAAGATGACCATTCAGGTTTTTGGACATAAATCTCCCGACACCGACTCGACCGGCTCGCCCATCCTCTGGGCGTGGTACCTGAACGAGATCAAAGGCACCCCTGCCGAGTCCGTGTTGCTGGGTGAACCCAACACCGAAGCCGCCTTTCTTCTGAAACGCTGGGACCTGCCCAAGCCGGCGATCATCGAGGATGTTGCCGATGACGCTCCGGTCGTGATCGTGGACACCAACAACCCCGCGGAACTGCCTGCGAACATCAACAACGCCGATATCCAGTGCATCATCGACCATCACAAGCTGGTAGGCGGCCTGGAAACCAAGGGTCCGATCGACATCACGATTCGTCCGCTCGCCTGCACCGCGACCATTATTTACGACCTGATGGGTGACGACGCCGCCAGGATGCCCGACTGGGCCAAGGCCACCGCGCTGACCTGCATCCTGTCCGATACGCTGGAATTCCGCAGCCCGACCACCACGGAGCACGACAAGGCCGTTGCCGAAAAACTCGCCGCCGAGCTGGGCCTGTCGATCCCGGATTATGCCGCCGAGATGTTCGCCGCCAAATCCGATGTTTCGTCGTTCAGCGATGCGGAACTGCTCCGCATGGACAGCAAGGAATACGAGGTCGACGGGACAAAATTCCGCGTATCGGTTCTCGAAACCACATCGCCTGCCACCGTTCTCGATCGCAAGGCCAGCCTGATGGAGACAATGACCACCGTTGCCTCCGAAGACGGCGTCGATCAGGTTCTGCTGTTCGTGGTCGATATCCTGAACGAAGAGTCAACGCTGCTGGTGCCCAACGATCTGGTCAAAACGGTCGCGGCCAAGAGCTTTGACGCCTCTGCAACCGGCGACAGCGTTGTCTTGCCCGGCGTGGTGAGCCGCAAGAAGCAGATCATTCCCAACCTCAAGGTCTGAGCCACGATCTGTGGATCCCGGTGGCTGCACCGGGGTCTGCACGCCTCTGACCCACCCGCCGCAATACACCGGCGTAGCTTCAAACGCTTGACAACCCGCCGCCCCTTGGTCATTCCGCCAAGTGTTGGTTTCTGCGAAAGCAGATGAAAAGGGAATGCACGACGCAGCCGCCCCCGCGACCGTGACCGGAGAGGTCGCCCAAGCCACTGGCCCAGACGGGTCGGGAAGGCGGGCAGACCGCCAGAAAGCCCCGGCTTTCTGACATCCGCAAGCCGGGAGACCTGCCAGCGCCGATATGACGTTAACCGGGCGGGGTGCCTCGGTGACGGGCCCGGCCCCGGCTTTGCCCGCCTGCCCCGCCTGCCAGACATGGAAGGTGACCGGATGAACCAGACTGCAAACGGGACCGCCCCGGTCGAATTGCTGGTCTGCACGACCTGCCGCAAGGGCATGTCCACCGATATCGAGGGCCCCCGCCCCGGCGCGGTGCTTTACGAAAGCCTCGCAGCGGGCGACCTGCCCTCCGGCGTCACCCTGCGCCCGGTCGAATGCCTGTCAAACTGTGACAGCGGCTGTTCGATCGTCTTGCGCGGCGGCGCGCAGCGCTGGACCTATGTCTATGGCAATTTTGACGAGACCGGTGACGCGGACATGATCCTGGAGGTCGCCTCTCGCTATCACGACACGCCCGACGGCTTGATACCCTGGCGTGAAAGGCCGGTGCATTTTCGCAAGAACTGTATCGCACGCATCCCCCCGATTGGAGACCAGTAACATGTCCGACCTGTCCAAACTGCCCGTCACCGTGATCACCGGCTTTCTCGGTTCCGGCAAGACCACGCTGATCCGCCACCTCATGCAGAACCCGCAGGGCAAGCGGCTGGCCGTGGTGGTCAACGAATTCGGCGATGTCGGTGTCGATGGCGAGATCCTGAAATCCTGTGCGATCCCGGACTGTCCGGAAGAGAATATCATGGAATTGTCCAACGGCTGTATCTGCTGCACCGTCGCCGATGATTTCATCCCGACCATCGAAGCCCTGATGGCGCTTGAGCCACGTCCCGATCACATCCTGATCGAGACCAGCGGGCTGGCCCTGCCGAAACCGCTGCTCAAGGCGTTCGACTGGCCCGATATCCGCAGCCGCATCACCGTGGACGGTGTGATCGCACTCGCCGATGCCGAGGCCGTGGCCACCGGACGGTTCGCGCCCGATGTGGCGCGCGTCGATGCCCAGCGTATGGCGGATGACTCGATCGATCACGAAACCCCGCTCTCCGAAGTGTTCGAGGACCAGATCAGCTGTGCCGATATTATCCTGCTGACCAAACCCGATCTGGCCGGTGCGGATGGCATCGCAAGGGCGCGCGAGATCATCGCCGCCGAAGCGCCCCGCCCGCTGCCCGTGGTCGAGGTTGCCGAAGGTGTCGTGGATGTCCGTGTGATCCTGGGCCTTGAGGCCGCAGCCGAAGACGACATGGATGCACGTCCCAGCCACCATGACGAGGCCGATGACCATGAACATGACGATTTCGAGAGCATTGTCGTCGAATTGCCGGAACAGGCCGATCCCGCCGACCTCGTGACGCGGATCGAGCGGCTGGCCAACGAAAAGAACATCCTGCGGGTCAAGGGATATGTCCCGGTCGCGGGCAAGCCGATGCGGCTTCTGGTGCAGGCGGTCGGCGCGCGCGTGCGTCATCAGTTCGATCGCCCCTGGAAACCGGGTGAAATGCGCCGTGGCCGTCTCGTCGTGATTGCCGAGCATGACGATATCGACACCGCCGCGATCAACGACATCCTGACCGGCACCCCGGTCGCCGCGGAATAGAAGAGTACGGCTCCGATGCATGTCGTCTTTCGCGAAAGCCACGGGCTGGAAGAAACGGAAACCCCGACCGATCTGGGCCAGAGCCCGGCGGATCTGGTGGTTCTGTCCTTTTCCGACAGCGACCTTGGCGCCTTTGCGTCAGGCTGGCATCGCGGCGGCGGCCCGGAAGGGCGAATGCCCTCGCTGCGTCTGGCCAATCTCGCGGCGCTGAAACATCCGCTTTCGGTCGACACCTATGTCGAACAGACGCTGAGCGGCGCCAAGGGCATCCTGATCCGCCTGATCGGTGGCGTGCCCTACTGGTCCTACGGTTTGCAGCAGGTGCAGGCGCTCGCCGCGAAAAACGGGCTGGCGGTTGCCGTGCTGCCCGCCGATGGTCGGGCGGACCCGCGCCTTGACGATTATTCGACCCTGCCCCGCTCGACCCTGAGACGCCTGCAACATCTCTGCGACAGTGGCGGAACCGTCGCGGCGCAGGCGGCACTGGCGCAATTCGCGCTGGCGGCCGGGCTCTATGCCGGGCCGGTGCTCGGGGCCAAGACGCTGCCGCAGGTGGGTGCATGGACGCCGGAACAGGGAGTGACCTGCCCGGCAACCATGTTCGGTGACAACGGCCGGCCCCGCATCCTGATCACGTTTTACCGCGCCTATCTCGCGGCGGCGGACCTCGCCCCGGTCGAGGCCATGTTCGGCGCGTTTCGGGCACGGGGTTTTGATGTCGGCGCGCTGTTTGTCCCGTCGCTGAAGGCCGCCGAAGCGGCGGGCTGGCTTGCGCGGCAGGTCAAAACGCTCGCGCCGGATGCCATCGTCAACGCCACGGCCTTTTCCGGCAAGGGAGAGAGCGGCGCGTCGCCGCTGGACGTGGCGCGGGCCCCGGTCTTTCAGGTCGCTCTTGCAACGTCGTCACGGACCGCCTGGGCCGAAGCAGAACGCGGGCTGTCCCCTGCCGATCTTGCCATGCACGTGGTTCTGCCCGAGGTCGATGGCCGCATCCTTGCCGGAGTCGCCAGTTTCAAGGAACCGGATACGCGCGACGAGGCCTTGCAATTCGCCCGCCACACCCATCAACCGGTGCCGGCCCGGATCAGCGCGATTGCCGACCGGGTCGCCGGATGGATACGGCTCGCGCAGAAACCGGACGCGGACAAGGTGCCGGTCCTGGTGCTCTCCACCTATCCCGGCAAGAACTGGCAAATGGCCCATGCGGTCGGGCTGGATGCTCTGGCCTCGGCGCAGGCAATCCTCGCCGACCTGCACGAACACGGCTATGACACCGCGCCGGGCACCACGCTCGATACGGCGCTGGCCACCGCGCGGATCGACTGGCCGGTCGAGGCGTACAAGTCCGCTCTGGCGACCCTGCCCGACACACTGCGCGACGATCTGAACGTAACCTGGGGCGTGCCCGAAGAGGACCCCGCCTGTGTCGATGGCGCGATACGCTTCACCGCCCTGCGGCGCGGCAAGGCAATCGTCGCCCTGCAACCCGAGCGCGGACAGCCCGCCAGCCGCGACGACGACTATCATGACCTGTCGCGCGTCCCCCGCCACGGCTATGTCGCGTTCTATCTCTGGCTGCGCCATGCGCTCGCCGCCGATGCGCTGATCCATATCGGAGCGCACGGCACACTGGAATGGCTGCCCGGCAAGGCGGTGGCCCTGTCGGATGACTGCTGGCCCGAGGCGCTGATCGGTGATCTGCCGGTGATCTATCCGTTCATCGTCAACGATCCCGGCGAGGCGGCACAGGCCAAGCGGCGAATCGGCGCCGTGACGCTCGGCCACGTGCCCCCACCCCTGCGCAGCAGCGAGACACCCGATCGGATGGTAAGGCTGGAGACGCTGCTCGACGAGTTCTCGAACGCCGACGGTCTGGACCCGCGCCGCCGCGACCGCCTGCAAGCCGACATCCGGGCCGAGGCACAGGCCATCGGGGTCGAGGACGATCTCGGCCTTGACCGCGCCGCCAGTACCGCCGAAGCGATCACCCGGATCGACCGGTTTGTCTGTGACATCAAGGAAAGCCAGTTTGGCGACGGGCTGCATGTCTTTGGCCGCGCCCCCCGGATTTCCAGCCCGTTTGACACAGGGATGACCGCAGATGCCGAACGCACCGGTCTGATCCATGCGCTGCAGGGTCGTCGCGTCGAGGCAGGTCCGTCCGGATCTCCCTATCGCGGGCGGACTGACGTACTGCCCACCGGGCGCAATCTCTATACCACCGATCCGCGCTCGGTGCCCACCCGCAGCGCCCACGCGCAGGGCGTGAAACTCGCCGAGGAACTGGTGCGCCGCCATCTGCAGGATGAGGGCGATTATCCCAGCGGGCTGATCGTCGATCTCTGGGGCTCGGCGACGATGCGCACCGCGGGCGAGGAATTTGCCATGGCGCTGCACCTTCTGGGGGTCAGGCCGGTCTGGGATCCGGGCAGCGAACGCGTCTCGGGCATCGAGGTCTTGCCGATCACCGAGCTTGACCGACCCCGGCTGGATGTGACCTTGCGAGTATCCGGCCTGTTTCGCGACGTGTTCCCGTCGCTCTCGGCGCTGTTCGGGCAGGCGGTGCGCGCCCTTGCCGAACGGGACGAAGCCGCCGACTGGAACCCCTATGCCGGACAGGCGCCGGCCGCGCGCGTCTTTGGGCCCGCCCCCGGCAGCTATGGGCTCGGCATGGGCGATCTGCCAGACACCTATACGGAAGAAGCCCGCGCACAGGCAGGCAAGGCGTGGCTGAACGCCAGCGCATATGCCCTGGAGGGCGCGCATATCGCGCGCGATGACGATGGCATCCGCGACAGGGTGGCGCGGGCCGATGCCTTCGTGCATTTACAGGATCTGGCGGAAACCGACCTGCTGCTGGCCAATGATTATGCCACGCACGAGGCCGGCTTTGCCGCCGCCAAGGCACAGACCGGCGGCAGGGCGACGCTCTATCATCTGGACAACAGCAACCCGGCCACACCCCGCGCCCGCACGCTGCCCGAGGAAGTGGCCCGCGTGGTACATGCCCGCGCGGCCAATCCCGGCTGGATCAAGGGGATGCAGCGGCATGGGTTTCGTGGCGCGGCGGAAATCGCGGCGACGCTCGATCACATGGCCGCTTTTGCGAACCTGGCCGATGCGGTCGCGCCGCATCTCTTTGATCTCTACCATGACGCAACGCTTGGCGATGAGACCGTCGATCGCTTCCTCGCGGAGACCAACCCCGAAGCGCACCGCGCCATGCAGGACAGGTTCCGCGCCCTGCACGAGTCCGGCCTCTGGACGACCCGGCGCAACTCGATCCGCGCGGCAATCGGGGGCAGGACATGAGCGCGCAGGTCAGGGGCTGGTGCCCGGGCGCTTATCGACCGATGATGTCCGGCGACGGGCTGGTGGTCCGGGTGCGCCCGCGTCTGGCACGCCTTGACCGAAAACAGGCACTCGGCCTCTGCGCCGCCGCCCTGCAATATGGCAATGGCACAATCGACCTGACCAACCGCGCCAACCTGCAATTGCGCGGCGTACAACAGGACGATCACGAGACCCTGCTCGCAGAGTTGGCCGCGCTCGACCTGCTGGATGCAGACCCGGCCCTCGAAACCCGCCGCAATATTCTCGTTTCACCCTTCTATGACAATGACGACCTCACCGTCCGGCTGGCCCGAAACCTGACCGACCGCCTGGAAGAATTGCCCGCGCTTCCGGCCAAGTTCGGGTTTGCCGTTGATACCGGCCCCGTCCGGATGCTCGCCGAGTGCTCTGCCGATATCCGGCTCGAACGCGGACCGACCGGTCTGGTCCTGCGCGCGGATGGCGCGGAAACAGGTCGCGCCGTGACCGAGGCCGACGCCATCGAAACCGCAATTGCCCTCGCCCGATGGTTCTCGGAAAACCGCACACCGCATCTGCGCCGCATGGCGCGGCTGATTGCCGCCCATCCGCTGCCCGACATCTGGCACGGCACGCCGGTCGCCCGCGACACGGCGGTTTGCCAACCCGGCCCGCATGACATGGGCATACTCTACGGTGCGCCATTCGGACAGCTCGATGCCAATGCCTTGGCTTCTCTGATCCAGAGAACGGGGGCCGGCGCCCTGCGCGTCACGCCCTGGCGCATGTTCCTGCTGGAAGGCGCCGCTCCAGCCGATCCGGGAGCCTTCATAACGCAACGCGGCGACCCGCTGCTCTGCGCCGATGCCTGCGCCGGCGCACCCTTCTGCCCGCAGGCTGAAGTTGAAACCCGCGCCATCGCCCGCGCGCTCGCGTCCCGGACCCGGGGCAGCCTGCATGTCTCGGGCTGCGCCAAGGGCTGCGCCCGCAGCACTCCGGCGGATGTAACGCTTGTGGGCCGCGCGGGGCGATTTGATCTTGTAAAACACGGGCGCACGGGGGATGAGCCTGCGATGCGTGACCTGACACCCGATGACCTGCTGACCCTGACGGACCTGACCTGATGCCTTACGAATATGAAACCGATGGCGCGGCGATCTATGCGCAGTCCTTTGCCACCATCCGCGCCGAGGCCGACCTGACCCGGTTCGACGCTGACGAAGAACAGGTCGCGGTGCGCATGATCCACGCCGCTGGCATGGTCGGACTGGAAGAATTCATCCATTTCTCTGCGCAGTTTGTCGCGACCGCCCGTGCCGCGCTGGATGACGGAGCACCCATCCTGTGCGATGCCCGCATGGTGAGCGAAGGCATCACGCGCGCACGTTTGCCCGCCGATAACGAGATTGTCTGCACCCTGCATGATCCACGTGTGCGGGCGCTGGCCGCAGGCATGGGCAACACAAGGTCCGCCGCGGCGCTGGAATTGTGGCGGCCCCGCCTCGACGGGGCAATCGTGGCAATCGGCAACGCGCCGACCGCCCTCTTTCACCTGCTCAACATGCTGGAAGACCCCGATTGCCCGCGCCCGGCGGCAATCATCGGCTGCCCCGTCGGATTTGTCGGCGCGGTCGAGAGCAAGGATGCCCTGTGGGCGGCGCAGCCAGTCCCCTGCTGCATCGTCAAGGGCCGGTTGGGCGGATCCGCGATCACCGTCGCCGCGCTCAACGCCATCGCGAGCCGCGCGGAATGAGCACCGGCACGATATACGGCGTCGGCCTCGGCCCCGGCGATCCAGACCTGATGAGCGTGCGTGCAGACCGGCTGCTGCGCGGCGCGCGGCACGTGGCCTATTTCCGCAAGGCCGGGCATGTCGGGCGGGCACGCGCCACCGTTGAAGACCTGTTGCCGGAAAACGCGGTCGAATTCCCGATGGAATACCCGGTCACCACCGAGATCCCGCTTAGCGATCCGCGCTATAACCGGATGCTGTCTGACTTCTACGCCGACTGTACCGAACGCCTGACTTCGCTGGCCCGGTCAGGCGAGGATGTCATCGTATTGTGCGAGGGAGATCCGTTTTTCTACGGCTCTTTCATGCATCTCTACAGCCGCCTGCATGGCAAGGTTCCGGTCAATGTGGTTCCCGCCGTGACCGGGATGTCCGGCGCATGGACGGCGACCGGAACCCCGATCACCTGGGGTGACGATGTTCTGACTGTATTGATGGGCACCCTGTCCGAAGACGCCCTTGTCCGTCACATGGCCGATACCGATGCGCTGGTGGTCATGAAGATCGGGCGCAATTTCGACAAGGTGTGCCGCGCCCTTGCGCGCAGCGGTCTTGCGGACCGGGCGTGGCTGGTGGAACACGCCGCCATGCCCGACCAGACCGTCACACCGCTCAGCGAGGTGTCGTGCGTCGCGGCACCCTATTTCTCGATCATACTCGTGCATGGCCAGGGGCGCCGGCCATGAGCGGCCATGTTCGTATCGCAGGGCTGGGTCCGGGCGATCAGGCGCTTGTGACACCGGAAGTGACGGCAGCTCTGGCAGAGGCGACCGATGTAATCGGCTATATCCCCTATGTCGCCCGCATCGCGTCGCGCGACGGGCTGACCCTGCATGCCAGCGACAACCGCGTGGAACTGGACCGTGCGCGCCACGCACTCGATCTGGCGGCGCGGGGGCGACGGGTCGTGGTCGTTTCATCGGGCGATCCCGGCGTGTTCGCGATGGCTGCGGCGGTGTTCGAGGCCGTCGAGGCGGGCCCGGCAAGCTGGCGTGACCTGGATATTTCCGTCCTGCCCGGGATCACCGCGATGCTGGCCGCCGCCGCCCGCGCCGGAGCCCCGCTCGGCCATGATTTCTGCGCCATCAATCTGAGTGACAACCTCAAACCGTGGAACCTCATCGAAAAGCGGCTGCGCCTTGCGGCGGAGGGCGATTTCGCAATGGCGTTCTACAATCCGCGCTCGAAATCCCGTCCGGAAGGCTTTGAAAAAACGTTGCACCTGTTGCGCGACGCCTGCGGTCCCGACAGGGTGATCCTGTTCGCGCGGGCCGTGTCCACGCCCGAAGAGAATCTGAACGTCACGACACTGGGCAATGCGACCCCGGACATGGCCGACATGCGGACCGTGGTGATCGTCGGCTCGTCCCGCACACGCGTCGTGGACAACAGCAGATCGCCAATCGTCTACACGCCAAGGTTCACGCCGGAATGAGCCAGCCACTCCATAACCTGCGCCGGCGTCCGCGCCTCGTCTCGCGCGGGAATGACAGGCCGGTCGATCATCAGCACCGGCAACCCCAATTGCCGCGCCGCGTCGATCTTGGAGCGCGCGCCGTCGCCCCCGGCATTCTTGGAAACCACCAGTTCGATCCGATGTTGCTGCAACAACGCCCTGTCGGATTCAACGCTGAACGGACCCCGGTCGATCACCACGCCCGCCCCCGGCAGCGGCAGCGCCTCGGGTCGATCGACAAGGCGCAGCAGGTAGCGATGCTGCGAGAGGGCTGCAAAGGCCGCGAGATGCATGCGCCCGACCGCAAGGAACACCCGTCGGGGCACACCGGCCAGCGCATCGACCGCCGCGGCGATATGGGGTACATGCGTCCATTGATCCCGTGGTCCGGCGCTCCATGGCGGCCGGGTCAGCGCGATCAACGGTACGCCGGTTGCCTCACAAGCCGCGACGGCGTTGGTGCTCATCCCTGCGGCAAAGGGATGCGTGGCATCGACCACATGGCTGATGGCCTGCGACCGCAGGAACCGCGCCAACCCATCTTCGCCGCCAAAGCCGCCAACCCGCACCGGGACCGGTTGTTCACGCGGACGATCCACGCGACCGGCATAGGAAAACACCGCGTCCAACCCGGCCTCGGCCACGATACGGGCAAGCGCGCTTGCCTCGCCGGTGCCGCCCAGGATCAGGAGTTTTGCTGGCATGGCTGACGCTCCGTGGTTGACGATTGTCGGATTGGGCGAAGATGGACCGGCGGGGCTGCCGCCTGCAAGCCGTGAAGCGCTGGAGCGGGCGGAAATCGTCATGGGAGCGCGCCGGCATCTGGACCTGCTGCCGGGTCTGGGCGCAGAACGGCTGGAATGGCCTGTGCCCTTTGCCGACGGCATTTCCAAATTGCTCGCGCTGCGCGGGCGGCATGTGGTCGCCCTTGCCTCTGGCGACCCGTTCTGGTTCGGTGCCGGATCGGTGATCGCGCGGCAGCTTGCGCCAGACGAATGGTGCGCGCTGCCCGGCATATCGGTCTTTGCGCTCGCCGCCGCCCGGCTGGGCTGGCCCCTGGAGCGCACCGTAACGCTGGGCCTGCACGCCGCGCCCCTGACGCGGATACGCCCGCATCTGGCACCGGGGCAACGCGTGATCGTGCTGCTACGCGACGGCGCGGCGGTTGCGGACCTGGCCGACCTGCTCACGGCGCTGGGGTTCGGCGATAGCGATTTGCATGTCCACGAGGCGCTTGGCGGGCCGCGCGAACGGCGGCGCAGCAGCCTCGCCGCAACGCTGGATTTCGACGACATCCACCATCCGGTTTGTGTCGGGATCGAGGTTGCCGGGCACGGCATCGCCCTGCCCCTGACCGTTGGCAGAGAGGACAGCATTTTCGAAACCGACGGGCAGATCACCAAGAGCCCGATGCGCGCGCTGACCCTCTCGGCCCTTGCACCGCGACCCGGCGAACATCTCTGGGACATTGGCGGCGGCAGTGGCTCGATCGCCATCGAATGGCTGCTGAGCCATGACAGCCTGAGCGCAACCGCCATAGAACCCCACCCCGCGCGTGCGGCCCGCATCGAACGCAACGCCCTCGAACTGGGCGCCGACCGTTTGCGGGTGATAACGGGGCATGCGCCCGACGCACTTGGCGACCTGCCCCCGCCGGACGCGGTATTCATCGGCGGCGGCCTGTCTGGCGAGATGCTGGCATGGCTTGTCGGCAACCTGCAATCGGGCACGCGAGTGGTCGCCAACGCGGTGACGCTGCAAAGCGAAGCGTTGCTGGCGCAGGCGCATGACACGCATGGCGGCGCCCTGCTGCGGATCGAACTGGCGCAGGCGCAGCCGCTGGGGCGCAAGCGCGGATGGAAATCCGCCTATCCGGTCGTGCAATGGAGCGTCAGCCTATGATCGTCGCCGGGTTCGGATTTCGCGCAGCGGCCAGTCACGCCAGCCTGCAATCGGCTTTTGACGGTGCGGCGGCGGATCGGATCGTTGACGCGGTCGCGGCACCTGCGGATAAGGCGGGTGCCGCCTGCCTGTCGGGCTGGGCCACCGCGCGCGATCTGCCGGTATGGCCGGTTTCGGCTGACCAGATGCAGGCGGTTTGCACCGCGACGCAATCCGCGCACAGTCTGTCCCGGCGCGGGACCGGCAGTGTCGCCGAAGCCGTCGCCCTCGCCGCAGCGGGACCGGGCGCGCGGCTTCTGGTGCATCGTCACATTTCGCAGGACCGGCTTGCCACCTGCGCCATCGCAATCGGGAAAGACACATGACCGTACATTTCATCGGCGCCGGACCGGGCGCCGCCGACCTTCTGACGTTGCGCGGGCGTGATATCATCGCAGCCTGCCCGGTATGCCTCTATGCGGGATCGCTGGTTCCCGAAGAGATCCTGGCGCATTGCCCGCCGGATGCGCGGGTGGTCAACACCGCCTCGATGGATCTTGACGCGATCATCGGCGAGTGCCGCGCCGCGACGGATGCGGGGCAGGATGTTGCGCGGCTCCATTCCGGCGATCTGTCGGTCTGGTCGGCGATGGGCGAACAGATCCGCCGCCTGAGGGCCGAAGGCATCGCCGTGAGCGTAACGCCGGGCGTGCCGTCCTTTGCCGCCGCCGCCGCGTCACTGGGCAGCGAACTGACATTGCCGGGGCTTGCGCAATCCGTGGTGCTGACCCGCACGCCGGGCCGCGCCTCGTCAATGCCGCCGGGCGAAACGCTGGCGAATTTCGCGGCGACCGGTGCAACGCTCGCCATTCACCTGTCGATCGGCAACCTCGATCGTGTCATCGCGGATCTGACCCCCGACTATGGCGCGGATTGCCCGGTCGCGGTCGTCTATCGGGCGAGCTGGCCTGACGAGCGGATCATTCGTGCGACATTGGGCACATTGAAGGACGCCATGGATGACGGGATTTCACGCACCGCGCTGATACTCGTCGGACCGGCGCTGGCAGCAGAGGGGTTTACCGAAAGCTGCCTTTATTCCAGGGATTACGACCGCCGCTATCGACCGCAAAGCGCCGACAGTCCCTGGTCTGGCTGGAGACACGGCGATGATTAACCCGCCCGGCCTTCTGATTTCCGCCCCATCATCGGGGACCGGCAAGACCACCGTCATGCTGGGGCTTTTGCGGGCACTGGCCGAGGACGGGCTGGCGGTGCAACCGTTCAAGAGCGGACCCGACTATATCGACCCGGCCTTTCACCGCGCGGCGGCCGGGCGAGCCTCGTTCAACATGGACAGCTGGGCGATGCATGACGGCCTGCTGGATGCCGTCGCCAGACAGGCCGCGGGAGCGGATATCGTGATCGCCGAGGGATCGATGGGCCTGTTTGACGGGGTGGCAAAGCCGGGTGAGACGGGCCACGGATCGAGTGCCGAAACCGCGCTGCGCATGGGATGGCCGGTTGTGCTGGTGCTCGATGTGGGCGGACAGGCGCAATCGGCGGCGGCGACGGCTCTCGGATTTCGCAGCTACAACCCGGACCTGCCCTTTGCCGGCGTGATCCTGAACCGCGTAGCCAGCCCCCGGCACGAACGCCTGACGCGGCTGGGGATGGAGCGGGCCGGGCTGCCGGTGCTGGGCGTGCTGCCACGACGCGGCGACCTGACGCTACCCGAGCGGCATCTGGGTCTGATACAGGCGGTCGAGCATCCGGATCTCGAAACCGCGATTTCGGGCTATGCCGCCTTCCTGCGCGAACATGTCGACCTTGACGCACTGCGGGCGGCGGCCTCCTCGCGCCCGGGCGGGCCCTCGTCGGCCGCGCTGCCGCGTCCGCCCGCGCAACGGATCGCTCTGGCGCAGGACGCGGCATTCTCTTTCACCTACCCCCATCTGCTGGCCGGGTGGCGTGACGCCGGCGCCGAGATCATGCCGTTCTCACCGCTTCAGGACCAGCCGCCCGCGCCGGAGGCAGACCTGGTATGGCTGCCCGGAGGATATCCGGAACTGCATGCCGGGCGGATCGCCGCAGCGAGCCGTTTCCTGGCCGGGCTGCGAGACCATGCGGCGTCTCGCCCCGTACACGGTGAATGCGGCGGCTACATGGCACTGGGCGAGGCACTGATCGACAAGGCGGGCATCCGCCACCGGATGGCCGGGCTGATAGGTCTTGTCACCTCGTATGAAAAGCGGAAATTCCATCTTGGTTACCGCAAGGCAATGCTGACGACGGCGATGCCCGGCTTTGCCGCCGACGCCGCCCTGCGCGGCCACGAGTTTCACTATTCCACCATTCTCGAACAGCCCGACATGCCGCTTGCGGATGTCACCGACGCCGAGGGGGCCACGGTTGCCGAAACCGGTTCAAAACGAGGCAATGTCACCGGCACGTTCTTTCACCTGATCGCGGAGGCATCGCGATGAGCGGGTTCGTGTCCTTTGTCGGCTCCGGTCCCGGCGACCCGGACCTGATGACACTGAAGGCCGTCGACCGGATGAAACACGCCGACGCCATCCTGTTTGACGACCTGTCGTCGGGGCCGATCCTGTCACATGCCAGAGCCGGCGCCGACCTTGTGGGTGTCGGCAAGCGCGCCGGGCGTCCCTCGCCCAAGCAGGACCACGTGAGCCGCCTGCTGGTCGACTATGCCCGGGGCGGCGCCAGGGTCGTACGGCTCAAGTCGGGGGATGGCGGCATGTTCGGACGGCTCGAAGAAGAACTGGTCGCGCTGCGGGAGGCCGGCATTGACCATGAGATCATACCCGGCATCCCGTCGGCCTGCGCGGCGGCGGCGGCGGCGGGCATACCGCTGACCCGACGGCTGACCGCGCGCCGGGTTCAATTCGTGACCGGCCATGATGTCGCCGGCGAATTGCCCGAGGACCTCAACATGGCCGCGCTCGCGGATGATCAGGCAACCACCGTGGTGTTCATGGGCAAACGCACCTTTCCAAGGCTGGCGGAACTGCTCGTCGCGCACGGCTTGCCGTCAAATACGCCTGCGCTGCTGGCCGAAGCCGTCGGCACCGCAGAACAGGCGCTGCACCGTACCACCGTTTCCGCGCTCGCCGAACGGCTGGCAACCGAGCGGGGTACGGCGCCCGCGCTGATCCTCTACGGGCCGCTGGCAGAGGGTTGAGTGCCGGTTTTGGGCTTGACGCAAGACACGCATCTCTCCCATGAAAGGGAACACGGTGCCCAGGCTCTCAAGGTCTGGGATAATAGGGAACAGGGTGAAATGCCCGGACTGCCCCCGCAACTGTAATCGGGGAGCACGCGTCGATGGAACCACTGGCACAATGCCGGGAAGGGACAGCACGTGCGCCGATCCGAAAGTCAGGAAACCTGCCGTGGTGAAACCGGTCGCGCTGGCGGCCACGTAATCCGCCGGGGTTGGCGGTAAGGAGATTGAAGAACATGCATATCGAACCCGGAATCGTGCACGGTGCCAAAATGGTACTGGCCTATGGAACGGCAGCCGCCGCCGCGGGCTATTCGCTGAAACTGATTGCTGACGAGTTGAAAACCCGCTCTGTCCCGTCCTTCGTCGCGCGCAGCGCGCTGGCGACGGCGGCGGTGCTCGTATTCTTCGAGGTGTTGCCGCATTTCCCCGTTGGTGTTTCCGAGGTCCACTTTATCCTTGGCACGACATTATTGCTGATCCTCGGCATCGCGCCCGCCGCCGTCGGTCTCGCCGCCGGGCTTTTGATTCAGGGCCTGTTCTTTGCCCCGACCGACATGCCGATGTATTTCGTCAACATCACCACCCTGCTGGTGCCGCTCTTTGCCATCGGGGCAATGGCGCGCAAGATGTTGCCGCAGGACGTGGCTTATGTCGACCTGACATACACCGATGTGCTGAAACTGTCGGCAGCCTATCAAGGCGGCGTTGTCGCCTGGGTCGCGTTCTGGGCACTCTATGGCCAAGGCGCAGGTGCCGAGACCTTTGCCTCGGTCGGCAGCTTCGGACTTGCCTACATGATGGTCGTGCTGATCGAGCCGCTGATCGATCTCGCGGTGCTGGCCGCGGCCAAATCCATGAAGGGCTTGCGCCATTCCGCGCTGGTCACGGATCGCCTGCACAACGCCGCCTGAGGGCAACCAACAAGGAGCAGGGCCTCGTCCGTTCGCGCGACGGGGCCTTTTGTTTGTCATGCAAGACTTGTTGTTGGTCGGAATCGGAACCGGCAATCCGGATCACCTGACCCGTGAAGGGGTGGAGGCCATCCGGCGCGCCGACCTGATCCTGATCCCGCGCAAGGGGGCCGGCAAATCGGACCTCGCCGGGTTGCGGGAAACCATCATAAACGACGTGACCGATGAGCCCCCGCGCATCGCGTATTTCGACATCCCCCAGCGACGGACCGATGACGGGTATCTGCGCGGGGTGGACGCGTGGCACGACGCAATCGCAACACGATGGCAGGCCGCGATGGATACCTGCCCGCAGGCCGGGGTGGTTGCGTTGCTGGTCTGGGGCGATCCCTCGCTCTATGACAGTTCGCTGAGGATCGCCGCACGGCTCAATCCGCAACCGCACACCCGCGTCATTCCCGGCATCACCGCGCTGCAGGCGCTGACCGCCGCGCATGCCATTCCGGTCAACGAACTCGGCGCGCCGTTCATGGTGACGACGGGCCGACAATTGCGCGACACCGGCTGGCCGCAGGGCACCGACACCGCGATGATCATGCTGGATGGCGAATGTTCCTTCCAGACTCTCGACGCGGCGCAATATGACATCTGGTGGGGGGCCTATGTGGGGATGGCCCAGGAGATTTTGATCAGCGGCCCGCTCGATGAGGTCTCAGAGCAGATCCGCACCACGCGGGAGCACGCCCGCGCCGATCACGGCTGGATCATGGATATCTACCTGTTGCGCCGGCGTCGCCGGGGTATTTCGCGTTAACGCGCAACCGCAAGCAATCCGGGCACGTCCAGATGGGTCTCGATATGATCCGCCAGCGCATCCATCGTGGCCTCGACCTCCGCGTCATACCGCAGGCCCGCATTGGCCACGCCAAGGCCGAACAGGAATGCCGAGCGGAACCCGTCATTGCGAAAGAGCCCGTGCAGATAGCTCCCCATCACCCGTCCGGTGCCGTTTATCGCGCCTTCGTCAACACCGTCGATACGCGCGAAGGGTCGGGCGCAATCCGGACCGTCTGTCTGACCGATATGGATTTCATAGCCGTCGAACCTCTGCCCTGATGCCAGATGCTCGGCCCGCACCCGCGTCAATCTCTTTTCAGGCTCCATCACGGTGACAACATCCAAGAGGCCCAGCCCCGGCGTTTCCCCTGCCGGTCCCTCGATGCCCTGCGGATCACGCACGCGCTGTCCAAGCATCTGGTAGCCTCCGCAAATGCCCAGAACATGACCGCCACGCCGGACATGCGCCGCAAGGTCGATATCCCACCCCTGCGCGCGCAGAAAGGCCAGGTCGCCCCGGGTCGATTTGCTGCCCGGCAAGATCACCAGATCCGCATCACCGGGAATCGGTTCGCCCGCGCGCAGCATCGTCAGCGTCAGCCCCGGTTCCTGCGCAAGCGGGTCGAGATCGTCGAAATTGGCAATCCGCGACAGGCACAGGCAGACCACGTGGCAGGCGCCGGTATGCGGCGCCGAAGCAATGTCGAGCGCATCTTCGGCGGGCAGCTTCCACGCGTCGGCGAACCACGGCAGAACACCGAAACCCTGCCATCCGCTACGCTTCTGGATCAGCGCATACCCTTCATCGAACAGGCTCGGATCGCCACGAAACTTGTTGATCAGGAAACCGGCAACCATGGCCTCATCCTCGCGGGACAAGACCGCCCGCGTGCCGATCATCTGCGCAATGACACCGCCCCGGTCGATATCGCCGGCGAGCACGACCGGGACATTAGCAGCAACCGCGAAGCCCATGTTGGCAATGTCGCCGTCGCGCAGGTTGACCTCGGCGGGGCTGCCGGCGCCCTCGACAATGATCAGGTCATGCGCCGTGCCGAGGCGGTGGAAGCTCTCGAGCACCGCTGGCATCAGGGTCGGTTTGAGCCTGGAGTACTCCCTTGCCCGCACGGTTGTCCGAAGCCGCCCCTGCACCACGACCTGCGCGCCCGTATCGGTCTCGGGCTTGAGCAGGATCGGGTTCATGTCCGTATGCGGCTCAAGCCCGCAGGCCAGCGCCTGCAACGCCTGAGCGCGCCCGATTTCGCCCCCATCTGTGGTGACGGCGGCATTGTTGGACATGTTCTGTGGCTTGAACGGCGCGACAGACAGCCCCCGCCGCCGGGCAGCGCGGCACAGACCGGCCACCAACATGGACTTTCCCACGTTCGACCCGGTTCCCTGGATCATCAACGCCTTGGTCACGGCAAAATCGTGCCACGCATCAGGAAGCCCTCCGGCAAGTCATTTCGGCTGTTCCGGCGCGATGGTCCGGGCAGGCCGGATCAGGAAACCACCTCTTCGAACTCCCGCCATTCCCGCGCGCTCATACCGGAATTTTCCTGTGTCACGGTTTCGCCCTTAAGCATCCGCCGCAAACAATCGACCATCTGCGCCGACATGGTGACTGCGCCCATGCGATAATCCTCAAAGGCACCATAGGCCGCGGGCACCCAGTCGGCGACCATTTCACAGATCGCATCGGCATAGACGCGGATTTCGTACTGGGCATGAGAATCCGCGCGCAGGCGCAGGAAGTGGAAGAGATTGTGCAGGTCCACCTTCCAGTACCATTGCGTGTAGATATTCGCCGGCAGGTTCATACGCGCCAGCTCCCGTGCCAGCCCCTCCTGCCCGTCAGAGGAAATCATCGTTTCGTAATTGTCATAGCAGCGGGCGGAATCCGCCTTGAGGATCTCCAGCACCCGCGCCGCTTCCTCGCCCTGCAACACATCGCCCCTGCCCTGGTTGTTGACCTGCGACTGGGCGTTGATGTGCTCGGGCGCGGGAATATAGAATTCACGGTCGAGGATCGAATAGCGCGCGGAATATTCGTTCACATTCGCCGTGCGATGCCGGATCCACTGTCGTGCGACAAAGACCGGCAGTTTCACGTGCAGCTTGAGCTCGCACATTTCAAACGGCGTGGAATGCCAGTGCCGCATCAGATAGCGGATCAATCCCTCGTCATTCTGGACCGATTTCGTCCCCTTGCCATAGCTCACGCGGGCCGCCTGGCAGATCGCCGCATCATCCCCCATATAGTCGATGACCCGGACGAACCCGTGATCCAGTACCTGGCGCGCCTGATAGAGGTGCTTTTCCATGCCCGGCGCGACCGTGCGCAAGGTCGGCTGCGGATCGGACCGCAACGCGTCGATTTCGGCCTGTTGTTCTGGTGACAGCGGCATGGCGAATCCTTTCGCAGCAGAATCTCTTGAGAACTCGACTGTATATAGTGATGTGGCGCACGTGAACCGCTAAATGGGGGTCACCTATCGGCCACGTTGATCGACTTTGGCGTGTATACGCGTTGACTTTTCAATGCGGGACGCGGACTCTGTGCGCAACGACCACCAAAAGGTTGATGAGGCAGATGAAGCGGTTTGTGTTTGGCGTCGCCCTTGCGACAGCCGTGTCGGCGTGCAGCGGCGGCAATCCATTTCTCGACGAGGAAGACGGAGGCGGCACGGATCCGGTCGCGCCGACAAGCCCGATACCCGAGGCTGTCTCCAGCGATCTGGACGCCGCAACATATACCCCCGATCCGACCGACCCGCGTCTGGTGATCACCGGTGTCTCGTTCAACGGCACGCAGTTACCGGTTGAATACGTGCGCGAGGCGTCGCTGGATTCGCCCGGTGGTCAGTATCAGGCATTCGAACGTCAGCCCGATCCGCTCAACACGCACACCACGGCCTATGCCCGTGCGGTGGACGGCGCCAGCGGTGTCGTGGCTGTGTCGGGCGGGCTGGACGGATATTACAACGGCGGTGCGACATACTCCGCGAGCGGTTTTTCGGTGCCTTCCGCGAATGAAGCCAATGCCGATGTGCGCTATGACGGCGAATATGTCGGTCTGATGAACCTGCCGGACAACGGCGATGCCCTGTTGCCGGTGCCACCCGGCACGGACCCCGCCGTGCGGCCACGACAGGCCGGGCGGGTTTTCGGCGACGCGCGGATCAACGCGGATTTCTCGAACATGCGTGTCAAGGGACAGATCTATAACCGGACCTATGCCGCCACGGGCGCGGATCTCGAGCCGCTGCAAATCGCACCGACAGATATTCAGGCCGACGGCTCCTTTGCGGGCAACGTGACCCAGCAAGAGCAAAGCAGGGGAGAATATGGCGGCGCATTCGGCGGTCCGAATGCCAACGCAGTCGCCGGCGCGCTTTATACATCCGGTCACGTGTCCGGCGAGTCCGACGCAGAGGAATTCGGACTGTTCGTTCTGGAACGCAGCAACTGAGGCGTCGGCACATGCCGCGCCCGCGCCTGTTCCCTTTCGATCTGGTCCGCCAAGCCGCACTCTGGCTGACAATCGTGCTCGGGCTGATGGTGGCGGGGGCGCGGGACGGTATTGCCGCGCCGCTCGAACTGGACGCGGCACAGGTGCGGAACATGGCCATCAACGCGCTGGAGTCCGGAGATCCGGGCGTTGCCATCGAACTTGCCAAGGCGGTGCTCAGGGCCGATCCACGGGACCCGCTGGCCTATTACATCATCGCACGCGGTTATGCCCGACTTGGCGATCCGGACCTTGCCCGCCGCGCCGCCGGGTATGCCTATCGCAACGCAGAGGCCGGCCCCGCCCGGTTCGAGGCCGCACAGCTTGCGGCACGCATGGCGTTCGAGGGTGAAAGATACAGCCTGTCCCAGTTCTGGCTGCGCCGCACCGCAATTCATGCGCCGACCGAGGCCGATGAAGAACGTGTCGCGCAGGACTACAAGCTGCTGCGCCGGGTCAACCCGTGGTCGCTGCGGCTGCGCGGTGATCTGCGCCCCTCGGATAACGTGAACAACGGGTCCGACACCTCGCGCAACATCATCGACGGAGTCCCGGACGAAGGAACGATTTCGGGGGCGGGGCTTGCCCTCTCGGGGTTGATCGCCTCGCTTGATATTGCCCCCTCCTACCGGCTGCATGTGAATGAAACAGGCATGACGACCCTCGGCGCGCGGCTGTATGTCGAGCGCGTGGCGCTGTCTGACAGCGCAAGAGCCACCGCACCCGACGTATCCGGCTCGGATTTTGCCTCGACCTACGTCGCAGCGACACTGACACATCTTCGCGCGGTCGGCGGGGATGGGTCACGGGGTCAGGCCAGCGTTGATCTGGGAATCGGCGAAAGCTGGTACGGGGGCGAGCGCAATTATCGCTTTGCACGCCTGGGCGTGGCGCGCAGCTGGCGACCCGATCCCGTTACGCGCTATGCGCTGCGCGCGGATGCGGAACGCCGCTATGATGCGCGCTATACCACCAATGACGCGCGTGTCCTGAGCCTTGGTGCTGATTTCGGCAAAGAACTGGCGAATGGTGACATCCTCGGGCTCGCGCTGGCCTATCAGGACGTGGACGCGGTCAGCATCAACGGCACCTATTCGACGGTATCGATGCGGGCGAGCTATACGCTTGGCCGTGCGGTCGGCCCCACACGCCTCTCGATGGGGCTGGTCATGGGATATACAAACTACGACCAGTTCCTGTTCAGCCTGAACGGCGCGGTCCCGCGCACCGATAAATCGCTCTATGGCGATCTGACGCTGGTGTTCGACCGTTACGACTATGCCGGGTTCGTGCCCACCCTGCGCCTGCGCACCGGGCGCAAGGATTCGAATTTCAGCCGCTTTTCCTCGCGCGAATTCTCGGTCTCGCTCGGTATCGGATCAAAATTCTGAAATTTCGGGACCAGCCACTGGCCCCGCAGCAAGAAAGCGTTAGTGTTCGGGTCAACCGAGGAGACCAACATGACAATCCGATATCTACACACGATGGTGCGCGTTGCCGATCTTGAAAAGACGATGGCGTTTTTCGAGCTTCTGGGATTGAAAAAGACGCGTCAGCACGACAGCGAAGAGGGCCGGTTCAGCCTGGTCTTCATGGCGCCTCCGGGACAGGAGGAATGCCCGGTCGAACTGACATACAACTGGGACGGGGATGAGGGGTTGCCCAGCGACAGCCGCCATTTCGGGCATCTCGCCTACAGCGTCGACAACATCTACGAAACGTGTCAGCACCTGATGGACAATGGCATCACGATCAACCGGCCGCCGCGCGACGGGCGCATGGCCTTTGTGCGCAGTCCCGACAATATCTCTGTCGAGTTGTTGCAGGCGGGCGAACCGCTGGTATCGGCAGAGCCTTGGGCCAGCATGGAGAACACGGGCCATTGGTGATCCGCCGCGCCGCCGCTGTCGCACTGGCCGTGGCCGGTGCAGCCGGGGCGACAGACGCATCAGAGTGCCGGCTCGCGCTGGCGCTTGCCATTGACGTTTCGTCCTCGGTCGACGCCGCGGAGGACCGGCTGCAACGCAACGGGCTGGCCGCCGCGCTGATCGCCCCGGAGGTACGGCGCGCGTTTTTTGCAACCGACCTGCCCGTGGCGCTCGCGATCTATGAATGGAGTGGGCGCTACAACCAGGAAATCATCCTCGACTGGCGCCTGATCACCGATCAGAACGCGTTGCTCGACGCCGCCCGCAGGGTCGGCCAATCGACGCGCAGTCACAATGCCTTTCCAACTGCAATCGGCTATGCGCTCGGATATGGTGCCGGGCTGCTGTCGCGCGCGCCGCAATGCCTGTTCCGAACGCTCGACATGGCCGGGGACGGGGTAAACAACGAGGGTTTTGGCCCCGCCGCCGCCTATGCGGAGTTTCCCTTCGACGGTGTGACAGTGAACGGGCTTGTCGTCAATGCCGGCGAATACGAGGCAGAGGTCGCCCTGATCGACTATTATCGCGACGAGATCCTGCGCGGCCCCGGCGCATTCCTCGAGATTGCAAGCGGATTTGACGATTACGAACGCGCAATGCGCCGCAAGCTGGAGCGCGAGCTTGACGTGCCAAGTCTGGGTGCGCTCTCGGGGCCGAACGAAGCCGGCTGATCGAACGCGTCACACGGTCCGGTCCGGCACGCCCGCGCATTCAGCGCATCGACACAAGCAGATCTTCCACAAAGCGGCCCGAGCCGATAGGCTGAACAGAACTGATGATTTGCCGCTGGGAGTTGCGTATGACTGCGCTTGATCACATCCAGGATCTCAAACGTCGAATGGGCGAGTCCATCATCGGGCAAACCGATGTGATTGACCGGCTCATCATCGGGCTTCTGGCCAATGGCAACTTGCTGATCGAGGGTCTGCCGGGCCTTGCCAAGACTCGCGCCATCAAGGCGATGGCGAAGAACCTGGATGCCCGGTTCAGCCGCATCCAGTTCACACCCGATCTGCTACCATCCGACGTCACGGGTACGGAGGTCTACGTGCAGGGCGACGGCAAATCCGAGTTTCGCTTCGATCCCGGTCCGATCTTTGCCAACATCGTGCTGGCCGACGAAATCAACCGCGCCCCCGCCAAGGTGCAGGCGGCGCTGCTTGAGGCGATGGAAGAACGGCAGGTCACGGTCGCAGGCACCACGCACCGGATGGAGCCGCTCTTCATCGTGATGGCAACGCAGAACCCGATTGAACAGGAAGGCACCTATCCCCTGCCCGAAGCGCAGATGGACCGCTTTCTGATGCATGTGAACATCACCTATCCACCGGTCGAGGACGAGGTAGACGTCATCCGGCTGGTTCGTGGCGAGGAGCGCACCGCGCAGGCGCATGCCGGGCAAACCACCGCCAAACCCGAGGTCATCGCGCAGCAGGCCGTTTTCGACGCGCGTGCCGAGATTGGCGGGATCCATGTCTCGGATGCAATGGACCGCTACATGGCTGATCTGGTCTATGCCACGCGGACCCCGGCGAAACTCGACGAAGCGCTTGGCAGATGGATCGACGTCGGCGCCAGTCCGCGCGCATCGCTGGCGCTTGACAAATGCAGCCGCGCCCATGCCTGGATGGCCGGGCGCGATTATGTCGATCCGCAGGATGTCCGCGCGATCACCCATGACGTATTCCGCCATCGTATCTCGCTCAGCTACGAAGCGCAGGGCGACGGAAAAGTGGCGGACGATATCACCGACGAGATCATCAAACTGGTCGCGTTGCCATAGTCACGAGGGGATCATGACCGCAAGCGCGCATAGCCCGGCAGGCCAGCACGACCCCCGTGTACATGTCGATCTGCGCCAGTTGTTTCGGCTCGCCGGCCCCGCGCGAAACCTGAGCCTGCTGCCACGGCAACCCACGCAATCGGTTCTGAACGGCCGCCATGCATCCAGGCTGCGCGGGCGCGGGTTGAATTTCGAAGAACTGCGCACCTACTTCGCGGGCGACGACATCCGTACCATCGACTGGAAAGTGACCGCACGTACCGGCAAGCCCCATGTCCGCGTCTATACCGAAGAGCGTGACCGCCCGACGCTGTTGCTGGTGGATCAGCGCATGTCGATGTTCTTTGGCAGTCGGGTCTACATGAAATCGGTGGTTGCTGCCGAAGCGGCGGCACTGGCGGCCCATCGGCTGCTGGCGCAGGGCGACCGTGTCGGCGGGCTGGTTTTCGGCGATGACGCCGTGGCTGAACATCGTCCTGTCCGCTCACCCGACGCGCTGCACCGCCTGCTCGCGTCGATTGCCCGAGCCAATCAACACCTGAGCGCGTCGCACTCGGTTGAAGAACCCGGTTCGTTCAACGCCCTGCTCGAGTCGGCGACACGGATTGCCAAGACCGATTATCTGGTGCTGATTTTTTCGGATTTCGACGGCATCGATGATCGTACAGAACGCCTTCTGCGCACGCTCGCCCGGCATAATGACGTCCTGCTTTTCAGCATTGCCGACCCGATGGCCGAGGCGCTGCCTGAGGGCTTTCGTGTGGCGGTTTCCGATGGCGAATTGCAGGCCGAGATCAACACGGCAGACGGCAAGATACGTGAGCGGATCGAAGCGGTCATGCGCGGGCGGCTGGCGCGGCTGAACCGTTGGGCGCGCGCCTACGGGTTGCCCTTCCTGCCGATGACGACGACGCGCCCGGCGCTCGAACAACTTCGCCACCTGCTCGGCCAGACGGGACCCGCACGATGACGCAAGAGCTGGACGGCCTCAACCTCATCGAATTGCTTGACCGCCTGGAGCCGGCACCGGAACCGCCACCGATCGCGATGACCCCTCAAACCATCGGCTGGGTATGGCTGGCGGTCGCCCTCGTTACCACGATGCTGATCCTGTTGCGACTGGTCTTGCGTCACCGGCGCGCCAACGCCTATCGCCGCGCAGCCCTCGGGGCACTGGCCGGAGCCGGAGACGATCCGGCGCGCATCGCGCAGATCCTGCGCCGCACCGCCCTTGCCGCCTTTCCGCGCGAGGACGTGGCCGCACTGACCGGCGAGAGATGGCTGAACTTTCTGGACCGGACAATGCCCGGAGACGGGTTTGCCAACGGTCCCGGACGGGCTCTGGCCGAGGCCCCCTACCGCGAGGTTGCCGCGACGCCCGGCCTTGCCGAACTGGCGCGCCGCTGGGTCAAGGCGCACCGTCGCCCCGTTCAGGACGCGCGCAAATGATCACGCTGGCGCACCCCTGGTTGCTGCTGTTGCTGCCCCTGCCGTGGTTTGCCTGGCGGTATCTGCCCCCGCACAGGGAAAGGGTCGCCGCGATCCGGGTGCCTTTTTTCCGCATGCTGACCGATGCGGCCGGTGAAACCCCCTCCCAGGGGGCAACCATCCTGCGGCGCAGCAGATTCCAGACCGGGGCCACGCTCGGCATCTGGACGCTGATCGTACTCGGACTGGCCCAACCCCAGCGATTGGGCGAGCCGGTGGTCATCGAGAAATCCGCACGCGACATCGTGCTGGCGCTGGATATTTCCGGCTCGATGGACGAGCGCGATTTCACTGGCGCGGACGGCGCCCCGCAACAGCGGCTGGCCGTGGTCAAATCGGTGATCAAGGATTTCATCGCCGCCCGAGACAACGACCGGATGGCCCTGATCGTTTTCGGATCGCAGGCGTTTGTGCAGGCCCCCTTCACCGAGGATCTGCAAAGTCTCGATGGTTTTCTGGACCAGACACAGGTTGGCATGGCCAGCCCCAACACCGCTATCGGTGACGCGATCGGTCTGGCCGTGCGCACCTTTGAAGCCAGCGAGGTGGACGAGCGGCTGATCATCCTGCTGAGCGACGGCGACGATACCAGCAGCCGCATGACCCCGATCAATGCCGCCGCGATCGCCGCAGATCGCGGTGTCACCATTCAGACCATCGGCGTTGGCGATCCCGAGGCGGCAGGCGAAGACAAGGAAGATCTCGACGCACTCAGGGATGTCGCCGAGCGAACCGGCGGCACCTACTTCTTCGCGGATGATGCCAAGGCGCTGGACCGGATTTATCGTCAGATCGACGAAATGACTCCCCGCATCACCACCAGCACGAGCTTTCGGCCAACCGAGAACCTGTCATGGATTGCTGCCGGTGCCGCCTTGCTGCTCGGGCTGCTGACGCTTGCCATCCTGCTGGTGAAAAGCAGGAGAGCGACGGCATGATGGCAACGATTGAAGCCTTTCATTTCCTGCGCCCGCTCTGGCTGCTGTGTCTGCTGCCCATCGCCGTGCTCTGGATCATGGCGCGGCCACGCAAGGCGGATCGCGAAATCGCCGCTGGTGAAATCGCACCGCACCTTGCGGCGGCACTCAAGGTCGGTGGCACGGCGGGCCGGCGCGTCTATCCGATCGACGGGGTGGCCGTGGGGCTGGCGCTGCTGGCGATTGCGAGCGCCGGGCCGAGCTGGAGCCGCATGCCCGACCCGCTGGTATCGGAAACCGCGCCGCTTGTGGTCGCTCTCAAGGTCACGAAATCCATGGAAACCGGCGATCTTGCCCCCTCGCGGCTTGATCGCGCCCGGTTCAAGATACTCGATCTCGTCGAAGCCCGCGCCGGCGCCCGAACCGCGCTGATCGCCTATGCGGGCTCTGCCCACCGGGTTTCACCACCGACCGAAGACCCCAATATCCTGCGCCCCCTGCTGGACGGGTTGAGCCCGGCGGTGATGCCGAAAACCGGCGATGACCCTGCTGCGGCGCTCGCGCTGGCGCTCGAGATCAACGACAGTGCGGAAACGCCGGGGGCCATCCTCATGGTGCTCGATGATTTCGATCCGGCGGCAATCGCGGGCTTCAACGCACAGGATGACAGCGCCCTGCCCCCGATTGTTGTGCTGGTGACACTGCCGGATGGGCAAATTCCGGCGCAGCTTGGCCAGATCGACGGCATCACGGTCGTCCCCCTGAGCACCGATGACAGCGATCTGGCGCACATTGAAAGGACCCTGCGCTCGGCCCACAAAGCCGCCTTGCTGGCCGACGAGCGTCTGAAATGGCAGGATCGCGGCAGTTGGCTGCTCTGGCCCGCGGCGCTGCTGACGCTGTTGTGGTTCCGGCGTGGCTGGACCATGCGCTGGACGATGGCATTTCTGATCGCGACCGGTTTGCAGCTTCCCTCGGCGGGCAATGCCGAGGGATGGCGAGACTGGTTCCTGACGCCCGATCAGCAGGGTCGGCTCGCCTATGAGAGCAAGGACTACGCCAGGGCGGCGGCGCTGTTCGCCGATCCTATGTGGCGCGGATACGCCCAGATGCGGGCCGGGCAATATGCAGAGGCCGCCGAAACCTTTGCCGCACTCGACACCCCGGACGCCGCCTTTGCAGAGGGGATCTCGCGTATTCGGAACGGCGAGTATCGCCCCGGTGCGCGGGCCTTTGAAAAGGCACTGGAGCGGCAACCGGATTTTCCGACCGCCGCAACCAATCGCGACGTCGCCTGGGCCATCGTCGCCTATGTCGAAAGGGCACGGGAACAGTCCGACACCGGCGAGGACCGTGGCGTCGGCGCAGACGAGATCGTATTTGACAACGAAGCCCAACGCGGTGCCGAGACCAGCATCGAGGCCCCATCCGGCGACGCCGCCCCACAGACCGCGCAACAGTGGATAGACAGCATCGACACCGATATGGGCGATTTCCTGCGCGCGCGCTTTCTTCTTGAGAATTCCGTTGAAACCTCGGGGGCGTCGCAATGATACGGTGGCTGGCAAGTCTGCTCCTGATACCCGTCTGCCCGGTCGTGGCGCTGGCGCAGGACCCCGAACTTCGCGTGGAGCTGGCAAGCGACACCGTGGTGGTCGGGCAGCCGCTCGAACTGCGCATTCGGGTGCTGGTGCCCACATGGATGCCCAAGCCGCCGGGCTTCCCGACGCTCGAGATACCTTCGCTGATGGTGCACGAGCCTGAACGGGCCTCCAACCCGGCAAGCGACCGCGTGGATGGCGAAACCTGGTACGGGATCGAACGCACCTATCAACTCTATCCGCTGGCGGCCGGCGACTACGTCCTGCCCACGGGCAATGTGGCGATCACCTACGCGGATCCGGACAGTACGGATCCCGTTGCATATTCTGCGCCATTGCCGGACATCCGCTTTGTCGCCACCATACCGGCGGCTGCCGCGAAACTCTCGCCTCCGGTCCTGGCGCGTGGGTTCACGCTCACGCAGGAGATCGACGGCACGGCCGAGATGACGGTGGGGGATGCGATCACCCGGCGCGTGACTGCGCGCATCGAGGGGACGACACCGGTTCTCATCCCGCGGCTTGCGGTCTCGTCCGGCGGTACGGCCCTGCGCGCCTATCCAAGGGACCCGGTGGTGTCGGAGAGCGATGAACGTGGCATATTGTCGGGCACCCGCACCGAGGTCACGACCTATGTGGCGCAGGGAGACGGGACGCAGGTGTTGCCTGCAATCGCGATTGACTGGTTCAACCTTGAAACCGGCGCGATCGAAACCGCATCGGTTCCGGAAATTCCATTATCCGTGACGGGTGCCCCCGCGCCGCCCCCGGATCCGGGAGAAATTGCAAAATGGCTGGCGCTCGCAGGCGTGTTGCTGATCGCGGGCCTGGGTCTGTTCAGGCGGTTTCGCCCCGCCCTGATCCAGAGGTATGAGGCGCTGCGGCAGGATTGGCAGAACTCGGAGCGATACGCCCATCGCGCCGTGCATCGCGCGATAGCCCGGCGCGACCTTTCTGCGGCAATGACCGCGCTTGATCGCTGGAAATCCGTGGCACACGCTGCGACGGAGCAGGACTTCACCCCGTTGAACAGCGCACTAGCAGCGCTCGGCGCGGCACGGTTCGGCAGGGGCGAACGGCGTGACGACACGGATGCATGGCGGCACCTTTCGGCGGCCTATGCGGCGGCAAGACGGCGCTGGCACGCCGTGCGGCGACACGTCCCCGACGACGAGGCCCTGCCGCCGCTCAACCCCTGAGCTTGTTTGCGCTGACCGCGCGAGACGGAACTGCCCCGTCACACCGCACAGGGCCTATCGGACCGGAAGTCCTTTGCCATGACTGCGCGATTGCGAACTGATCGCGACCGGTTGATCGACACGGCCGCTTGATTGATCTTCTCCTGATCGCCAGTCGCGATGGAAAGGCAAACAGGGCGTTTTTTCAAAAGCTTATGTGACAATGCGCAGCTGTATCGGCCGATGACGATCATCACGGGCAACGCATGTAGCTACTGTTCAACCGCCTCACCGACATGGTGCGCAATGCACGTGCGAACGAATTGAAGGCGTGGCTCGATGCGGCCAGAGACAGCATGATCGCACCCTTCGCGCGCTGCCTGCAGAAAGACTAAGCTGCTGTCGCAACCGCGTTGCAGGAACCATGGCAACGGACAGACAGAGGATCGGATCAATCGTTTGAAGACGCTGAAGCACCAGATGTATGGCCGTGCAAACATTGATCTGCTCAAGGCACACCCTGTCATGGCACCTTAACCATCAAAATGCATAAAATTTGAATCAGGACCCAATCTTGCGTACCTTTCATACTCCGCTCTGGCGCGCCTCTACATCGCGGAGTGCCCAGCAAAATCTCCCTGTATCAGGCCCGGTGATCCTCGTGCCCGTAGAGTTGCGCGTCGTCGTGGGCGTTTTCCGGATCCTCGAACTCCAGGGTGGAATGACGAATACCGAACTGCTCTGCGACGCGTGCCTTGATGGCGACCTTGGTGTCTTCCGGTGACGCACCCTCATCGACAACCACATGACAATCGAGCGCGGCTTCGTTCTCTTGCATCTGCCAGAGGTGAACGTGGTGTACGTCCCGGACCCCATCGACATCCCTGATGGCCGCAACCACTGTCCCGGCGTCCAGGTCGGGCGGGCTTCCCAGCATAAGAATGCGAATGGGTTCGCCGATTTCCGTTATGGCGAGGTAGAGAATATAGACGGCAATACCGATCGTGATCGCAGGGTCGACCCACCACATATTGTAGAGAAGGATGAGCGAGCCACCGACGATCACGGCGACAGAAGCCAGAGCGTCCGAAAGGTTGTGCAGGAACAGGGCCCGGATGTTCACGCTCCCCTTCTGCATGGAATAGGTCAGCAGCGCCGTCAGCGTGTCGACGATCAGAGCGATGCCGCCCAGGATCACGACGGTCCAGCCCGCGACTTCGGGCGGATCGATCATCCGCATCCCCCCCTCGTAGAGCAGATAGACACCAACGAGAATCAGGGTCGTGTAGTTGATCAGACCGGCGACGACCTCGATGCGGCCATATCCGAAGGTCATACGGTCGTCGGCGGGGCGCCTGGCGATCTTGCGCGCGGCGAACGCGATCACCAGCGACGCCATATCCGAGAAATTGTGCAGCGCATCCGCGATCAGGGCCAGGCTCCCCGAGAGGATGCCGCCCAGAATCTGCGCAACTGTCAGGAGGGCGTTCGCCCATATGGCGATCGAGACACGACGGTCCCCCGAGTCAGGATCAATCTGCGCGTGACCGTGATCATGTGGCACTTTGTGTCTCCTTTTGGATATGGTTTGGGAGGGCCATGCCGGGAATGCGCGGCACGTGCCCCGATCGGATTCTGCGAAACCGCGCACTCGTCCAGTGACCGTGCGCAAGGCGATAGAGCGGGTCGCGCCGCAAGGCCATGAGCAGGGTTTCTTTGATGTTGCACTGTCCGATGCCTTCGGCCAACACCTCGGATGCGGGAATATCGCCGGCGCGGTTGTCGCCGAACCCGATCTCGTTCCGGGCAAACTCGTACACCGCACCAATCCGTTCTTGGCGGGCGAGCTTTTCCGATCCGCGATCCCGTATCAGTCCAGAGACCGTGGACGTGTCAAAGTCCAGCAATCGCGTCGCAAGCAAATGGCAATCGGAGCGTGTCAAAGGGTCTCTCCCGGAATGGTTCAAGAAGAGTGATAATCCCTACAGTGACTGTAGGTGCAAGCCTTTTTCACAGCCTGTCCATAATCACGATCCTATCCGATCGTGCCAAGCACCGGGAAGGTTTCGAGCAACCAGAAGGCAAGGCGGCTGATCTGACCTGTCATCACGCCGATCCCCATCAGCACCATCAATCCACCCGAGACACGATAGAGCCATCGCCCCAGCGCACCGACCCGCTTGAGCCTGCCCGCGATCTCGTTGGTGAACAGCGCGATCAGCAGGAAGGGCAAGCCCAGCCCGGCGGAATAGATCGCCAGAAGCGCAACGCCATCCGCACCTGACGTCGCGCTCACCGCGAGGATCGATCCCAGCACCGGTCCGATGCAGGGCGTCCAGCCGAACGCAAAGGCAAGCCCCAGAAGATACGCACCCAGTGGATTGCCCCCTTTGGCAGAGACATTCATCCGGGTGTCCCGCATCATGGCGGGGATCCTGATCGCCCCCATCATGACAAGCCCGAACAATATGATCAGAGCGCCGCCGGCGAGACCAAGTTCGTATTTCCATCGCAAAAGCATCCCGCCCAGCAGACTGGCGCCAGCCCCAAGCGCCACGAAGACCGTGGAAAATCCGAGGACGAACCACAGGCTGAGAATCACGCTGCGCGCCCGTTCACCAAAGCTGCGCAACTCTCCGGAGGCGGTGACGGGCTGCCCTGCGATATAAGAGACATAGCCGGGCGCCAAAGGCAGGACACAGGGCGACAGAAAGGAAATGGCCCCACCCAGAAAGGCGGCGGCGATCCCAACACCGGAAATTTCGATCATTCAATTCCTGCCTTGTTCTGGCGCATGAAACGCGGCCCTTGTAAAAGCTAAAGCCACTAGAGGATCAACAAGATTTTCTGGTTAAGGCGCAGCCCGGCGATGTTGAGTGTGGCCGTTATCCGCAGGCACCGGCGACAAGCGTATCCGGCAAATCCGGCGAATAACCTTCGAACGAACACATACAGCGGTCAGAGGCTCGCGATTTCACCCCGGAACAGGCCACAGCGGCCCGGTTTTCCCGACCGCTTTGGCCGCGCACGAGATCAGCCGGGCATGACCGCTGATACGACACAAGATACCAACCAGAATTTCGAGGCATCGAGACACCAATTTATCCGTGCGGCACAGCAGCCGATGCCCTGCACAAGAACGCGCGCAATCAGGCGCCGATTTCTTCGTGGTCGGTCAGACACTCGGAGTGGTCGCGCAGCACTTCCAGCACACGGCAGTCAGCGGTATCGCCGCCGCTGCATTCGCGCACCATCCTCTGCAACTCTGTCCGAAGGGCCTCAAGCCGGGCCATGCGTTGTTCGACCTGCTTGAGTTGCCGGCGGGCGATGGCATCGGCATCGGCGCAGGACTTGTGCGGGTGATCGCTGAGATCGAGCAGTTCGCGGATCGCATCCAGTGAAAACCCAAGCTGCCGCGCGTGCCTGACAAAGGACAGGCGATCCAGTTCGCTGTTGCTGTAGCGGCGCTGGCCGCCAGCCGATCGCCCCGGCTCGGGCAACAGCCCGATCTGCTCGTAATAGCGGATCGTCTGCACCTTGGTTCCGGTCTTTTTCGCCAGAGTGCCGATCGTCAACATCACCATCTCTCCATCTTACCTACAGCGGGTGTAGCTTTAAGTGCCACGCGGCACAAGTTCCCACGGGCGTCTCACAGGTCGGTGAACAGGCCGTTTCCGGTCAAAATACGGCTTGAACCTCCAGCAGCTAGAGGATGTAGACGCACTCAAAACACAGAATCAAATCCGGGCGGAGCAGCGTGAGGCTTACAGGTCTTCAAAAGATATTATGGGCTTTAGTGGGAGTCGCGGCGTTCGTTTCCATCTGGTTACTGCTTTGGTCCGACTACCGTTCCGACCGGACCCGTGCCGAAGACGAACCCACCTTCTTCGCTGATTTCGAACTCACCGATCATCGCGGCATGGTCCAGACAGACGAAGATTTCGCAGGGCGCTGGATGCTGATCTTTTTCGGCTTCACGAACTGCCCTGATATCTGCCCGACAACCCTGTCCGAAGTTGCCGCCGTGATGGAAGGCCTGGGCGACGAGGCGGCAAAGGTGCGGCCGATCTTCATCACGATCGATCCCGAGCGGGATACGCCTGCGGCCCTGGCAGAATATGTTCCGCTATTCGACGCGGAGATCATCGGACTTACCGGTACACCCGAGCAGATTGCAGCGACATCCGAAACCTTCCCCATATTCTACGAGCGGATCGAAGAGTCCACTGCCCCGGACGGGTATACGATGGGCCACACATCGCATCTTTTCCTGTTCGACACGCAGGCAGGCTTCGCGGACTCCTGGCCCTATGGCACGCCCGCCGAGGACATCATCGCCGATCTGAAAGAGAGGATCTGATCCGCATGACTCGACTTTCCGGAGAAACCGCGCTTGGTCTGGCATGGATCATTGCACTGATCTCATCGCTCGCCGTGCTCTTTATTGGCGAAGTGCTCGGACAGGCACCCTGCGTGCTCTGCTGGTTCCAGCGCGCCTTCATGTTTCCCCTGGCCATCGTGCTGGGGCTTGGCCTGTGGTGGCAGGACGCGCGCGTTGGTCGATACGGACTCGCGCTGGCTCTGGGCGGCGCGGCCATCGCAGCCTGGCACCTGGGCCTTTATGTCGGGTTGATCCCCGAGCGTATCCAGCCTTGCACAGCAACCGGCCCCTCCTGCACGGACGACAATCAACTGATCTTCGGCATACCGATTCCGCTGATGGCGCTTGTCGCCTTCGCAATGATCGCAGTGCTGTCGGCTCTTTCACTGAAGGAATAACAAACATGAATCGACGCGGCCTCGTTTTGTCCGTTCTCGCCGTTGGTGCTGCCGCATTTGGCGGAGCGGCCTGGTATGTCAGCCGCCCGCAACCCGTGACCGATGCAGCCCCCGTCGCGCCCGGGGTGAACGACGTGCTGATCCGGCCCTATTCCCCGATCCTCGGACCCGAAACCGCGCCGGTCACCATCGTCGAGTTCTTTGACCCGGCCTGCGAAGCCTGTCGCGCATTCTATCCGGTTATCAAGGACATGATGGCGCAGCACGGCGATGCGGTCCGTGTCGTGATCCGCTACACGCCTTTTCACGGCGAAGCCTCGATGGAGGCGGTCAGGATTCTCGAAGCTGCGCGGATGCAGGGCGTGTTCGAACCCGTGCTCGAAGCGGTTTTGCGGGAACAACCCAGATGGGCGTCTCACGGTGCCCCCGCACCGGGCCTCATCCTCGAAATCGCCGCAAGCGGAGGTCTGGATATCGAAGCCGCCAAGACGCAGATGCTGGCCCCCGGAGTCGTTGCCGTGCTGAACCAGGATCGCGCCGATGTCGAAGCGGTCGGCGTGCGTCAAACACCCACGTTCTTCGTGAACTCGAAACCGCTGGATCCGTTCGGTGAAGCCGAACTTCGGCAATTGGTCGCGTCCGAGGTTGCAGCCAGCCAAGGCTGATGCGTGCTCAGATACAGGAGAAACTACCATGAACAAGCTGCGATACCTCAATGGACTGGCCGTTCTCGTGCTGGCCGCAGGCCTGTCTGCCCCGGCATTTGCCGGTTCGGAGGATGTGAGTGTCGACAAACCCTGGGCCCGCGCCTCGATCGGTGTCAAGCGACCGGGTGCCGCGTACATGATCGTGCGCAACAATGGTCAAGATGCGGTAACGCTGACCGGGCTCGCAACGCCACTGGCAATGATGCCCGAAATCCATGAAACCAAAACCAACGCCGATGGGGTCAGCTCGATGACGCCTGTCGACGAAATCACGATCGAAGCGGGCGAGAGCGTGGCACTTGAGCCGGGCGGGCTGCACGCCATGCTGATGAAACTTCAAAACCCGATGACCGAGGGCGAGAGTTTCCCGCTGACACTGACCTTCGCGGATGGCGGCGAAGTGATCGTCGAGGTCCCGATCCTCGGTATCGCCGCACGCGGACCGGAGGGCTGATGCAGCGTCGGCGCATTCTTCAGTATTGTGCAGCCGGTGCCGGTGCGCTCGGGCTGACGCTTGGTGTCGGGTGGTGGCGCGTGGACGGTCCCGCAGCGCCGAAACCGGGCGGACAACGGCCAGCTTCGCTTTCGGAGATGGATTTCCGCCTGATCGATCATGAGGGGAATGACGTTGGTCCAGGCACGCTGGTCGGACGCCCAACCATGGTGTTTTTCGGCTTCACCTACTGCCCCGAGATCTGCCCGACGACGCTGTCGGATTTCTCGGGCTGGCTGGAAGAGCTCGGGGATCAGGCGGCGCAGATGAACGTGATCTTCATCACCGTCGATCCGGAGCGGGATACCGTCGATGCCATGGCTGAATATGTCAGCTATTTTCATCCTGCCATTCGCGGCTGGACCGGTCCGCAGGCCCAGATCGCCCGCGCCGCAGAAGGATTTCGTGTCTCTTACGAACGCGTCCCGACCGGGGATGGCGACTACACCATGAACCACACGGCCAGCGTGTTCCTGTTCGATGACACGGGCCGCTTTGTCACGACGATCGACTATCATGAACCGAGAGAATTTGCAGTGCCCAAGCTGAGGCGCGTACTGTCAGAAGATGTCAAGGGGGCAACATGAAGATAAGAACCGGCTTGGCGACCGTCGCCGCCGCAGGCGCATTATCGGTGACCGGTCTTGGTATCGCAGGGGCATTGATGAAAGCGCCGGCCCCACCGGCGATTGCCGAGGCGACACCGTGGGGTCCCCATCCGCTCACCACACCGCAGCCTGCCGACGGATTAGTGACCTTGCCCAAGGCGGCGCATGTCGGCGTCGGGCTTGCGACTGCCCCTCTGCCCCTCGTGCAGCCCGCTTCCGCCGAAACATCCCTGCCCGCGATAGAACCACCCCTGATCACGTGGTCGCGTGAAATCGCGGCGGGCGAGACACTGGATGCCGCACTGGCAGACGCCGGCATCGCCGCACCTGACCGCGCCGAGATCGCACTCGCGCTCGGGGCGGAATATGATCTGCGCCGATTGCGCCCCGGTCATATGGTCACCGTCATCTCGAAAGCCGACGGCACTCCGACACGCGTGGCATTGGCCGTCGAAGACGGCGTGCGCATCGAAACGGTTCTCGGCGACGAATTTGTCACCCGCGTGCTGGAGCCGGACGCCCAAGTGATGACATTTGCCGGCGAGGCGGTGATCGAAAGCTCTATCTTCGCGGCGCTGGACAAGGAGGGCATCCCCGCACGCTTCGCGGTCGATCTGGCGCAGATGCTCAGCGGCACAGTCGACTTTCGGCGTGAACTTTCGGGCGGCGAGACGATGCGCCTGCTCTGGCGCGAGGCGCGCGCCGGAACCGAGAGGATCGGTCAGCCCGAACTTTCCTTCGCCGCGCTTGACCTCGGCGGGTCGGTCTATGAGATCGTCTGGCCGGATGACGGTACAGGCCGGGCGACGATCTATGTCGATGGCAAGATGCTGCGCGTCTTTGCGCAGCCGGTGGAAGGGGCACGGCTGAGTTCCGTGTTCGGCCGCCGCACGCACCCGGTTTATGGCAATGTCCGGATGCACACAGGTGTTGATTTTGCCGCGGCCAAAGGCACTCCCGTATATGCAACGGCGCCTGGCCGCGTGAGCTTTATCGGTCGTCGCGGCGGATATGGCCGCGTGGTCGAGGTGACACATGGCTCCGATACGCTCACGCGATATGCGCATCTGAGCGGTGTGCCGGACGGGTTGAAGCAAGGGCAGCGCGTGCTTGCGGGTGATGTGATCGGCCGCGTCGGGGCAACCGGGACCGCAACGGGTCCCAACCTGCATTACGAAGTGCGCATTGACGGTCGTCCTACCGATCCACTTGAAGGCGACCGGCTTGCGAAGGCGGTCGAACGTGTGAAAGATACGACAGCCGCATTTGAAAGGCTGAGCAAGGCACGTTCGCTCTTGGCTGAAAGGCTCGCCAGCGAATTCCCACAACCGAAAGGCTTTGACACATGAAAAGACATGCGCGCGTTCTTGCATTTGCGTTCGCGGTGCTGCCCGCAGCGCAATCCTTGGCCGAGGCGATCTCCATCGATGTTCGCAAGACCGACGGCTGCGGGTGCTGCCTCTCCTGGATGGAGCACCTTGAGGAAAACGGTTTCGCGCCGGCGGGCGAAGACATGGCCGGCGGGCTTCTCGCAAGTTTCAAACGCGAGAACGGCGTGCCACAGCATATGGTATCCTGCCATACCGCTGTGATCGAGGGTTACGTTATTGAAGGCCATGTACCGGCATCCGACATCAAACAACTGTTGGATGAACGCCCGGATGCCGTGGGGCTGGCAGTGCCCGGAATGCCTTATGGGTCGCCGGGTATGGGGCCGGAAGAAGATCGTGAGGCATATGACGTTGTTCTGATCGGCGGCGATGGCTTGACCGAGATTTTCAGCAGTTACCCGGCGTCGAACTGACAGTTCAGCGAGGCGGGAATACGTGGAACAACTCTCTCCCATTGCACTTGGCTTTCTTGGAAGTCTGGCCGCCGGCTCGATGACCGCAATCGGCGCCATCCCCGTTCTTTTCGGACGCATCCCCTCGCGCGCCACGCGCGACCTGTTGCTTGGCTTTGCGGCGGGCGTCATGCTTGCGGCGTCGTTTTTCTCGCTGATCATCCCGGCTCTCGAGGCTGCCGAGAGACAGTTCGACAACGGTGCGATTCCGGCGGCCATCGTCTGTATCGGAATCCTGCTTGGCATGGGCGCGGTTGCCCTGATGAACGAACGGCTGCCACACGAACATTTCAAGACCGGACGGGAAGGTCCCGATGCCGCGTCGCTGCGCCGCGTCTGGCTTTTTATCATCGCAATCACGATCCATAATTTTCCCGAAGGTCTGGCCGTCGGTGTCGGGTTCGGTGCTGACGGGTTCTCGGGTGGTTTGCCGCTTGCCATCGGCATCGGACTGCAGAACGCCCCCGAGGGTCTGGCAGTTGCCGTTTCGCTGCTTGGCGAGGGGTATTCCAGATGGCGCGCCTGGGGCATTGCCGCCCTCACCGGCCTTGTCGAACCGTTGGGCGGGCTTCTGGGAGCCGGCATCATCACCATATCGCAGCCGCTGCTGCCGTGGGGACTCGCCTTTGCGGCCGGTGCCATGCTCTATGTGATCAGCCACGAGATCATCCCGGAGACCCACCGTTCCGGTCACCAGAACCGGGCCACACTCGGTCTCGCAGTCGGTCTCGTCATCATGCTGTTCCTGGATGTATGGCTGGCGTGATGCAGATGGGGAGTGGGATTTTCCAGGGCGCCGTTGCCGCCGGAGCTGCCTTGCTCGTCGATCAGATAACCAAGGCCGTCGTCGTCGCCAATGCCGCCGTTCTGAGCACCGGTCTCCCGGTCTTTCCCGGTTTCAATCTGATCTATCTGCGTAATGATGGGGTGACGTTCGGGTTGCTTGGTGGCGCGCCATGGTGGAGCCTCGTCATCATGGCGCTCGCCATCTGCGTCTGGCTCGCGGTCCTGCTGGCGCGCACCACCTGCCGGGTCGAGGCGCTTGCCTATGGCGCGATCATCGGCGGAGCACTTGGCAACGTGATGGACCGCACGCGCCACCGCGCGGTGACCGACTTTCTTGATTTCTACATCGGATCGACACATTGGCCGGCCTTCAACATGGCCGATGTGTTCGTGGTCGGCGGCGTGGGCCTTTTGCTCGCGGCACCATGGCTGGGCGAGAAACTTCAGACCGGCTCATGACGGGGACCTGACGGTCTGACGTCATTGCCCCCGCATACGCGCTCGGGTTCCTGCTTTTGCAGCACACATAATGACCGTTTTGGCCGCCTGGCTGGCGCGGCTCAGGCGTATATGTCGATTGGCGTTCCGTCCCTGACCATCGCATAGATCTCCTCGATCTGCCGATCGGTCACAGCGATGCACCCCGCTGTCCAGTCGCGCTTGTTCACCGGGTCGATCCCGCGCCGAGGACCGCCATGAATGAAAATATCTCCTCCGGGAGACCGCCCCTGCGCCGCCGCAAAAGCGATGTCTGCCTCATTCGGATAGGAAATGCCGATCGAGAGGTGAAAAAGGCTCTCGGGGTTTCGCCGGTCGATGATGTAGGATCCTTCAGGCGTGCGTCCGTCGCCCTCGAACTGCTTGTGTCCTTCGGGGGCAAAACCAAGCCCGATGGGGTATTGTCGCAAGACACCATCCGCACCGTCCAAGACCAGCAGACGCTGCGCCTTGTACATCCGCAGGCGGGTGACTTCCGGTCCCCTGTAGGTCCTGAACTTGCTGGCGCAGCCGGACAGAAAAGCGCCCACTCCGCCCAATAGCAAGATCCGTCGTGACATTCCGGTCTTCATCACTGCTCGACTCCTTTTTTTTGCGAAGCCTGATTCATTTTTGAACGCTACTCGCACAAAAACGCCGGATCAATGACCATGCGCCAGCGCGCCTTTCGGCATCCGGTCGTCCACCGGTTCACCACCCGATGGATCATCCTTGACCCGATGACCGTTCAGCAGCCGCAGCGCGTTGGCCACAACAAGCAGGGATACGCCGACGTCGGCGGCAATCGCGCCCCACATCGAGGCCATGCCAAACGCGGTCAAGCCGACGAACACCGCCTTGGTCGCCAGGGAGATACCAATATTCTGGCGGATGATCGTCATCGTCCGGCGTGAATGCCCAATCAGCCACGGCACCCGACCGATATCGTCGGTCATCAGCGCGATGTCGGCCGTCTCGATAGCCGCATCCGAGCCGACGGCGCCCATTGCGATGCCATAATGCGCGCGCGCCATGGCCGGTGCGTCGTTCACGCCGTCCCCGATCATCGCCACCATGTCATGCCGCGCAACAAGCTCTTCGATCGCGGCGACCTTGTCTTCAGGCAGAAGTTCGGCGCGCACCTCGTCGATGCCGACCTCGGCAGCCACCGCACGGGCGGTACGCTCATTGTCGCCGGTCAACATGACGATCTGCCTGACACCCTTCTCATGCAGTTCCGCGACGATGCGCTTGGCGTCGGGCCGGATGCGGTCACGCAACTCCAGAATACCTGTGACGCCCGTTTCGTCGCCCACGGCAACGAGCGTGCTGCCCGCCCCTTCGATCCGGTCGCGCAGATCCGACGGGATGTCATCGCCAAATCCCCTCTCGTCGGCGAACCGGTCCGAACCGAGCCAGATGGCGTGCCCGTCGGCGCGCCCTTCCAATCCCCGACCCGGCACCGTGCGGGTGTCGTCGGCCGCCGTCACGTCGATGTCGTCCGAGGCCGCACGTGCAAGGATCGCACGGGCCAGCGGGTGTGAAGAGCGCGCCTCGAGCGCCGCCGCCCGCTGCATCAGGTCATGCTCCGAAGCGTCACCAAACGGATAGATTGCAGCCACTTCGGGCTCGCCCATGGTGATTGTCCCGGTCTTGTCCATCGCAAGCGCCGTGGTGCGCCCCGGCGCTTCGACATAGGCACCACCCTTGATGAGCACACCTGCGCGGGCCGACGCGGTAAGTGCTGCAACAATGGACACCGGCGTCGAGATGACCAGTGCGCAGGGGCAGGCGATGACCAGAAGCACCAGCGCATTGTAGAACCAGTAATCCCACGCTCCGCCCATCAGCAGCGGCGGCAGAACCGCAATGGCAATCGCCAACGCCATGACGATGGGCGTGTAGATGCGTGCGAATTTCGCAACCCATTGTTCGACCGGCGCACGCCGCGCGTGGGCATCGCCAACCATGCGGATGATTTTCGCCAGCACGGTGTCCGAGGCGGCTTTGGTGGCACGTATCGTGAGTGTGCCCTCACCGTTGATCGTGCCGGCATACACCTCGTCGCCCACTTCCTTGGGCACAAGCGCGCTTTCACCGGTAATCGGGGCCTGGTCGATCGCACCTGCGCCTTCCACGACCTCGCCGTCAAGGGGGACACGGTCGCCGCCGCGCACGATGAAGCGATCGCCCACCGCAACTTCTGCCGCCGGGACATCCGCCTCTGTGCCATCCGCCCGGATCACCCGCGCCGTGGGCGGGGCCAGATCCAGCAGGGCGGAGACCGCATTGCGCGCACGCCCGACGCTCCAGCTTTCGAGATAGAGGGAAAGGGAGAAGAAGAATGCGACTGTCGCCGCCTCAAAAAACTCGCCAAGACCGATGGCACCGGCGACGGCGACGACCATCAACAGGTTCATGTCGGGCGAAAGCCGTCGCGCCGAAGACCATGCTTTTGGCGCAACCAGCCAGACCCCGAAGAGGATCGCAACCGCGAAGAGGCTCGCTTCCGCCAGCGGCATTGCCGTTTCACCATGACCGGCAAACAGTCCGAGTGCGCCACCCATCCCGGTTTCAACGATGTGATAGAGAAACCCCGCCGCCCAGAAGCCTCCGCTCAGAGCCGTGAACCGCTTCTGCCGTGCCAGATGCGCCGCCTGGTCCACTGCCGCGTTGTCGGCATCCCACGGTTTTGCGGTCATGCCCGTGCTCGCGACCAACTGGGTGACCTCGGCATCCGAAATGTTCTCGGCGGTGTCCAGGATCGTCATGCGGCCGTTTATGACGTCGAAGGCCAGATGGTCGGTCCCGCCGACTTTCGGACCGACAACCCTGTTCAGGATCGCCACCTCTTCGGCACAATCCAGGCCAGAGACCTGGAAACTCCGCCCGTTTGTCGGAATCGGAAGCGCCGGGCCGGTGTTGGCACCGGCACCACAACATGCCTCGCCCTCACCATGAGAATGCGTGTGCGCGTGTTCACCGCTCGCATGATTGTGATCGTCGTGTGGATGTTCAGCACAGCCGGAACTGTGCTTGTGATCGTGGCGGTGGCCATCTGAAGACATGGATTGACCTCGGAGTTCGTTGATTCCACATTCACATAACCCCTACAGCAACTAGAGCTTCAAGGACTAAAACCGAAACTTCGCCCGGTGACGAAAAAGACCCGCGGCCCCCTGAAACGCACCGAGACCGTGAAACGCCAAGACTGACCCGCAGAAAAGAATGAGATGGATATGATTCAAAGACATGCAGCGATCATGATAACGCTAGTGACCCTCGCAGGCTGTGCCGCACCGACGATGAAAGACAATGAACAGACCATGATCGGCAATGTCCCCGAAACAGTCGTTGCGCTCGCCGCACCGGACCAGGATCTCACCACGGCACGGCTTGTCCCCGAAGATAATTGCTATTGGTATGCGCATAGTGGGCCGGTGGAAACGACCCTGGTGCCATTGCGGTCGACGGGTGGCAATCCCATCTGCGTCGCCCGCCAGTCCTGATCGGACCGACCGCCGTCAGACCGCCAATGATCCGTCAACTTTGCGAGGTGACGCTGTCCTCGGCCGAATACAGGAATGCCGTCGAACCGGTTTCGACATTCGGATAAAGATCGTTGATGTGCGCCATGACCATGCGGACGCAACCGGAACTCGCGCGGCCGCCTATGCTGCGCGGATCCGGCGTGCCGTGAATCCGCAGATAGGTATCCCGGTCGCCGACATATAGATAAAGCGCGCGCGACCCGAGCGCGTTGTCAGGTCCGGGCTCCATCCCGTTGGCAACGCCGACATAGAGTTCCGGGTCCCGGTCAATCATGTTCTGCGTTGGTTGCCAATGCGGCCACTTGACCTTGCGCTTGATCGTGTAAACGCCCGGTTCGTAAAGTGTGCCACGCGCAATCGCCACGCCATAACGCATGGCTGTGCCGCCTTGCTCGATGTGGTAGAGATAGCGCGCCACCGCATCGACATGGATATCGCCGGGAACGAGTCCGGCCCTGGCCATGACCCGCTGAGGCAGGAAGCGCGGATGCAGACCCCACGGATTCGATGTGGCCGGATTATATCCGGGCGGCGTGACCTGTGCGTCCCATGCATCCTTTTCCGCCTCAGTGGGCCAGCTACTCGCCATCAGCGGTTTCGAGATGGACGCCGAGAACAGCGCGGCGGTGGTCTGGATGAAATGTCGTCTTGTCAGCATGTATGGTGCTCCGCGTAATTTCCTTGTTCGGTCGCGGCATTGCCAGACCGATTTGCGCCAACTTAACTCTTCCAGCCACTAGAGGTTCAAGTGAGAAGTGTTCACCAGGTCGTGTGGAATTGTTGCGAAGCCCGATCCGCAACGGTCGCCGGATCATAAAAGCCGCATGGACACGCCCGTTTGTCGCCCGGACACCGGTGCGCGGCACGCCCTGCACCGCCGCCTCGCTACCCGACAATCGCCGGGCGTTCGGCCTAGCTGCGCCGTTGCCTTGACCTTTTGGTGTTGCCTTTCCGCCAAAGCGCCTTGCGCCAGCCTTTGAACAAACCTCTTTTGCTGGGCGGTTCGAAAATCGCGTCTGGCCCTTCGGGATCAAGAATCTCATTGTCCGCAAGCCATTCCTCAAGATCACTCAGGTCAGGCTTTTCGTAAGGCTGAAATGTTCGCCCGGTCGCTTCGCCACGCAATTCCTCGATCACACCGATCAGCGATCCTCTTTCGTCCAGCCGTCTCGCGACCTCGTCCGGCCTGGTCCCCAGGTGTTCCGCGATAAGATCGTTGCGCAGGAAAGCGATTTCATCGCTGTACTCGGTTTTTGCAGGAGACCCTGCACCCAGCACCACGTCGCATTCGGTATCGAGCCGTAGCGAACGGTTGTTGAAATTCGATGACCCGACACGCAGGTACTGGTTATCCACGACCATGACCTTGGCATGAACATAGATCTCTTCCCCCTTCGCGGTCACCGGATGGTAGAGACGGAACCGCCCGTTCTTGTCCACCTGTCGCAGCGCCTCGAGCAACCGCGCACGGGCGCTGTCCATGGCGATCGGTTCAAGCCAACCTTCCGCTGAAATCGGGTTGACGATCACGATCTCCGGACCGTCCTCTTCCACCAGCCGCTTGGCAATCGCGTGTGCGATACGTCGCGATGCGAAATACTGGCTTTCGGCATAAATCCATGATTTTGCCTCGGCGATCAGGTCGAGATACATCTCCTCGATCTCGTGCAGAGGTTCGACACCGTCCATTTCCGGCTGGGTTCGCGCAATGGCAAGTTCGACGTCGTGGAAGTTCGGCACAAGTTTATCGGGCCAGCAATCGTGCGTTTCGCTTGCCGGCTCGAGCGTTTCGCCGGTCGCGATCTTCCATCGTTTCCGCGCCAGATCGCCCAGCGCGCGCGCCGCTTCGCCGTCAAAGGCGCTTGTCGCGTCATGCCACGGCGGGTGCATCTGGCCATCGGGTCCGATGCGGCCGGGGTCGTCATCTTCGTGCGCGCGCCGGTCCCAGCGTCCGATCGTCATGTCGATGCCACCGCAAAATGCGATGCAATCATCGATCACGACAATCTTCTGATGATGGGAACTGGCAAATGGATGCGCGCCATCCAGTTTCAGGGTCACCTGCTTGTGCAGTTTCCAGCGCAACATCGTCGCAAGTGTATTGCCGCGAAACATCGCCTGAAATGCACCCGTATCCCACCGCAACAGCCTTATCTGAAGCGCCGGCGTCCGGTCCGCCAGCCACACCATGAAATCGCCGAGTTTGGGCGGACCTTCGTCATCGCCCAGGTTGATACGAGCATCAAAATCCCAACCGATCAATGTGATAGTGTGCCGAGCCCTCAGCATCGCCGCCCTGACCGCGATGAAATATTCTTCAGCATCAACGATGAAGGCGAATTGTTCCGCCTGCTCTAGCCGCCAGCAATTCCGTCCCGGTTCGAACATATCAGTCTACATCCCGTTGCGATTATGACGGCAGCTTAAAAAATGGTGAACGCAGTGTTTACCACTGCGTCCACCCGTATTGTGTATATGTCAGCGTCGGATCGCACGCACAGCGCCGACCAGGATACAGGCGCCGACGACACCGGCCACCAGATATCCCAGCCAGCCCCCGAAGGAGACGCCGAGCAGACCGAAAATGAAGCTGGCAAGCGCCGCTCCGACAATCCCGAGAATGATATTCAGAAGAATACCAGTGTCTGACTTCATTACGATGGACGCGATCCAGCCCGCGAGCCCGCCCACGATAATCGCTGCAATCCAGCCGATCCCAGCATCTTCCATAGTCTTTTCTCCCAAAGCAGAGTGTTGAAGTGATTGGATCACACCTTGATCGATAGCACGATCAGATCCAATGGTAGCTTAGTCAATCAGGTCTCGTGCGCCAGTACGATACGCGCTAAACAAGGTGTGACGCGGAGTTGTCGCCGCACAGGATGCAGAGCGGAAGAGCGGCGACAATCGGCTCATCGACAGTTTCTGGCTCATGCCGATTTGCAAGGACATGGCTGATGGCGATATGATGACCGACTGAATGGTCCGCGATAGTTCCACGATGTTTCTTTCCTCATTGAACCGTATGACTGTAGGATAACATACCTAAGGGCGCCCGCTCAGGCGAGCCGGTACATCATAAAACAATTTAGGTTTCCCATGAATCACCATTATGAAAGCTGTCTTGTCAGCCGCCTGTCGCGCTTCGTGTGCCTCACCGAACAGGAGCGCGAATTTGTCGCCGAAATGGAAAAAGACGAGCGTGCGCAGGGCAAGGGCGGAACGATCATCCGCGTTGGCGATCAGACCGAGGGCATCAATATTCTGAAAACAGGCTGGGCCGTGGTCAAAGCCGACAGTTCGGACGGCAGAAGCCAGATTTTACGCATATACCTGCCGGGCGAAGTCATTGGGCTCGCCGAGATCGGCTCGTCACATGCGAACCATCGCGTTGTCATGCAGACCGACGGGGTTGTCTGTCCTTTCCCGCGCAGCGGCCTGGCACCGCTCTTTTCGGATTTCCCCCGCCTCGGCGCATTGCTGACCGCAATCGGGAGCCTCGATCAGATCGCGCTTCGCCATCACGCCAGCAGCCTTGCTTCGATGGATGCAACCCGGAAGCTCAAGTTCTGGCTCTTGCAACTCCGCTCCCGTCTGGAAGTATCAAATGTGGGCCTCGGAAACCGGTTTCAGGTTCCCTTCAGCCAGGTCGAGATCGGGCAGGCGGTCGGGCTGACGTCGATCTATATCAACAAGCTGCTCAGAAGCTTTGCCGCCGCTGGCGAGATCGAGATCGAACGGCCCTATATGCGCCTGCGCGATCGCGCCAAGTGGGAACGGGAATGCGAATTCGTGAACCCGTTCGTTGATATGGATACGTCGTGGTTCCCGCCTGCCCAAAAGGTGGTGCTTAGCGATTCCACACGTCAGGCGATGCAGGACTAAAGCGTTTCACGATTAACTTGAAACGTCTGATACCACCTAACGCGTTGAAATTTTTGACTTCAGGCAGCGTTAGGTGATTCAGGTTTATCGCGAAATGCTATAATCAGGCAACTGCGTCCGCGTTGATACCGCTGGTCGCAAGCTCCGTCATGGTCCGGTCGCCTTCGTAAGATGCGTCAAGGCAGGTCTTGAGCGCGGCCACATCCTCCGCCAGTTCCAGCCTGTCGGCAAACGCCACGAGGCAGCCATATCCGGCAATCGCATAGTGCACCAGACGCTGATATTGCGTGATGATCATGGCGTCGCGTGTCGCATCCTCGCCGAATGATTCGTCGATGGCGTGCGCGCGGGCCTCATCCACCAGCCCTTCCATACCTTTGCAATGCTCTCCCGCCGGGCGTTCGTGATGGCGGGCGCAGATCGAAGTGATCTCGTCGATGCCCCGCTGAATGCCATCGGCACCCGCGTTGAGCGCGGCAACCAGGTCTTCGTCGGTCGCCGCCGCGGCCATATCCTTGGTTACTTTGTACGCTTGGCTATTGGCACTGTGCAGGTCTTTGAGCTGTTCGATGTAGAGGTCTTCAAGCGTGTCGATACTCATGTCCACTCCTTTCGAGATGCACATGCAGGCTACTCTGTTTTGACCGCGCTCCAGTTCACCATTCCGCCAAATGGCGCACCAATCTTCAAAAACCTTAACACAGATTAACGTCTTGCGCCGCGCATCACGGGCACCAAAGCCGTATCTATATCGAAGCGCGCTTGATGCGCATGACGGAGGACAATGATGCACAACGTTTTCTATCTGATCGGGGTGATCGTCGTCGTTCTCGCCGTGATCAGTCTTGTATTCTGAACTTGGACGGAGAGAACAATGATGGTTGAAAACAAACCAGAAAATCCGGATGCCCGCTCCGATTCGGACAGGACGAAAGACTCGGACGGAGCCAAGGACAAGACCAGGGCGGAGGTGTCTAAACTGGCTGGCGAAGCCAGGGCTTCGGCGCAGAGCGCGGCGCAGGATGCCGCAGCCGCCGCGTCGGAAAAGGCCAATACCGCCAAGAACACCGCAGCAGATGAACTGTCTGATGTTGCCTCGGCGCTCCGCACAGCAGCCGGTGAAATGCGCAGCGGATCACCGCAGGAGCGCACCTTCGGGCAAATTGCAGAGAGCCTTGCCGACGCCTCGGATGCGATGCGCAACAAGGACCTCGGCGAGATGGTGCAGGACGTCAGCGCATTTGCGCGGCGCAATCCCATGATCTTTCTGGCGGGTGCGGCTCTGGTTGGCTTTGCCGCCACCCGATTTGCCAAGGCGTCGGGCAGCGACATCTCCGAGGCGGGAAACACGCCGGGCACCGGGGATGCACTGGCACAGGGAGCGCATGCTGGACCCTCGGGAACCTCTATGGACGGAGAGTTGTCATGAGCGACAGACCCACAGGCAAGAGCGCAGGAGCGCTGCTGTCGGATGCCATGGCCAACGTGACCGGACTGGTCAGGGGCGAGATAGATCTCGCCCGCGCCGAGGTCAGCGACAATGTTAGCAAGGCCGGTGCCGCAATCGGACTGATTGCAGGTGCCGCGATCATTGCGCTGGTTGCGCTCAACGTCCTCGCCGCCGCTCTTGTCGCGGCGCTGGCCGAGGCCGGGCTGGATACCGGTTGGGCCGCCCTGATCGTCGGAGCGCTGCTGGGTATCGCCGCCTACATCCTGGTCAACAAGGGCCTGAGTGATTTGAAACTTTCCAGCCTCGCTCCGTCGCGCACACTGAAGAATGTTCAGCGCGATGCCGCAGCGGTCAAGGGGGCATACGATGACAAGTGAAACCCGCAGCGTGAAACAGATCGAACGGGAAATCGAGGATCATCGTTCTGATCTGGCATCCAATCTGAACGAATTGCAGAGCAAGTTTTCTGTCGAGGAACTGGTGCGTCAGGTCGGCGACCGGTTTCGCGAACATGGCGGCGATATGGGCCGGTCTATTTCAGAGCAGGTCAAAGCGAACCCGATTCCGCTCGCGCTGACCGGTATTGGTCTGACGTGGCTGATGTTTGGAAGCGCCCAGCGCCCGGCTCCGGAGTTTCAGTCGCGCGATCGCTACCGTGACGGGCACGATGTGCAAGGCCGGCTGGAGCATAACATGTCACAACCCGGCTTTCGCGAACCTTCGTGGTCGCGTGAGGATTACGACCCCTCGCCGATCGGACAGGACTATACCGGTGGAACGGGAACGGGCACAGACGCCCCGACCGGCATGGTTCAATCTGCGAAAGATCGCGTAGCTGGCGCGGGTTCTTCCATTCGCGAAACCGCGGCCTCGGCAAAGTCCGGTGTGGCGCGCACTGCGGATGCCGCCCGGTCGGGTCTGTCGAACATGGGTCAGCGTATCTCCGAAGGCACGGAAAACCTGACCGAAGAAGGCCGTCAGCGCGTGATTGCGGCCCGCAGAAAGGCGATTGACATGCGCCGTTCCGTTGCGCGTTCCGTCGGCGATGGGACCGAGGCGGTGGCGGATTTCTATGAACGCCAGCCTTTGGTGATCGGTGCGCTCGCGCTCGCATTCGGTGCGGCGGTTGCGGGTGCCCTCCCGCGTACGGGACGCGAAGACAGGCTTATGGGCGCCAGGAGCGACAGCCTGTTTGACGAAGCCGAACGCATCTTCGACGAGGAAAAAAAGAAAGTCGCCTCGGTCGTGGCCTCTGTAAAGGAAGAGGCTCAGGATATTGCCGCCGAGACGAAAGCGGAACTCGAGAGCTCTGACCCGTCCGATCCCGATGACAAATCCGCCGTTCAGGCAGCGGGGGACAAGGCGAAAGAAGCCGTCAAACGGGTCGCCGACAAGGCGAAGTCGGAGGCGGAAAACCAGAGCCTGGGGACGAATTCGCGCAAATGAGACATCTTCTTTTCGCGCTGTATGAACGCGTCGGCTCTGCCTTCACCGGGGGAACCGCCCATCGCACCCTGCAAGTCGTCAAATGCGAAAACCGGCTCAGGTCGGCGGGCAAACACCCGTCATATCACCGAAACATCAGCCGACTAGAAACCACGGGACACCCTGCTGGCATAAATCGGACAAATTCAATGGAGAACAATACATGGTAAGTCAACGGGAAGCGTACCTGCATGAAACGCAGCTCGATCGTGGGGGGCGCTCGGCATGGGGTGCCATTTTCGCAGGAGTTTTCGTCGGTCTTGCCATCTTCGCCGTCCTCAGCCTGCTTGGTCTTGGCATCGGGCTGACCGCGATCGAAATCGACGAAAATGACGTTATGGGGAGCGTCCCGACAGCGTCTCCGATCTGGCTGTTCGTGAGTCAGGTCATCGCGCTTGGCATCGGCGGGTTCGTTGCCGGCCGTCTTGCGGGCGTGTTGCACGGTGTCGGATCGATGCTGCACGGCGCGACGGTCTGGGCCTTGTCGACGCTTGCCGCAGCCTGGCTGACGATAAGCGCGGGCATCGGTGTGTTCAACATGGCCGGATCCGCGCTCAGCCTGGCGGGCAACACCGTGTCGCAAGCCGTATCGGCAACCGGCTCGGCCGTCGGAAGCGCGATCCCCGACGACGTCAACCTGCCAGACCTCGCAATCAGCCAGATCGGTCTGGAAGACCTTCCGGAACCCATTGCGACCAGACTCCGCGAGGCCGGCATCACGCCGCAGAACTTCCGCGAAGAAACACGCGAGGCTTTCCGCAGCGTCATCAGCCGCGCAGAACAGCAAAGGGCGTTTCGGGCGGTCTCCTCCACAGCGATTGAAATCCTGCGGAATCCGACGAACGCCCGGACAGAACTGCAAAACCTCGCCGACACGCTCATTGGCGGCGAAGATGCGGTTCTCTCCGAAGAAGACCGGCAGGAGGCGCTTCGCGTGATGCAAAGACGGCTCGGCATGACGCCCCAGGAGGCGGAAGCCTATGTCGATCAGATCCAGGCGCGCATGGAAGAGTTGCGGGCAGAGGTTCAGACCGCGATCGACGAGTCTCAGCAACAACTGGACGCGTTCCAGGCCAGCGCCCTTGAGGCGGCGGATCAGGCATCCGATCGCGCGGCCAAGGCTGCCTTGCTCGCTGCTCTCGCCGCTCTGGTTGGTCTGGGCGCAGCGGTCTTCGGCGCCTATGTCGGACGGCCCATCAATATTGACTGATACCGGATCCAATGGGTCGAGCCCGGCGCACCTGACGGGCTCGACCTCGAACGAATGTGACAGTTCCAATGATCTATCCGCCACGCTGGTTGTCGATCCAGGAACGGTCAATAAGCTGGTTTTCTTTCCCGATCGAAAGATCGTGAACAACAACAGCAACGATGGTGTCGGTGGCTCGCTGAGCCGATAGAGAGTGAGCTTGTATCCGTGCCGACAATCCCAAGCAAAGATCATCGCGAAGACGCATCTGTCGTCGCGGTGTCATCGAAGGCTGTTGAATACCGCCGTGGTCCGGCGCGAAAGGTGACAAGACACCCAACGCCGGACGGGTGGCAAACCTGCCAGTCCTGAGCATCTGACTGGCAGAACGGCAGGCAAGAGTTGACAAAGCAACGACGAAAGCCTGATCGTAAATTAACTTAACTAAGAAAGGATCTAAAATGAACTGGGATCAAGTCCAAGGGAAGTGGAAGGAAATGACCGGTAACATCAAAGCCAAGTGGGGCGATCTGACCGACGACGAGTTGGCAGAGATGGATGGCAACCGGGAAGCACTGGAAGGCAAACTCCAGGCAAAATACGGAAAATCCAAGGAAGAAGCGAAGAAAGAAGTCGATGACTTCCTGAACGAAAACTCCTGACCTCTTGGGGCCGCCGGTTCACGGCGGCCCCACCAAATGCAATATCCAGAAATATCCGGGCGACCGGAAACAGGAATCCCTCATGAATCGCGTATTTTACATTATCGGTGTCATCGTCGTCGTTTTGCTTGTTCTGAGTATTCTCGGTCTGACCTGACGACGGTGAAATATATGAAAAGTTGCATACGGCAGCTTGCAGCCAAGGCGACCTTCGCCGCCCTGATTGCATCGACCGTCCACGCAGAAGAGGTTGGCAAGGTCGATGTCGACTGGCTTGGAAATGACATCATTATCGAAGCCTTTGCCGACCCCAAGGTTGATGGCATTACCTGTCATGTCGCCTATTTCGATCGTGGGGTGATCGACCGGCTTCAAAAGGGTGACTGGTTCGAGGATCCGTCGAACTCCTCGATTTCCTGTCGCCAGACCGGCCCGATCACGATGGGTGACATCGATACCTCGGAAGAGGGCGAAAGCGTCTTTTCGGAGCGCCGCTCGGTGATCTGGAAATCCCTGAACGTGCGTCGGATTTACGACTCCGACAACAAGGCATTGATCTACATCTCTCACGCCCGCGACGTTCAGAACGGGTCAGCCAAGATGTCCCTGTCGACGGTGCCGCTGTATCTTGAAGAGTGATCGTTCGAGTTCAAAAGCGTATTTGAACGAGCCGGGATGGTTTCGAAGTTCAATGCAACGGGTCCAAGCCCGGCGGTTCTCCTGTATGATGAATCGAACGATGGACCCCAGCCCATGCGATATGTAAGCATAGAAGCCTGCACCGGATTCGGGTCTTGCTCACCGTACCAAGTCAAAGAGCAGTCCGAAGCAGACGATCAGGCCCACCGTGATCGACATGCCCGACCGGTCAAAAAGATCTGCAAAGCGCCGTGGCCAGGCATGGGCTGCGGCCTTCCTGCCCGCGATACGGCCGAACACTGTGCCAATGGTCATGCCGAACCCGGCCAAATAACCCTGTCCCAGGATCGAGCCGGCCATGGTTTCGCCCGCCGCCCAAAGGTTCGTAGCCGCGCGGTCGCCGATGGAACATTGAGCCCTCTCGTTCACCTTCAGCCCGAGATAGGTAAAAGTGACGCCGATTCGCAGTGAATAGCCGTAGAACGGCGGTTCGGAGATCGGACGCGCCCAGTTTGTTTTTGGCGGGGAGTGTCATGACGCTGGCGGATTTTGCGGCCGCCGCACATCTGTCGGCGCTGGATTACATTTCCGACGTGGACTGGAACCGGTCCTCGGTTGTCAAGGACTGGTACGCCAAGATCAAATCCCGTCCGGCGTTTCGGTCGATCCTGGTCGATCAGGTTCCCGGCTTTCGCCCGCCGCCGCTTTATGCAGATCTGGATTTCTGATCCCTGACGGTGGAGCGGGGACGCTGCCTGTGTGGTTGCACTAGGTCATGTTGACAAATGGCGGAGCCATAGGCGGATAGATGTGATGTCGATGAAGCCAAGGAAGCTCTCGGCGGTCTTGTCGTAGCGGGTGGCGACGCGCCGGGCGTTTTTGAGCTTGTTGAAGCAGCGCTCGACCA